>NZ_CP189593.1:3600000-3900000 GCF_050157035.1 Pseudarthrobacter sp. N5
GGGCATGGCCGGGACACAAATCGTGGCTCTCGGCGGGCAGCTGTTTCAGGTGCCCGCCGAGAGCGCGCCAGCAGGTTTGTTATCCCTGGCGACGCGACAAACGCGTGAACGTTGTTTTACCGTGTCACCGTGCGCGCTGGGGAGTCATCGTCGGGGCGATCTGCGATGACCGGGGCTCCCCTGTATCTCCGCGCAGGGGCACTGCAGTTTCCAGAATCCGCTTCCGGCAGGCGAACCAGCCGAGGATGAGCACGGGGACGAGGATCAGCAGGGATGCCAGGACCCAGCGTCCTGTTTCGGAGAAACCCATTGTCACCAAGACAAAGGCGAGGAAGCCGAGAGTGAGGTATGAGGTGTAGGGCGCTCCGAACAGGCGGAAAGAGGGTCGTTCAACCTGGCCGCGCCTGACCCATTTCTGGAGCTTGATGTGGCAGAGCATGATGGTTGCCCAGCCGCCGATGATTCCAACAGCGGACACTTCGAGCACAATCTCAAACACCTGGGACGGGACAAGGGCGTTCAGTCCGACGCCGAGAAGAGTGATGACCGCCGTCAGCAGGATCCCGCCATAAGGGACGCCGGATTTACTCATCTTCGCAGTGAACTGCGGTGCTGAACCATTGACCGCCATGGATCTCAGAATCCGGCCAGTGGAGTAAAGTCCCGCATTCAGGCTCGACAGGGCCGCGGTGAGGACAACAAAATTCATTATCGATGCGGAGATTGCCCCGGCGTGGGAATCTCCGAGGTGGGAAAAGAACGTGACAAAGGGCGATTCGCCGGATTTGTAAGCCGTGAAAGGCAACAGCAGGGACAGCAGCAGTACCGAACCAATGTAGAAGACGGCAATCCGGAGGACCACAGTGTTGACAGCCTTGGGCATGACTTTCTCCGGATTGGCCGTTTCACCTGCTGCGGTGCCGACGAGTTCAATGGCGGCGTAGGCGAAGACGACACCGCTGATTGCCAGAAGAGGTGCCACGGCACCTGTGGGGAGAGCCCCGCCGTTGTCCAGGATCACGCCCAGCCCAGGGACGCCAATGTCGGTTTTCCCGCCGAAGAGAATGAAGCACACGCCAACGATGAGGAAGGCAACCAAAGCCGTCACCTTGATCAGTGCGAACCAGAACTCCATCTCTCCGAAGATCCTGACGGAGACCAGGTTCAGACCCAAGACAACAACAAGAGCGAGCAGAGCGATTAGCCATTGAGGGACGGTCTGGATCGGCGCCCAGAACTGGCCCCAGAACTTGACGTACAGCGCCACCGCGGTGACGTCCACGATCGAGGTCATGGCCCAGTTCAGGAAATACAGCCAGCCGGCGGTGTAGGCCATCTTCTCACCGTAGAACTCCCGGGCGTAGGAAACGAAAGAGCCTGACGACGGGCGGTGAAGGACCAGTTCGCCCAGGGCACGCAGGATCAGGAACGCAAAGAAGCCGCAGACGGCGTAAACGAGGATCAGCGACGGTCCGGAACCATTCAGGCGTCCGCCGGCTCCCATAAACAGTCCGGTTCCGATCGCGCCGCCAATAGCGATCATTTGGATCTGCCGTGGTTTGAGAGTTTTGTGGTATCCCGCTTCTTCTCTCGAAAAATCCTGTACGGAGGCTGATCGGTCTCCCAGAAGCTCCCTGGTGTTTTCCAGGGCATCGGCGGGGTCAAGACCTGCGGTTGGGGTTTTGGTGGTCATGAACTTCCTAAATTTTGGTTGTGGATGCCCGCCAGGACCTGCATAACGGCATCAGCTACGGGCCGAGGAACCCGCGCAGCAGGCCTGAAATGCCTGTCCGCTGGCGGGCGCCCTGCCCTGCCCTGCGGCGACGCGGTACCCGCCATCCAGCACCCTGTTTCCGTGCTGGTATCCGGACAGCGCGTATGAGACGCTCCGGCAGGCGGTTCGGCCAAGGACTATGTCAGGGAATACATCTCCCGGGCGGGCTCTTGCAGCTATCTCTTAATTTCTCAATCCACCGATTACCACGGTGACGAGGTCCGGGGGTGCCGTGGTCAGCGCGCCCGTCACTCTTGGGGTCTCCTTTGACTCCGGTACTTCTCAACTTTGACTCCGGTACTTCTCAACGCGCTTGCATGCTCCAAGACTTGTCGACCGCCTGCCCTCGTGGATGGCGCCTGGATGGCGCGTCATGGGTGCCAGAGACACAAAATAACTGTAGATCCCGGCCGGAGAGAATGAACTGTCCAGCCAGCCAACTTCACGTGCAGGTGGTTGTGCTCGGATGACAACTTCAGTTCGGCGTAGGGCGAGTAATGTTCATGGCTATGAGCGCCCTCGCGCCTCACGAACGGGGTCGCGACTTCGCCGGTTCGTGGCCACGCGCTGATTTCTGCTCCACCCTGAAATGCACGATTCCAGGGTCGGATGACCGAGCTCGATATTTTCTATTGTGAGAGGAAGCGAACACGGCGGTGAGACCTCAGAAAACAGATGAGGGCGTTGTCGGCACCATGCTCAGCGACATACTTGAAGACCTTGGTGTGGACAGCGGTCAGCTTTTGCTCGCTCCCGCCCCGGATAACGAGAACGTCCGCGAAACAGTCATCGTCGACGCCGAGGACGACGGAAACGTCCAGCATGGGGCGCTCGTTTTGCTCATTGGTTCACGGGGCAGGGCGGCACTGCCGAAAGTTACCAGGCTTATACAGGACTTCCCTACTGCTATCGCGATCAAGGGGACCGAAGCCGAGCTGGAAGCCGTTCAAGAACTTCTTCGCCCGACAGGAATCGGCCTCATAGCTGTTGTACCCAGCATGCGCTGGGACCAGTTTGAGAGCATTGCGAAGGAGCGCATCGGTGAACCATCCACTGCCGCAGACGCATCCACGATCATTCATCGGGACCTTTTCACCATCGCCGAGACCACGGCGACGATGGCCAATGGCCACGTTGTCATCGAGGACACGGCCAACAGGGTTTTGGCATATTCGCCGGCGTCCAATGAAGTGGATGAGCTCCGCCGGCTCTCGATTTTGGCAAGGCGGGGCCCCGAACGGTACCAGAAGCTACTGAAGGACTCCGGTGTCTATAAGCATCTGCGAGAGGTTGAAGCCCCGATTCATATCGAGGCCAACCCGCAGGAGGGCCTGCGTGAGCGAGTCGCAATCGGCATCCACGCGGGTAGCCGGGTTCTCGGTTACATCTGGCTGCAGGAAGGGACGGAGCGCCTTGCGTCCAACGCGGACAGGATCCTGGTGGGAGCGGCACGTTATGCAGCCACAGAGTTGGTAAGACACCGCAATGAGCAGTCCCAATCGTTGCGTCGGGACCGTGTCTCGAGCCTGCTCAGCGGTACGGCCCAGATCCACTCCCAGGCCCAGTCTGCGGGGATTGATCCGTCCAACCCTGCCGCACTTGTGCTGATATCCAGCGGGGGCCTGGATCAATCGGCTCCCGGTCTGCAGCTGCGCCGGGGCGAGCTGGCCAACTTGGTGTCAATTCACGCAGCAGCATATCGACCCGGCGCCGTGGTGGGCGCCATGGGTCTGGACATTGCCATTATTCTGCCGGACCTCGACCCGGTGAAATCGCCGCCGGCCATAAACCGCCTGATCAATGTCATTGTCCGGGACGCCCGAATGCATCTTAATTTCCAGATCCAGGCGGCCGTCGGACCGGTCGTGAGCCGGTTGGACCTCCTGCACACTACCCTTCAGCATGTGCGCAGTGTTTTGACGGTTATTGCAGCCACTCCTTCGTTGCAGGTGGCCTCCTACAGCGATGTGGAGACCACCGTTCTGACCAATGAATTACTTGAGCTGCTTGAATCGAAGACACGCCTGCGGCATGAAGGCATCACGCAACTGTGCAGGCAATTCCCCGAATTTGCGACCACTCTGCTGACCTACCTTGACTTTTTCGGCGACGTAACCCGGTGTGCAGAAGTACTGGGTATCCACCGAAACACAGTCCACTACCGGCTCCGGCGGGCATGCGATGTCGCAGGAATCGACCTTCAGGACGGGGACCAACGGCTTCTGGCCCATCTACAGATCCGGCTCTGGGCGCACTCGCAGGGACGTAAGTAGCCGCCGCCTGCACTGACAGCCGAATCTGCAGTTCCGTCCTCATATTTGTATTTCCTGATCGCCATTGATCAGCGTTGTTCAACAGACGTTGACCGCCTTACCAAGAAGCTGAGCCGCCACCATATGGATATCCAAAATCTCCTCGACGACATTGTCGGTTCTGTCCAACCCCTCACCGGACAAGGCGCCGTGGCGGACTATATTCCGAGCCTGGGCTCTGTAAGAAGGGATCAATTCGGCATTTCCCTGGCAACAGGCACGGGGGACGTCTATTCATCTGGGGATGCGGACGTACCGTTTTCGATCCAGAGCATTTCCAAGGTCTTCGCTCTTGCGCTGGTGCTGGCCCGTGACGGTGACAGCATCTGGAAACGTGTATTCCGGGAGCCTTCCGGAAATCCCTTCAATTCACTGGTGCAGTTGGAACAGGAGGATGGAATTCCCCGTAACCCGTTCATCAACGCCGGCGCCATCGTCGTCACGGACAGGCTCCTGAGCATCTCGGCAAACTCTCCATCAGCTGTCCGCGAACTGCTCCGGAAGGAAAGTGGCAACGATTCCATCGATACTGATGCCGACGTGGCCATTTCTGAGGCCCAGCATGGCCACCGCAACGCCTCGTTGGCACATTTTCTGGCCAGCTACGGCAATCTTGAAAATCCCGTGGACTCTGTCCTCGACGCGTACATTAACCAGTGTGCACTGGCCATGAGCTGCACCGATCTGGCCCTTGCCAGCAGGTTTCTGGCCACCAACGGACTGCGGAGTGACGGTACGCCCCTGTTGTCCCCGCCCCAGACCAAGAGAATCAATGCTGTGATGCTCACGTGCGGCACCTATGACGCCGCGGGCGAATTCGCTTACCGGGTGGGGCTCCCAGGGAAGAGCGGCGTAGGTGGCGGAATCGTTGCCGTGGTGCCCAACAATTGCACCATCTGTGTCTGGAGCCCGGGATTGGGGCGCTCCGGCAACTCGCTGGCGGGTGTTGCAGCGCTCGACGAATTCACGAGCCGCACAGGCTGGTCCATCTTCTAGCCGCGCCCGATAAAGGGCATGCCGGCGGCCGTCATCACCACAGAACCGACGCTGGCCGAAGCAGGCATACCTGCCATCAGCAGCACCGCCCGTGCAGCGTCCTGCACCGGGAACGTCGGCTCCACCCGGCGGCTGCCGTCGGCTTGGAGCGCGCCGGAGCCCACGCCGATGGTGTCCATCAGCTCCGTGGCCGTGTTGCCGATATCGATCTGGCCGCACGTGATGCCGAACTCCCGGCCATCCAGCTCGATGCTTTTGGTCAGGCCCGTCATGGCGTGCTTGGTGACCGTGTAGGCCACGGTCCGTGGGCGCGGCGAATGAGCGGCGATGGAACCGTTGTTGATGATCCGGCCTCCCTGCGGTGACTGGGCTTTCATGGCCCGGACCGCGGCGGCGGCACACAGCATGGATCCCGTCAGATTGACCGCCACCGTGGCATTCCAGTCCTGGACACTAATCTCATCCACCGAAGCAGCAGGGCCGAACACCCCCGCGTTGTTGAACAGCACGTCCACTCGCCCCCAGCGCTGGATCGCGGCGTCGAAGAGCCGTTCGACGTCGTCGGGACCGGTGACGTCGCACGGCACCGCAAGCGCGTCCTGGTGACCGTCCGCTGTTTCGAGCAGCTGCGCTTCGCGGCGGCCGGCAAGCGCCACCCAATATCCGTCCGCGAGCATCAGCCGGGCAACTGCCCGGCCGATGCCCGAACCGGCCCCGGTGACAACGGCCACCCTTCCGTGCGGTGGGGGTGTAACCATGCGTTGCTCCTTGGGGTTCATATGCGGCAGCTCAGCCCGCGATGGGAACGTCCGCGGCAGCTATCGGCCAGCCTATGACGGTCTTGGGCCTCGGGGTGGCATAGGTCCGCACTTTGGAGGTGGACAACCCCAGCCTCACCAGTGATTCTGCGATGGTAACAGCAGCCGCAACGCCGTCAACAACAGGCACGCCGGCACGCAGGCGGATCTGTTCATCGAGGCCGGCCATGCCCCCGCAGCCCAGCACAATGACCTCGGCCTTGTCATCCCGGACGGCCAGAAGCGCCTGCTCGATGATGGCCTCGACTGCCCGCTCCGGCACTTCTTCGAGTTCCAGGACAGCCATGCCGCTGGCACGGACCGAGGCACAGCGCGCGTCCAGGCCCGCCAGCTTCAGCCGGTCCTCGATCAGCGGGACGGCGCGGTCCAGGGTAGTGATCACGGAGTACTTATAGCCCAGGAACATGGCGGTGCTCGCGGCTGCCTCGGTAATATCCACCACCGGAACGTCCAACAGCTCCTGCAGTCCTTCGCGGCCGTGCTCGCCGTAACCGGCCTGGATGACGGCGTCGAACGGCTCCGGGTAGGACATGACCTTGTCCATCACGGCGATCGCGGCCAGGTAGCTTTCGAAGTTTCCTTCGCAGGAATCGGCGCCGAAGCGGGGAGTGAGTCCGATGATCTCCGTGCCGGGCGCCGCTACGCTGCGGGCCGAGGCGGCGATGGAATCGGTCATGGACTGGGTGGTGTTCACATTGGCGACGAGAATGCGCATGGTCGTTGACTCCTTTTTGGCCGGGGCCGGGTCAGTGGGTGCTGGCGATGGCGATAGCCTCGCCGTCGACGTCGTCGAAGTGCTGCTTGCGGTCCGCGATCACAAAATAGATCACGGCCGCGATGCCGGCTGCGAAGAACCAGGCGAACGGAGCGGCTGCCTCGAAGGCCGGGATAAAAGCGATCATTAGCGCCACGGCCGCGGCCGGTAGCAGTGCCGTGATCGCCTTGGGATTGACGCCCTTCCTGTAGAAATAAGCCCCGGACGGATCGTCCGTGTAGAGCTCCGGCACATTGACCTTGCCGCGGCGAAGCAGCCAGTAATCGGCCATGACGATGCCGAACAGGGGTCCAAGCAGTGCGCCGAGCCCGCCGAGGAAGTACACAATGACCAGCGGGTTGTTGTAGAGGTTCCACGGCAGGATCACCAGACCGATGGTGCCGCTGACCCAGGCTGCCTTGCGGAAGTTCAGGTGCTTGGGGAAAAGGTTCGTCAGGGCATAGACCGGGGCGACGAAGTTGGCCATCAGATTCACGGCGATGGTCAGGATCAGCAGGGCAAGGCAGGCCAGAACCAGCAACAGCGTGTTAGGGATGGACTGGACGATATCCGAGGGACTCTCAATGATCTTGCCGCTGATTTTGAACTGGCCACCGGCCATGACTACGACGATGGCACCGAAAAGGAGCATGTTGATGGGGATGCCCCAGAAGTTGCCGCGGACCACGGACTTCTTGGAAGCCGCTGAGCGGGTGAAGTCGCAGAAGTTCAGGACGAAGGTTCCGTAGATGGAGACCCACAGGGCGCCGCCGGCAAAGATGGTCCGCCACATGTCGCCGCCCTCAAGGGCATTATTGGATGACCACGCAATGGAGCCGCCGGCTTCCGCGAAGATCCAGATGGCGATCGTAGCCATAGTCACCAGAATGATAGGTCCGGCGAATGCCTCGTACTTGCGGATCATTTCCATGCCGAAGCTGACAATCACCAGCTGGATGATCCACAGCGCCACAAACGCGAACCAGCCCAGCGTGGAGAGGCCCAGGATGGAATTGCTGTCCAGTTCCTTGAGTTCCGGCACCATGGCAACCAGCATGACGCGGAGGACCACTGATGCAAGGTAGGTCTGGATTCCAAACCAGGCCACGGCTACAGCACCGCGAAGGAGGCTGGCGATCTGGGCGCCGCGGATGCCGAAGCTGATGCGGCTCATCACGGGGAATGGCGCGCCGGTCTTCACACCCATAAAGCCGGAAAAGTTCAGTAGGGTGAACAGAAGTGTCGCCCCGATCCCTAGGGCGAGAAGGATCTGCCAGCCGCCAAGCCCGAGGGCGAACAGGCCAATGGCGAAGGCATAGTTACCGAGGCTGTGGACGTCGTTGGCCCAGAGGGTGAAGATGCTGTACCCCGTCCATCGGCGCCCTTCACGTTTGGTGGGGGCAAGGTCAACGTTGTAGAGGCTTGGGCTGATGGTGAGGTCTGAGACGGCGGTGGCTGAATCACAAAGTGCGTCCACACCCACAGAAGGATGGGCGGACGTGCCTGACAGCGTTGTCAGTTCGGGATCCGTTTCGACGCCGACTGATGAAGTCGTCTGCATCTGGTTCTCCAGTTGTTGAAGATTCCGCAATAATTTCCGTATTGTGGAATCTAGATTTTGAATAGTGAAATAACTGTATGACCGAGATCACGTTGCGGTCAAGGGGTTCCGGGCTACGGCAGTCACAATCGATTAATTGCTCCCCTTGAGGGCGATTGCCTGGAGGCAGCAGCCTGCCCGCCTTGACGCTCCAAAGCTGGCTAGCTAATCTCGAATGGCAAGAATGTTTTCTCACACAATGAAAACAACTAGCCCATGCATTCAAAGATGAAACGAGGCTGACGTGGCTGCAGGAGAAGATACCTCCCATATCCTCAGCGGGTTGACTAACCAGCTGCCTGATCGTGATCCGGAAGAGACCGCCGAGTGGGTTGAGTCCCTGGATTCCCTGATCAGGGAACAGGGCACCGAGCGTGCCCAATACATCATGCGCAGTCTCCTGCAGCGTGCCGGCGCCCAGAGCGTCGGGGTTCCGATGGTCACCACCACGGATTATGTGAACACCATCCCGGCGGACCAGGAAGCACCCTTTCCGGGCAATGAGGAGTTCGAGCGCCGGTACAGGGCGTATATGCGCTGGAACGCGGCCGTGATGGTGCACCGGGCGCAGCGGGCGAACATCGGGGTGGGCGGGCACATTTCCACCTATGCCGGTGCCGCGACGCTGTATGAGGTCGGCTTCAACCATTTCTTCCGCGGCAAGGACCATGCCGGCGGCGGGGACCAGGTCTTCTTCCAGGGCCACGCCTCCCCGGGCATGTATGCCCGCGCCTACATGGAGGGCCGCCTCACGGAGGAGGACCTGGACGGGTTCCGGCAGGAAAAGTCCCGCGAGGGCCACGCCCTGTCCTCCTACCCGCACCCGCGGCTGATGCCGGAGTTCTGGGAATTCCCCACCGTGTCCATGGGCATCGGGCCGATGAACGCGATCTACCAGGCCCAGTCCAACCGCTACCTGCATAACCGCGGCCTGAAAGACACCTCCGACCAGCAGGTCTGGGCCTTCCTGGGCGACGGGGAAATGGACGAGCCCGAGTCCCGCGGCCTGCTCCAGCTCGCCGCGAACGAGAACCTGGACAACCTGAACTTCGTCATCAACTGCAACCTCCAGCGCCTGGACGGGCCCGTCCGCGGCAACGGCAAGATCATGCAGGAACTCGAGGCGTTCTTCCGCGGTGCGGGCTGGAACGTGATCAAGGTCGTCTGGGGCCGGGAATGGGATGAGCTGCTCACCCGGGACACGGACGGGTCCCTGGTGCAGATCATGAACGAAACCCCGGACGGGGACTACCAGACCTACAAGGCCGAATCCGGCGGTTTCGTCCGCGAACACTTCTTCGGCAAGACCCCGCAGACCAAAGACATGGTCGCGGACCTCTCCGATGACCGGATCTGGGGTCTGAAGCGCGGCGGCCACGACTACCGCAAGGTCTACGCCGCCTACAAGGCAGCGACCGAATTCACCGGCAAACCCACCGTCATCCTCGCCAAAACCGTCAAGGGCTACGGACTCGGACCCCACTTCGAGGGCCGCAACGCCACGCACCAGATGAAAAAACTCACCCTGGAGGACCTCAAGGACTTCCGGGATTACCTCAGGATTCCCATTTCAGACGAAGCCCTGGAAGCCGATCCCTACCGCCCGCCCTACTACCACCCCGGGGCGGACTCCCCCGAGATCGCCTACCTCCATGACAGGCGGCGGGAGCTCGGTGGCTTTGTCCCGGAACGCCGTCCGGACCATGCGCCGGTGGAACTACCTGACTCCAAGACTTATGAGGTTGCCAAGCGGGGTTCGGGCAAGCAGCAGGCTGCCACCACCATGACCTTCGTGCGGCTCCTCAAGGACCTCATGCGGGACAAGGAGTTCGGCAAGCGCATTGTGCCGATCATCCCGGATGAGGCACGGACCTTCGGCATGGACGCGTTCTTCCCCACCGCCAAGATCTACAACCCCAAGGGACAGAACTACCTCTCCGTGGACCGGGACCTGGTCCTGGCCTACAAGGAATCAGCCCAGGGCCAGCTGATCCACCCCGGCATCAACGAAGCCGGCGCCGTGGCAGCCTTCACCGCCGCCGGCACCGCCTACGCCACCCACGGCGTACCCCTGATCCCGGTCTACGTGTTCTACTCCATGTTCGGCTTCCAGCGCACCGGCGACGCGTTCTGGGCCGCCGGGGACCAGATGACCCGCGGCTTCATCATCGGCGCCACCGCAGGACGGACCACCCTCACCGGCGAAGGACTCCAGCACGCCGACGGCCACTCCCCCTGCTCGCCTCCACCAACCCCGCAGTGGTCACCTACGACCCCGCCTACGGCTACGAAATGGGCCACATCATGCGCGACGGCATCGAGCGCATGTACGGGCCGGACTCCGCGGACCGGAACCTGATGTACTACATCACCGTCTACAACGAGCCCATCAGCCAGCCCGCCGAACCTGAGGATCTGGACGTCGAGGGTGTCCTTAAGGGCATCTATCTTCTGGCACAAGCGAAGATCGACGGGCCCCGCACGCAGATCCTTGCCTCGGGTGTCTCGGTGCCCTGGGCGCTGGAAGCCCAGCGGATCCTGGCCGAGGACTGGGGCGTGTCCGCGGACGTCTGGTCCGTGACCTCCTGGAACGAACTCCGCCGCGACGCCATGGCCGCCGAGGAAGAAGCGTTCCTGAACCCCGGGCAGCCCGCACGGGTCCCGTTCGTGGCCCGTCAGCTCGCCGGCGCCACCGGGCCGATCGTTGCGGTGTCGGACTACATGAAAGCCGTTCCGGACCAGATCCGCCAGTTCCTGCCGAATGCGTTCGCTTCGCTCGGTGCCGACGGCTTCGGCTTCTCCGACACCCGCGCCGCAGCCCGCCGCTTCTTCAAGAACGACATCCACTCAATCGTGGTGAAGACGCTGCAGCTGCTCGCCTCGAGAGGAGAGGTGGACGGCGGCGTGCCTTCGTACGCGATGGACCGCTACAAGCTCCACGACGTCAACGCGGGCACCACCGGCGGAGCGGGGGGCGACTCCTGAGGTTCCGGATAAAGTGTGGCCACATCACCGCAAGGAGCGAACCCGTAAGCAACTATTTTTCCCCTGAAGGCGGCCTGCCGCCGCAGACCCGGCTCCTCACGGACCGGGCCGCCGGTCGGCGATCTGTCCGGTCCTGAGCGTACGCGGCAGCCCAGACTTTGGCCGGGGTATAGTCGGATTCCGCTGCTGCGCCTATCCTCAACTGATGGGAAGCAAAGGCAGACGATACGTTACGGCAGCCGCTGGATTTCTCGCGCTGGGACTGGTCATCGTAGGGTGTGTGCCGCAAGGCCCCGTTGACAGTCCGTCTCCATCAGAGTCAGGGGCGCGCCAGACCCAGCAGCCGGGCGGCGCCGTTCCCTCCAGCGGCGCCATCGGGGGCCTTGATCACGTTGTCATTATTGTCGAGGAGAACAAGCCCTCCGGGGACATCGTTGGCAACGCCGCTGCGCCTTACATCAACAAGCTGGCCGCCGATTTTGCCCTGGCCAACAACTATGAGGCTGTGTCTCGTCCCAGCCTGCCCAATTACATTGCCCTGACCAGCGGCACCACTGCCGGCATAACGGATGACTGTAGCCCGGCGAAGTGCTTGGCAAGGGTGCGCAGCATTGCTGATCAGGTTGAGCAATCGGGCCGAAGCTGGAAGATGTACGCCGAGGGCATGCCCGCTCCCTGTACGGCTAAAGATTCCGGGAAATACGCGGTAAAGCATAATCCGTTCATGTACTACCCCGGCGTCACCGACGACAACGGCTCCTGCGCCGCGCACGTCGTACCCTTCCCCCAGCTCGCCGGCGACCTGAAGTCGGCCTCCACTCTTCCGAACTATGTGTTCATCAGCCCGAATATGTGCAACGACATGCATGACTGCCCGGTGGAGACCGGTGATGCCTGGCTGTCGCAACAGGTGCCGAATATCCTGGCCTCGCCCGCCTTCACGACGCAGAATTCCCTCCTGGTGATCACCTGGGACGAAGGCAGCGACCGAAGCCATAAGGTTGTGACGATATTCGCGGGACCTGCTGCCAAGAGAGGCTACAAGTCCGAAGTGCACTACAGTCACTATTCACTTCTGCACACGATAGAAAGCACCTGGGGACTCGCGCCGCTGACCGGCAACGAGAAGGCCGCGCCGGTCATGAACGAGTTACTGAAGTAGCGGGTGCGCCTACGGAGGGCGGCACCGGTGACCGGGACCATGGAAACAGCCACGCAAGCTGCGATTTGACTACCATTCCTCACGTGACCCCAGGAGTGGCGTTCCTCGCGGTCAAGGCCTTCGTCTTACCCCAGAACCTTCGTCGATGTCGCCTCCGGCTCAGCTTCTTCGGCGCTCGCGGCCGCGATCGATTCGGCCAGACTCGTGTCATTGCGCGAGATGAAGTAATGCACCGCGGCCGCCACGATTGCTCCCATGAACCAGGAGAAGGCCGAGAGCGCGCCAAAAACGGGAACGAGCGCGAAAATCACGGCCGGGACGGCCGAGCCGAGGAACGAGATCACGGCCTTGTGATTCCAGCCACCCGTATACGTGTAGTACCCCTGTTCCCTAAACAGGTCCCGAACCAGCACGCGCTGCTTGCGGAGCACGTAGTAGTCGATCATGATGATCCCGAACAGCGGCCCGAGCAGCGCTCCGAGCCCCCCGAGGAAAAGGTTGATCACGACGGGGCTGTTGAACAAGTTCCAGGGCGTGATGACGAGCGCGATCATCGCGGCGATCAGGCCGCCCCGCTTGAAGTCGATCTTCGAGGGCCAGACGTTTGCCAGGTCGTAGGCCGGCGAGACGAAGTTCGCCACGACATTGATTCCCAACGTTGCGACAGCGAAGGTGACGGCCCCCAGCAGAAGCGCCCAGATGCTGTCGATTCGCCCGACGATCTCGACGGGGTCGTAGATGTGCTCCCCGTACACCTTGAACGTTCCGGCGGTGACGACGACAGAGACCACGGAGAAGGCAATGAAGTTCACCGGCAGCCCCCACAGGTTCGCCGTGCGCACCGCTTTCCGAGATGGCGCGAAGCGGGAGAAGTCGCAGAAGTTGAGCATCAGGGTGGAGAAGTACGTCACGGTCAGCGCTATGGCGGCAAAGAAGGCATGTGTGACGCCCCATTCCGCATTTCCCCCCGGCAAGTCGAGGGAAATGTTCCAGCCCGCGTTGATCAGGATGTAGACGACCAGCAGGCCCATCACCACCCAGACGGCCGGTCCGGCCCAGTCCTGGAACCTCCTGATCGTCTCCATGCCGTTTCGAAGCAGAAGAAGCTGGAGCGACCACATCAGCAGGAATGCCAGCCAGCCTAGCGTGGATTCGCCGAGGAAGTTGTTCTCGGTCAGACCCTTCAGCTCGGGCCAGATGTTCAGGGCGATGATGATGACGGCGCGAGAGGCGAGCCAGGTCTGGATGCCGTACCAGGCGATTGCCACGAGCGCCCGAAGCAGGGCAGGCAGGTTGGCGCCGAACGTTCCGAATGAGACCCGCGCGAGAACGGGGTAGGGAACGCCGGTCTTCTGGCCGGCGTAGCCGGAGAGGTTCATCAGGAAGAAGACGATGATGATCCCCACTACCAGTGCGAGGAACACCTGCCAGGCACCGAGGCCCAACGCGAAGAGGCCGGCGGCGAAGGTGTAGCCGCCGAGTGAATGAATGTCGGACATCCACATCGCGAACAGTGAATAGAAACCCCACGTGCGGTGTTCGGTCGGTGCGAGGTCGTCGTTGTACAGACGCGGACTTGCGCCCGGTGGAATTGTTGAAGACATCACAAATCTCCATTTCCTAAGCCTTCCACATTGTGGAAGTAGGATTTTGAATAATGAAAATAACTTTATGATCTGGATCACACCGAGTCAAGGATTTTCCGCAGGAGGGGCGGTCTCAATTGATGATTTACTGCCCCTGCGGAACCACGCGTCAGGCTGCACGGAAGGGCGTGGATCTATGGTCAACCACCAACCCTGTCGCTGCGCTTTCCCGCACTGCGTTAATCCCTGCCACAACGGCCTTGATGTTCGGCAACCGGGGTGACACAGCAACCGTGGTTCCGTCGTCTGCCTTTTGGAGGGCGGAATTGGCGGCCAGCGCGTGGATCGTGGTCATCAACCCTCCGCGGGAGCGGCCGATCGCGCGGTCCCGGACCCCACTGGGGATCGGAGAGCACGGCATGGCGGGAATTCCCCCGTTGCTCAAGCAAACAGCACGATCCCGATGAGGAGACACGCCCTAGGCGTTGACCGGGTCCTACTTCCCGCCATCACCAATGGTGGATGAGCCAAAGGCAGTCCCCTGCTCCTCGTCCAGGTGCGTGGGCTTCTTGTTCTTCAGGGCGAAGATGTAGACCAGCAGCGAGATGCCGATCGCCACCGTGACGTAGGTGAAGAACAGGTCCACCTGGCCGGCCTTCTGCAGGGCCGCGCCGATCAGAGGAACGGTGCCGCCGAAGAGAGAGTTGGCGATCGCGTAGCCGAGTCCGACGCCGAGCGCGCGGATGGAGGCCGGGAACAGCTCCGCCTTCACGAGGGCGTTGATGGAGGTGTAGCCGCCCACGATCAGCAGGCCGCCCATCATCAGCAGAAAGGCTGTGAACGGATCCTTGGTACCCGAAAGCGTGGAGAGCAGAGGCCAGCTGAACAGGACGCCGGTGATGCCGAACCAGAGCAGCAGCGGCTTGCGGCCGACCTTGTCCGAGATGATCCCGTAGACCGGCTGCAGCAGCATGAAGATGAACAATGCCCAGAAGTTGATGACCGAGCTGTCGGTCTTGGCGATGCCCGACGTATCGTTCATGAACTTCAGGATGAAGTTCGTGTACGTGTAGAACGCCACGGTGCCGCCGAGGGTGATGCCGATGCAGATCAGCAGCGGCTTGAAGTGCTTGGTGAAGAGCAGGTTCAGCGTGCCCGGCTGGGCCTCGCCCTGCACACGGACGTGGGCCGCGCGGATCTGGTCCGCGGAGACGGTTTCCTCCATGGAGCGGCGCAGCCACAGGACAACGAGCGCAGCAACGCCGCCGATCGCGAACGGGACCCGCCAGCCCCACTCGCCCAAATCGCCTTTGGGTATCGTGTTCTGCAGAATGACCAGGACCAGCAGGGCAAGCATCTGGCCGCCGATGAGCGTGACGTACTGGAAGCTGGAGAAGAAGCCGCGGCGCCTGGAGGTCGCTGCCTCAGACATGTAGGTGGCGCTCGTGCCGTACTCGCCGCCGACGGAGAAGCCCTGGACCAGACGCACAAGGATCAGCAGGAGCAGCGCCCAAACGCCGATCTGCTGCGTGGTGGGCAGGACCGCGATGGCGAACGAGCCAGCGGACATCATGGTCACGCTGAGCATCAGGGCGGCCTTGCGGCCATTGCGGTCGGCGTAGCGGCCGAAGAACCAGGCGCCGACGGGGCGCATCAGGAACGACGTCGAGAAGACGGCCATCGCCTCCAGACCGGCCTGCAGATCGTCAGTGGCATTGAAGAAGTGGGACTGGAAATACGCCGCGAAGACTGTGTACACGTAGAGGTCGTACCACTCCACGAGGTTGCCCGCGGAGCCTTTGAGGATGTTGCTGACGGCTCTGCGGGTCTGTGCGGCTTCGGTCAGTTGGGTGCTCATCAGTGAACCTTCCCGGGACGGCAACGCCGTCCGAATGCCTGTTCCCCCGTAATCAGGCCCACCGCTGTTTTGGTCATGCCGTTTGTTACGTGCATTGGTGCTGTCCATGGCGTCCTTGCTCATGGCTCCTCCTCGAGATTTGAAAGGCCCCTGAAAGCAGAGGACACCAACTAAACTATTCGTGATCCAGGACACAACCAACGTCAGCGGGGATTTCCTAACACTTCCTTAGGTTTTCCGGATCCGGCTGTCGTGTCTCCTCATGACTTCAACCGCCGGCAAGCGGCAGAAGGCAAAAACATCGCGAAAGGAGTAATCTCCAAGACGGGCCGCAGGCGCCCCATCAGCGAAAGAGGGACCAGGCAATGGAAGTGCTGATCGTCGAGGACGACGACGCCATGGCGGCCGCGCTTGGCGCAGCAGCGCTCTCCGCGGGCCACAAGTCAACCAGGGTGTCGCGCGGGGCGGATGCCCTCCTGGTCCACCGGGAGTTCGAAGTCATCCTTCTGGACCTGGGGCTCCCGGATCTGGACGGCCTCGATGTGCTGCGGAAGCTTCGCCAGGTCACGCAGTGTCCCATTCTGATCCTCACCGCCCGCGACGATGAGCGCAGCGTGGTCCTTGGGCTGCGGTCCGGGGCCGATGATTACCTCGTCAAGCCGGTGAAACTCGTTGAATTGCTCGCCCGGATCGAAGCTGTCACCAGACGCGCGGGCCGCCCCGGCGGGAGCAAGCACCACAGCATCGTGCTGGGGGATCTCGACGTCGACCTGGACCGCCGCGTCGCGGCTGTCGGACGCCGCGTGCTGCCCCTGACGGCGACCGAGTTCGACCTGCTCGCGCTGCTGGCCCGTCATGCCGGTTCAGTGGTCACCCGGGAACAGATCCTGGACGTCCTATGGGGTGATGCTTTTCTCGCATCCTCACGATCCCTTGACGTGCACCTGACGGGGCTGAGAGCAAAACTCCAGCTGCCCGGTTTCATCATCAACGTCCGCGGCGTCGGCTACCGGATCGAGGCGGATCCTGCGTGAAACTGCGTGTCCTGGGCGTCCTGAGCCTGCTGTCCGTACTCCTGGTCATCTTCGTCTCCTCCACCATCTTGACGTCCGCCAGCCGGGAGCTCACGCAGGAGGTCCAGATCAACCGCGTCGCGGCCCTCAACCGGTTCGCCCAGGTAGCCTACGACGCAGCGCTGGACAATGATGCCACCGGGCTGCAGCGGGAAATGGACGGCTATTCCGCACTTTACGGTGAAGGGATACTGATGCGCCTCCAGCAGGGTACCTTGCGCTCCGGCGGCCTGAGCGAGGACCGGTCCGAGGTCCGGGACGCGCTCTCCAGAGCGAGCCTGAACCTCAGCGACACCACGCTCCCCGCCCTTCAGCCGTTTGGGACCGGCTCTGAGGTGATCTCCCGGTCCTTCGGAAGCGCCAGCCAGGTCCTTGGCGAGGCGGTCCTCGAAGTCGACCTGGATGCGGCGCGGCAGAAACTGCGGGAACGGTGGCTCGTCGTCGGGCTTGCGGCGTTCGTGCTCGGGGCGGTGCTCCTCCTAGCTGCCGCGCGCGTGACTGGCTGGGTGTTGCGTCCTGTTCATCGGCTGAACGCAGCGGTCACGGAACTCAAGGCCACGGGCAGGACCAGCCAGCTTCCGGAAGACGGCCCGCCGGAGCTGAGGGAACTGAGCCGTTCCTTCAGCGCAATGGCACAGGCAGTCAGCGAAAGCATCAATTCCCAACGCCGACTGATCGCCGACACCTCACACCAATTGCGCAACCCCGTGGGCGCCCTGCGCTTGCGGATCGATTTGCTGCAGCTGGAACTGCAAACAGGCAAGGAGCAGGATGCGGCGGCAGGCGTGGTGGCAGAGCTGGAACGCGTAGAAGAGATCCTGGACGGGGTACTGAAGCTGGCGTCGGCGGAACACAAGGCCTTCGAGGGGTCAGCACGCGGCGCACCCGGCCTGGCTTCCCGCAAGAGCCCGGCCCTCATCGACCCGTTCCCTGTGATGCAGGAAGAAGTGGAACGGGCAGGACCCGCCGCGCAGCGCGCCGGAGCATCACTGGTACTGGAGACGCCGCCCCAACCCTCATTGCAGCTGGCGTGCAACGCCGATGAGCTGGCCCACATGGTGGGGGAGCTTCTCACCAACGCCATCAAGTACGCCCCCGGCGCCCACATCGCGGTTGCCATTCGCCTCCGCCCCGGAGCGGTGGCAATCGAGGTGTCCGACGACGGTCCCGGCCTTTCAGCGGACGAAAGGGCAGCAGCCAGCACCAGATTCTGGAGAGCCCCACAACACAGGAAGATCCGCGGCAACGGCCTGGGCATGACCATCGTTGACCGGCTTGCGGAGGCCAATGACGCCCGCCTGCTGCTGGAGGAACGATCACCCCACGGGCTGACCGCCAGCATCGATTTTCCCCATCCGCCATCCCTGCGGGGCCGGGACCGTGCAGATGACTGACGTCCGAAACAACGACCGCGCCCTACCATCGCGGCGGGCCGCCCTTAAAGCCGGGCTGACCATGGGCCTCGCCGGGCTCCTCCTGCCCACCTTCACCGCCTGCACACCGGAGGACCGTCCGCGGACGTTGACGGTAGCAGGCGGTGAGCCAGGGGGCTTCTACCTGGAGTTCGCCACCCTGCTCGCGGACTTACTACGGCGTCAAGGGGTAGCCGGAAATGCCGTGCCGCTGACTACCGCGGGCAGCCTGGAGAACATGGACCGCCTCCTGACCGGCGAGGCCACCTTCGCCATCGCGCTGGCAGACGCAGCGGCGCAGCAGGCATCAGCGCAAGAGCCGTCTGCCGGTGCCGGCAGGATTGTCGCCCTTGGCAAGGTGTATGAAAACTACGTCCACTGCATCGTGCGGAAGAACAGCGGCATTCGAACCTTCAGCGACCTTGCCGGCAAAACCGCGGCCATCGGTGACGTTGGTTCGGGGACGTCTCTGACCGCCCACCGCCTCATTGCGGCATCCGGTCTCTCCACCGCCAACGCCACCGCCGCGGGCCAATCGCTCAAGGAGGTGAACCTCGGCCTGAACCAGGGACTCGCGGCCCTGCGGGACGGCTCCGTGGATGCGCTGTTCTGGTCAGGGGGCGTACCCACAGCCGCCATCACGGCAGCCAACAAGGACGTCGGGCTCGGCTTCATTGACCTCTCTGCCCTGATCCCGGCAACGCGGACACACTACGGCGCTTTCTACGACCGGGTCCTGATCCCCGCAAACGGCTACGAAGGCACTCCGGCCGTGTGGACAGTCGGCGTGGCCAACCTGCTCCTGTGCAGGAGCGATCTGGCCGAACCCATCGTGACAAGAACGGTGGAACTGCTGGTGGGCAACGCCCAGGAACTCATCCCGAGGTCCAGCATGGGCGTTCAGTTCCTGAGCCCGGAAACACTCATCAACACCGCAGGCGTGCCTCTGCACCCGGCAGCGGCAGCTGCCTATCGGACACTGCACGGCTAAAACGCGCGACTCCTCTTGAAGTTGCCCGCGCCGCCAAGGATTTCGTGATGGCGGTACCTGGAATCGCGTTGCTTCGGGCGCCCCTTCGATGCCCCCTGGCAGTGCGGCGCACGGTAGGGCAAGCCAAGGTCACGGCGCGACGGCGGCTGCCCGCATGTGCTTCGTGCACGGCTCCTCCACAACTCTGGACGTCCGACACTGTTAAGTCGTCATCACCCTCGGGGTACAGGCGTTCTGCCCACCGTCACAGACAACCGTCAAAAAGGTAAATCCGCAGGCCAGAGGCCCAGGACGCACCCAAGACTGATGGGAATATATGTTCTAAAGTGGTGGTATGGGACCGGAACAAGCGAGCCGGCTGACTCCTCCATGTTGCATCTGATGCGCGATGAGCCTGACTGAATGGCTCCATGACCATCCTGCGCGGCGGACTGTGACCGCGCCCCTATTGACTCCCTGCAGTATTCCTGCATTTAATGCAGGAATACTGCATTAGGAGGTTTCATGAAGGGGTCCCGGCAGGTCCTGATTGGGTCGGCGTCGCTGATCCTTGCACCCGGTGTGGCCTACCTTGACGAGGAGGAAGCGGTGTTCGCCGGGATGCTCGAGGGGTGGCGCGCTCAACGTGTCGGTGGCCGGAACCTTCGGGCGTCGGGCGTCAGAGCCGGACTGAGCACCGTGCAGCGCTTCAAGGACGCTACCGGGGTATTCCCTTGGAACTGGACTGCTGCGCTTCTTGATGAATGGATGGAGGATCTGATCGCCATCCGGCGATTGGCTCCCTCGACCATCCGGAGTTATCAGAACACCGTGGCGCAGTTCTGCGACTTCATCTGTTCACCGCACTATGACTGGGTTCGGGAGTGTGAAGCCCGGTTTGGAACGCATCCGGTGCAAATTTGCACGGAGTGGAACACTCCACCGCACCTGCAGGATTACGAGGGCCATCCGCGGCGGCGGCCGCTGACGCGGCCGGAGCTCCAGCGGTTGTTTGATCATGCTGATGAGCAGGTTGAGCTGCGGCTGGCATCTGGCAGGAAAGGGACTTTTATTGCCTACCGGGATGCGACACTGTTCAAGGTTTCCTATGCCTGGGGGCTCCGTGCCGGGGAGGCGGCCGGCCTGGATGTGACCGACTTTTACCGCAACCCGCATGCCCCTGAGTTCGGCGCTTTTGGGATGCTGTTGGTCCGTAACGGCAAGGCCTCCAGGGGAGGGGCGCCTAAGCGGCGTTCCGTAGCCACCCTGCACCAGTGGGCGGCCGATGCCGTGCGGGACTACGTGGAGAATATCTGGCCTCTGGTGCGCGATGAATCCTCGAACGCGCTGTGGGTTTCCGAGCGTGGCCGCCGGCTCCGGGCCGACGATGTCGCCAGAAGGTTTGGCGAGTACCGGGATGAGCTGGGCATGGATCGGGTCCTGTCGCCGCACGCGCTCCGGCACAGCTACGTCACGCATCTGACGGAGGACGGTGTCGATCCGCTGTTCATTCAGCGCCAGGTGGGGCATGCCTATCAGGCCACAACGGCGATCTACACTGCGGTAAGTGGTGACTTCGCAAACACGATGATGCGCAAGGCGATCTCCGGGCTGCTGCAGGGCGCGGGATCGGAAAGGCAACGAGATGAACACTCTGGATTATGACTGGCGGCTGCGTGAGGTGATGGCCACGCGCGGGCTCTTCAGCACCACGAAGCTGATTCCCCTCCTCAATGAGCGCGGGGTCCACCTGTCGGCCAGTCAGATCTATCGCCTGGCTGCCGAGAAACCGGAGAGGCTGAACCTGCAGGTGCTCGTGGCGCTGATGGATGCCCTGGACTGCTCGGCTGATGACCTGATCGGCAAGGTGCGTGTGCCCTCGATGCAGGGCCGTTCCACGGGTACGGAGGATGCTCCAGGCACTGAGAAGGGTTTGGACGTCCTGCGGGAAAAGGGACTCAGGCCCAGGCGTGCGCGGATACTTCCCGCTGACGAGAGCTGATGCCAGCGGCGCGGCAGTGCCTCGAATGCGGAGGGCATCCGGTGACGGGCGAAACCGTCGCAGGCGGACCCATTTGTTCAACCTGCTGGCAGCTGCTGCTGCGAACGGCGACCTCGCAGCTATGTGACCGGATCATCGAGCTGGCCAACATCGACCACTACCTGCACCCGGTCAGTGTCTCCAAGGTCGTTGCAACTGCGCTGCCCGATCCGGCGGACAGGCTCAGAGTTGGGTTCGAACTGCGTGCCAGAGGGCTGGCGCCATGCCGGGCATCCGGGAAACGAAGCCCTGAACTGCTGGCCCTGGTGGAGGAACTCCGTGACGATGGTCTGCCCCCGGCAGTCATTGGACGGCGCAGGAACCAGGGAGTAACCGGGGCACCGGGCATTTGTGCTAAATGCGGTAAAGACCGGTTCATGGCCGGCCGTATCGACGGTTCGACTCTCTGTTCCGTCTGCTGGAAAACCGACGAGCGCGTTTTGAAAGTCTGCCTCCGTTGCGGAGAGATCGACTATCTGAACAGAAACCGTCTCTGCAGAGGATGCCGCCGTCGAGACGAGCTAATAGCGCTCTTCACACCGGAGCTGCTGTCCGGCCGCCCTTCGCTTAGACGGGCTCGGGACATCCTGCTGAGAGCCGATGCAAGGTACTTGGACAACATGATGCGGAAGAGGTCGACCTGGCGGGCCCTATGCCAACTCCTCACCGACGGCACCGACATCACTCACGAAACACTCGACACGGTTGGCAGGCCCGGGGCGGGGATGCTGCGTTCCTTCCTCGTGGTCTCGGGTGTTCTGCCCGAAAGAGACGAGCGCTTTCACGCCTTCGAGCAATGGATCCAGCGAACCGCCCAAACCGTCATAGACGACGCTGACAGGCGCTCGTTCATCGGATTCGCACGCTGGCGGCACCTGCGCAAGGCGAGAAGCCATAGCCGAACGAGGGGCCAGTTCGCAGGCCAGCGCCGTGAACTCGCCCTGGTGTGTGCCCTGCTTCACATGCTGCACACGCACGGCCTGGCGGTCCGCTCAGCTGACCAGGCAACCCTGGATGTCTGGCTCGCCGATGGGCCCGCGGAGCGCTTGCGCGTGAAATCGTTCCTGCAGTGGTGCAGGGCAAACGGCGCCTGCAAAACCCTGGCATTTCCCAGCCGGCCGGCACACTCACTCCCGGCCGTCTTTCTCATCCCGGAGCACGAACGCACAGCCCTCCTTGGCCAGATCCTTGATCCTCAGCAGGACATTGATCCTGGCCTGCGCCTGGCAGCAGGTCTGGTCATCATCTACGGGTTTAGGTGCCACGAGATCACAAGGCTCTCGTTGACGGACATCATCGTGGCGCAGGAGGTCGTCCTAATCCGCTTCGGTGCGGATCCGCTCCGCCTGCCGGAAGAACTCGGAGAATACGCCCGGCAGACAGCCGCCAGAAGAAGCATCACACGATTCGGCGGCGCCGCAGAGGACACTCAATGGCTCTACCCCGGCCCGCTCCACGGCCACCCCATCAGCTCGTCGGCTCTCTCGAAGCGACTGGCAGCCATCGGCGTCAGACCACGCGCAGTCCGGGGTGTGGCCCTCGGACATCTCGCGCAACAACTCCCGCCGCCGATATTGGCCCGCCTCACCGGCCTCGCCCCGTCAACGACAGTCCGCTGGAACGCCGCCGTCTCCGCCAGCTACGCACGGAATCTCCCATCTCTAAATGCATCACCGGAGTAGATAGAAGTGCATGAGGTTCGGCCGTCGCCGGACGTCGAGCACGGCCGCCCTGGTGATTACTGGCCGTCTCGGCGGGATTGACCTTTCCCTGGTGCAGCTAGGGGAACCTTGGGTTCTTGCGGTGATTGCAACACTTAGCGGGACAGATGCACCGTCTTCCTGCCAACCCCGAAGCGCTGGTTGTCGCTGGACTCATAGTCGGTTCACAATCGTCAGATGAGGTTCGAAGGAGTGCTTCCCGAAGACGCGCCCGACCCGCGCATCGAGCAAGCCAGACGCCTGGAACTGATGCCGGTTCCGATCGTGGGACTGGTCCTGATGACACGGCTTTCCGGAGTGCGAGGAACCGAACTGGCTGAACTGTGCGCCATGCCGGGCCGCCGGTTTATTCGGACCTAGGCGACCTAGGCAAGGTGTTCGGTCACGATGTCGTGAATTAGCCGCTGGTTGGCTTCTGCCGCCTGGTGGTCGGTGTCGATGTCTGAGGCGAGGCCGATCAGGGCTTTCCACAGGGTCCAGCCGCGTGCCCGCGCCCAGGTCGCGGAGTCCTGGGCGATCCTGGTGCGGAAGGCCTCGCGGCTGTCGCCTGAGAACATTGTCCATGCGATGACCAGGTCACAGGCTGGATCGCCAACTCCCGAAGTGCCGAAGTCGATGACCGCAGCCAACTGCATGTGCCTTACCAGCAGATTGCCGCTTGCAATATCTCCGTGGAACCAAACATTCTCGCCCCGCCAGACCGAAGCAAGGGCCGCATCCCAGGCCGCCGTCGTGAGCTCGGTGTCCAGGCGCCCGTCCAGGACTGCCAGGGCGCGCCGGGTTTCGTTGTCGTAATGGGCCAGCGGCGCGCCTCGATAGAAGCTGTGTGCTCCGGCGCGTGGTCCGTTCGCAGCCGGGATCTGCTGAAGTGCAAGGATGAATTCGGCGACTGAGGTTGCAAATGCCGGTAGATCTTCGATGCGGTTTGGGTTTGCGGTTTCTCCGGAGATCCATCTCCGGACTGACCAGTGGAATGGGTAGCCCTCGGCAGGGTGGCCCTTAGCAAGCGGTTCAGGAATGGGCACAGGTAACAGCGGGGCCAGGAATGGCAGCCAGGTGTGCTCCTTTTCGATCGCCGGCGCGTAGCTCTCATGGGTAGGCAGGCGCACGGACATGTCGTGGCCGAGGCGGTAAGTTCGGTTGTCCCACCCGTCTACCTCGACAGGGATTACAGGCAGGTCCCTCCACTGCGGAAACTGGGACGACACAAGGCGTTTCACCAGGGCAGCATCGATCCCGGCGCGGCCGTCAATATGGGTACACATGTCACTCATTCTGCATCCCGGGACCGGCAGGACCCCCTGCGAAGGGAACTCGGCGTTATTCCGCGGTCTACCCGAAGCCCGAACGGGCGCCTGTGTAGGCGCATTGAGGGCGCTGCCGTTGCGCCCCGCCATGCGCCGTGCTGTGGCTAGCTGGCGATCTGGTCGAGTTCGGTGAGGTCGTCGTTGGACAGTGTGAGTGCGGCGCCGGCGATATTCTCCCTGAGGTGCGACACGGACGACGTTCCCGGGATCAACAGGATGTTCGGGGAACGGTGCAGCAGCCAGGCCAGGGCGACCGACATCTGGGTCGCGCCAAGCCGCGTAGCGACGGATGACAGCGCGTCGGACTGAAGCGGGGTGAAGCCTCCCAGGGGGAAGAAGGGAATGTACGCGATTCCTTCTACGGCGAGGCGGTCGATGAGGGTGTCGTCCCACCGGTTAGCGAGGTTGTACATGTTCTGCACGGACACGATCGGCGCGATCGACTGCGCTTCCTTTACCTGCTCCGCGGTGGCGTTGCTGACGCCAAGGTGCCGAATGATGCCCTGCTGCTGCAGGTCTACGAGCGTCTCGAACGCCTCGCTGATCTGCTCGGGGACCGGCCCGTTGGCGTCCCCGAGGCGAAGGTGTACCAGGTCGAGGACGTCGACGCCGAGGGTTTCGAGGTTGTCGTCGATTTGTGCGCGGAGTTCGTCGGGCTTCCGCGCGGACGGCCAGCTGCCCTGGGCGTCGCGGCGTCCGCCGGCCTTCGTCGCGATGAAGAGGTCTTCGGCGTAGGGGTGCAGGGCTTCGCGGATGAGTTCGTTGACGACGCGGGGTCCGTAGGTTTCTGCGGTGTCGATGTGGGTGATGCCGCTTTCGACGGCGTGACCGAGGACGGCGAGGGCTGCGTCGTGGTCTTTTGGCGGGCCGACGACCCACGGGCCGGCGAGCTGCATGCCGCCGTACCCGAAGCGGGAAACGGTGGTGTCGCCGAGGTTCCAGGTGCCGCCGGGCAGGTCGGTGGTGTTGGTGCTCATGGATGTGCCTTTCGGTGCTTGCGGAATAACGTGCTGCCCTCCATCCTGAATGAGCTGCTACCCGCTGGGAAGTAGTTACCTGGAAGTGCGTTGATCCCCGAGGGAGGGCCCATGCCGACGATGACAGCAGCGGAGAAGAAGGCGGAGGCGAAGACGCAGTACAACGCGTTCCTCGCCGCGTGCCCGAGCCAGCAGTTGCTCGCTCAGGTGTCTGGCAAGTGGGTGACCCTGGTGTTGTCCGCGCTAGGGAGCGGGCCGGACTGTGATGGTGAGCCGCGACCGATGCGGTATTCCGAGCTGGCTCGAGTCCTGGCAGGGGTGAGCCCGAAGATGCTGTCGCAGACACTAAAGTCCCTCGAACGCGACGGGCTGATCGCGCGGACCGCGATCGCGACCGTCCCCGTGACTGTGACCTACGAACTCACCAACCTCGGGCTCTCCCTGCACCAAACGGTCCGACAGCTCAAACTCTGGTCCGAGACTCACCGCGACGACGTCTCAGCACACCAAACACAGTTTGACGGTGTCCGATAGCCGGTCCGCATGGGGAACGCGCTGCGGGACAAGGCAGAATATATTGCGAGGCTCCCACTGCAAACACCGTGTCGAGCGGATTTGCCGTGGGGCGAGTTGCAGCCAGCATGTCAATGAATCACGGGGGTATGCATGGTCAGTAAATGGACGACCGAAGCGAGCAGTTTTGTGCTCGAGGATCGCTGGATCCAGGTGCGAGCTGACCGCTGCACTGGATCTGACGGTCAGGTGATCGACCCCTATTACGTCATTTGTGCGAGCGACTGGGTGTCGATCGTTCCGGTAACTGACGACGGGAAGGTATTGGTAATTGAGGAGTATCACCATGGTGGCGGTCTGGTCGCTCCCGGTCTTCCTGGTGGAGGGATCGAAGACGGCGAGGATCCAGCGACCGCAGCTGAGCGAGAACTTCTCGAGGAAACTGGATATCGCCCCTCACTGCTGTTGGCGGTCGGAAGTGCCTACGCGAATTGGGGAAACCAGGACAACCTCATCCATTACTTTGTTGCGCTCGGATGCGAACGCGTCGGGGAACAGTCACTCGATTTGACCGAAGAGATCGAAGTTCGCCTCGAACGCATGCAAGATATCCTCCAGCCAGGCTTCTTCAAGCAAAGCTTCCATCTTGCCAACATCCTTCTCGTACTTCCCCACTTGCAACTACCCAATTGCGGATGGCCGGCTTCCGGAGCAAAGTTGACCGTGGCTGGTGAGATGCCCGAAAAACCTGGCACCGTCGCGTAAGCGGAAGGCGAGTTCAATCGGTCGTTGCAACACCCCTTTTTATTGTGAGGTGTTGCCCATGTTGTCGAAGAAGGAACGGATCGAAAAGGAGGCCCGGTTCTGGGTGTTGATGGCCCAGGGCTCGACGCTGATCGCGGCGTGCGAGGCTGTTGGAGTGGATCGACGAACCGGCCGTCATTGGCGTCAAGCAACCGGCGGGCGGATCCCGCGCAAGAAACCCGAACCTTCGGGCCGGTACCTGTGCCTGGAAGACCGACTGCAGATCGCGGACCTGCACCTGGCCGGAATAAGTGTGCGGGCGATCGCAGCGCAGCTCAAGCGGTCTGCATCGACGGTCAGCCGTGAACTGCGCCGTAACGGCCCCGGGACGGGCGCGCGGGGGCGGGGAAAGTATGCGCCGTATGCGGCGCAGAAACGGGCCGAGCTGCGCGGTCACCGACCCAAGGCCAGCAAGTTCGATGACCTGGAACTGGCATCCCTGGTACAGGCCAAGTTGTGCGTGAAGTGGAGTCCCGAGCAGATCAGTGACCACCTCGCCACGACGTTCCCGGACCGGGCGGAGATGCAAGTGTGTCCCGAGACGATCTACCAGGCGCTGTATGTGCAGGGCCGCGGTCACCTGCGCGCTGACCTGCACCAACACCTGCGCACAGGCCGCGCCGTGAGGCGGTCAAGACGCCCCGCCGGCAAGCGGGCGGGGAAGATCCCGGACATGATCCTGATCAGCGAACGACCCGCCGAGGTCGCCGACCGCGCCGTCCCTGGCCACTGGGAATCTCAATGCTGTTGTCAAGCAGCCTGGACGCAAATGGCGGCGGCCGGCTCCCGGTATTCGGTGTGGTCGCGGAGCATGGCCCAGATGACGTTGATGCGGCGTCGGGCAAGTGCGATAAGCGCCTGTTTGTGGGACTTTCCCTCGCCGCGTTTCCGGTCGTAGTAGGTTCTGGAAGCGGGGCTGTTTTTCAAGCTGGAGAGGGCGGCGAGGTAGCAGGTTCGGAGGAGTCTGCGGTTGAATCGGCGCGGCCGGTGCAGGTTTCCGCTGATCCGGCCGGAATCGCGTGGGACCGGAGCCAACCCGGCGACGCTGGCGAGCCGGTCGACGGAGTCGAATCCGTCCAGGTTACCGCCGATGTTCGCGAGAAAAGTAGCCGCGAGTACGGGCCCGAACCCAGGCATACTCAGCAGAACATCGGCGCTGTCGTGCTGCCTGAACAGGTCCGTGATCTGGGCATCGACGTCTGCGATCTCTGCATCGGTTGAGCTGATCTGATCGGCCAACCGGACGACCAGGGCCGATCCCATGGATTGGGCAGGCAGGACGGTGTGCTGGGCGTTTGCAGCCGCAAGTGCCTTCTCCGCCATCTTTGCACTGTTCCGGCAGCCGCGTTTTCTCAGCCAGCCAGTAAGCCGCGTCAGTCCTATCCGGCGGATGCCCTCGGGGGTCTGATAGCCGCTCAGAAGGGTCAGAGGAGCCTTCTTGGAGTAGTCGAAGGCCCGCTCGAGCGCAGGGAAGTATTCCAACAAGGTGGCCCGGAGCCGGTTGATCGCCCGGACACGGTCGCAAATCAGATCGGTGCGGCGGGCAGTGAGCATACGCAGGTCCACACTGATCTGGTCTGCGCTGCGAACGGGTTGCAGGTCGGTGCGCATGCGGGCCTGGTCAGCGATGATCCTGGCGTCTTTCGCGTCGGTCTTTCCATCCCCCCGATAGGTCGCTGCGGCGTGATGCACGATCCGTCCAGGGATATAGAGCAGGTGCTGAGCGTGTGCTGCCAGCAGCTCGATCAGCAGCGCCGCGCCGCCGGCGTTCAGATCAGTAGCCCAGCAGATCTCACCACCGGCCGCGCTCTCCGCGGTTTCGGCGATGAGCTGGAGCAACGCGGTTTCGTCGTTCTCGACCCGTTTTGACAGCAGCACCGTCCCGGATTGGTCGATCACAACGCAATGATGGGCACTCTTGCCCGAGTCGATTCCTGCCCACACGTCCGGCATGTCTTTCGGTCCCTTCGATCAGCTCCAATTTGGTTGGCCCCTGTCGATAACCACGCCGGCACGTCCTTACCCAACGATCAATGTCGTAAGTCTCAATCAGCGGTCGAGTCATCGGCGGGCAGCGGGCGGCCATTCCCAGTGAGCCGTCCAAGCGGCAGGGAGATCTGGGCCATACCCACCACCCGAGGGTGATCGAAACACTACGACAGCTCCGAAGTCACCCACAACAAAATCGTAAGGAAGGGGATCTGGTCCTGGGGTCGAACTGCCGCTCGGCCATCGCCACCCTGGTGGAGCGCCAGACCCGGTTTACGATGCTGGTCCACCTGCCCGATGACCACGGCGCCGTCGCTGTCCGTGACGGCCTGCTGGCGAGGATCAAGACCCTGCCGGAGCACCTGTGCAAGTCGCTGACCTGGGACCAGGGCACCGAGCTTGCCCAACACCGCCAGATCACCATGGCGACCAACATGGACATCTACTTCTGCGACCCGCACCCGCCCTGGCAGCGCGGCATCAATGAAAACACCAACGGACTCCTGCGCCGGTATTCCAGCTTGTTGAATGGAGGTAGGGATCGTGGGTCTGCAGCTTGCGGTCCTCAGATCGCGGCTGGTCTCGCTCGAGTATTTCCTGTCGACCATCACTGGTGTGGCTTTCTTAGGGCGTGCGGGCTTGCCGCGATCTCTTGGCAGGAGTGGCTTGAGAGAGGCTTGAACAGGTTCTGGAAGCTGGTATGCCCTCCGCCAGTTCTATCGGATGAGCTGAAAGGTATGTGATGACAGCAACGATCATCGGCATTGATCCTCACAAGGAAAGCTGGACGGCCGTTGCGGTCGATCCTCGCGGGCAGAAGCTCGCGGCTGTGCGGGCACCAGTCACGGCGGCCGGGTATCGGCAGCTGCGTCGTTTCGCGGATCGTTTCCCGGACCCGGCCTGGGCGGTCGAGGGCGCCTACGGGCTCGGCGCCTCTTTGTCGGCGTTGTTGTCCGGGGATGGGGTTACGGTGTGGGATGTTCCCGCTAAGCTCGCCGCCCGAGTACGGGTGCTCTCCACCGGCCACAGCCGGAAATCGGACGAGGACGACGCTTTGTCTGTCGCGGTGGCAGCGACTACCTCTACCAAGCTGCGGCCGGTTCAGTCTGACGCTGCTGCCTCGGAATTGAAGGTGCTTACAGAGCACCGCGATGACTTGGTGGGGGCTCGCACGCAAACCGTGAACCGGTTGCACGCGATAATGAACCTGCTGGTCATGGGTGGGGCGCCCCGGAACCTGACCGCTGACGCGGCTGCCGCCCTGCTGCGTCGGGTACGACCGATCGAGAGCTTGACCGCGACCCGCCGGTTGATCGCAGCCGACCTTGTCGCCGAGATCCGCCGGCTTGACAAACGGATCACCACCGCCACCGCCCACATCACCACTCGCGTGACCGACACACAGTCCACGTTGACGGCGATCCAGGGAATCGGCCAGTTGACCGCCGGCAAGATCCTCGCCCGCACCGGCACGGTCACCCGGTTTGCTACCGAAGCGCACTTCGCCGCCTATGCCGGTGTCGCGCCCCGGGAAGTGTCATCTGGAGACGTGGTCCGGCATCGGCTATCCCGAGGCGGCGACAGACAACTGAACTACACACTCCACACCATCGCGCTCACCCAGATCAGCATGAGAACAAGCCCCGGGCGCGTCTTCTACGACCGAAAACGCAGCGAAGGCAAGAGCAGCAAAGAGGCACTCCGAGCCCTGAAACGACGCCTCGCAACAGTCGTGTTTCGGAGAATGATCGCCGACCTTGACCGGCAAGCGACGGGCCCGGCGGGACACCAGGGAACGACTCAACAATCCGGCGTGACCGGCTCACATCCCGACACCGGTTCTTTCGGAAAAGTCACTCACCGGACCCGTCGCAACCAAGCATAACCGGCATCCGATTTGACCAGAGAGGCGCCCCAAGGGCACCGACCTGTCCGTGCACTCACCCGAGCGGCTGCTCGAAGTCGCAGCCGAACTCAACGCCCGACCCCGCAAGACCCTGGGCGGCATCACCCCCGCCCAAGCCATGGAACGGCTACTATTTGAACCAGAAAAACCCGCCGTTGCAACGACCGCCTGAATTCGCCGATCCTCCAACGGGCAAGCTGTGCAGACGGCTTTGGACATTCTGTGCAGTCGACTTCGGAAACTGACAGCGGCGTTGCTGCTTCGGTAAAAGCGGTGTCCCGTAAGACCCGTCCGGTGAACTGTCCCGCGGGCGCTAAACGGCGCGCTCCTCAGCTGTGAGAAAACGACTGGATTGCCGTTCCATCGCTTGGTGAACCTTCATGGAGTGCCGAGGACCGGGCTGACCCTGCAAATTTCGGAGAGCTATTCGTTCAAAAGCTATTCGGTGGTCCACCAGTAGCAGGCGCAGTATGCGCGGCGTGCCGGCCCGATCGGGCTGACGGTGGAAGAGCTCGATTTCGAGCACTTTCCCGGCAAGAACGGGTTCCCTGGGATCCCGGTGAAGGCGTGGATCCGGTTCCCGAACTGCGCGGAGCTGGTGGACGGCGAGGTGTACGCCTGGACGGCCAAAGCCGCGGAAGTGACGTGGAAGGACGGGCCGGTGACCTACCGGACGTGGGTGTGGAGTTCGGCGGTCACCCGCCGCGAAGATTTAAAGAGAAGGACCCTAGGAGAGCGTGCAGACCATGACAGCAACAGCCAATAGAATAGCCCTCGACGCTGCTGTGGACGTCCGATTTACCCCGGCCGGGCAACCCGTTGACCGTCCGGCATAACGGACGCATATGCGCCGTCATGGCCGATCCGGTGCACTGGTTTGCACGGGACGCCTGGTGGGACACCAGAAGCACGGCCGCCGTGGGCAGCGGCGACCTGGTGAGCATCAAATACTGGCGCGTCCAGGTTGGCCTTATCTGCCCTCGCCGGGGGTTCACAGCCGTCCCGATTTCACGCCGCTGGATCGCTTTCAGGGTCATCCACAAGAATGGAGGCCCGTCCTGGGCCGTGGTGGACGACGCCACCTGCGATCTGCATTCCGCAGCCAGCTGGTACCTTCACTATCTTCTGGGTTGGCCGGCTTGTGAGGGGCCGCACCGTCGTTTCTCTTCCCTATCGCTGCAATCGAGGCCATGGTACGTTCAGCGTGATCACGATGTCCTAACGCGGTCCCTCTCCAATCCGGCTCCTGACGCAACTTCAGAAAGCAGAGGCAACGATGCCAACAATAATGATCTTCCACGAGGTCGACGACGTTGAGCACTGGCTCAGCTCACCAAAACGGGAAGAAATCTTCGGGCCTCTGGGCATCACGGTTCGAACGTTCATCGACCCGGCGAAGACCCACCGTGTAGGCCTAATCGTCCAAGTCCCCGACATGGATACGTTCCAGCGAATAATGGAGTCCGAAGCTGCAGCCGATGCGATGAAATTCGACGGCGTCCGCCCGGAAACAATCCTGACGCTCGTCGAGTCCTAGACACCACCGGGCCGTTGACCCTGACACCGAATCCTCCCACTGGTTCAGCCGCTGGGGCTGGTGGGCGGCGACATCTCCGCGGCTGGCCGCCTGACCGCTTCGGTGACTCGTCCACACCCGATCCGGACACGGCCAACGTGCCTTGCAATGTCCTTCGGCGCTGACCAGCGTTAACGCTGTTTGAGGGGGAGATAATGCGCCTGGCGTCGAACTCTGCCTTGCGTACGTTCACGTTGCGCCGTGATCCCTAGCCAGCCCGTGGCTCCTGGAGTCCATCGCTGATGGCTACTAGGCAACGGTGAAACTGGACCGCGAACCGATCAGTGATCAGACATGGGAAGGGGTCAGGGCGGAATTCACGCTGCCTGCTGCCCGGGATTCCAGTTCCTCCCCGGCGGCCAGCTCCACCCGGGGTGGCTTGTGAATTAGTGGAATATCCGACCGCTTAAACCTGCCGACGCTAAGGTTTTTAGGATCGTCGGAGTGGCCGGTATTTTCCGGGCTTGATGCGGTTCGTGAGGGGCCAGGTGTAGTCGCCGGTGAGGTTCATATGTTCCCATGCCAGGGTGACAGGAACCTCAGATGACCCGGGTCGACGACCTCAGCCCAGGAGCCGCTCGAGGGCATGCCTATGAGTTCTGAGCGCTTCAGACCCGTGCGAAGTTATCTCCAACCACGTCTTCGGTCGTTTCCCGACAAACGTCTTGTTGATGCTGACCATATTCACCTGCTGCAGCCAGCGCGCCGCTGCCGCGTCGAGCTGATGGACGTGACCGAACATGAACGTGCGAAGAAACGAACCGATCGTGGAAGGCGCATAGGTGCCCTTGAACAGTTTCCCCATCGCGCCGTGGCGCAGCAGTCCCAGATCATCGATGCAGTCGGCGCCGGCCACCATACCCGCGACCAGAGCTGTCAGTTTCAGTCCGGCGTTGGCACCGAAGTAGTCAGGCAGTTTCAGATGCTCATCGACCAACGCGCCGAGGCCGGTTTTCCCGGCCAGACCCATCGCCGGGACCACCCGCAGTACGGGCACCCTTGTTCCCTCGCACTCGGTCCCAGGCCACCAACAAGAAGCCGGGGTCAGCCACGAGGTTGAACAGATCGTCGAACCGGCGATGAGAGTCATCACGGGCCCAACTGTGCAGCTTGGTCTGGATCTTCAGTACCGGAACGATCCCGCTCCGTCGCTCAGAACCTCGAATGTTCCAGCCATGGGACCTGCTTTCCGCTGATGGTGCGCCATTGCACCGCGGCTGATGACCCGCGAATCTCCATCATTTCCATAAGAGATTACCTGCCGGTTCAAGAGCTCAACAGGCCTACCAAGCGGTAGCTTGTGTGGCCCGTATGTGACAGGAACCTGTGAAAAGTAACAAGTGACAGGAACAAGCCCGCCCTAAGGTGTGTAGATGACAGTTTCCGCTTTCCACGGCCGAACCACAGCCGTTCTTCTGGCGGCGGGCGCCGGAACCCGCCTGGGCCGCGGGCCGAAGGCGCTGTTGCCGTTCCGGAACCGGACATTGGTGGAGGTACTCGCCGGGGAGCTGCTGGAGGGCGGTTGCCGTGACGTGGTGATTGTGATCGGTGCGGAAGCTGCCACGGTCCGTGCCAGCGTCGATCTCCGGCGGTACACCGTAGTGGAAAACCTTGATTGGGCTGCGGGCATGGGGGGGTCCTTCCGGCTTGGCCTCGCCACTGCCGAGCCAGGAGACGACGTGCTGGTGGCCCTGGTGGACCAGCCCGGCCTCACTCCGGCGACCGTCGCCAGGCTCTTGAAAAACCACAGCCGGGGACGCATCACCGCCGCTGCCTACCCGGACGCCGCCGGGATGCTCAAGCGCGGCCATCCGCTGCTGCTGGACACCTCGCTTCGCCGGCCGGCGGCTGAGTCAGCAACGGGCGACGCCGGTGCGCGCCTTTATCTGCAGACCCACCCTGAACTTATTGATCTGGTGGACTGTGGTGATCTCTCAGGCGGCGAGGACCTGGACACCCCGGACCAACTGCATTTGCTGGCTTGAAGAGATTGCCCAACTGCGCCGCTTCGTGCAGCGGCGATCGGCGGCGTCACACCTGCGCATGCGTCGACATCATGGCTTTGTCCGGGGCACGGCGAGTCCTTTGATTGCGCTGGTCAATGCGCTGACCAGGAGTACGACGCCGGATCCGGCTCCGGAAACCAACGCTGCGGCGTCCAGCGAGTCAGAGGTGAAAGCGATGAGGAGACCTATCACGCCGAGAATCGATAGCCCCGCGCCGATAATGGTTATTTCCGTGAACCCGCTCTTCCACAGTCTGGCCAGGACGAAAAAATGAAGTCCGACGATCAAAGCGATCCACCCGACGATCGCCGCCGGCCGCCACATGTTGAGCAACACTATGCCGGCTACCAGCGTAAGAACTTCGACCACAACGACCGTCCAGTACCCCCGGGTGAATCCTTCTTCACCGTTTGCTGGCCTACTGGTGAGGCCCAGTCTGACTGTTCGGCCAAAGGAAAACATAGTCAACGCCAAGACGCCGATGGCCGCGACCACAATAATGACACGCAGCGCTTGCGGCATCGAAGCACTGTTCGCGATGACGAAGACCACGCCGAATATGCCACCGATAATGTGCCCCGGCGCAATGGCAGGTGTGCCATTGCGGGACTGCTGTCCCTGGCTGATCTCATGAGGCGCCACGTAACGCTCCTTCCACTGGCCGGTCTCGATGTAGTCCTACCAGCGGGGGTGGATGCTTTCGCGGAAGTAGTGGTCGTAGATCCTGTGGACGCCGGCGTCGAACCCGGCGTCGGCAGCCGTCCCTGCCGCCAAAGCATTTGCCGTGGCCTGCTCAACGTTGCGTGCACCGGGGATGACCGTGCTGACGCCGTCCTGTGCTGCGATCCAGGCGATGGCCGCCTGGGCCATGCTGGCACCGTCCGGCACCAGCTGCCCGAACTCAGCTGCGGCCTGGAGGCCTCGCTCGTAGTCCACACCGGAGAACGTCTCCCCGACGTCGAAGGCTGCACCGGAGCGGTTGTAGTTCCGGTGGTCGTTTTCCGCGAAGGAGGTGTCCTTGGAGTATCTGCCGGATAGCAGTCCCGAGACAAGCGGAACTCGGGCGATGATCCCTACTCCTGCGGCTTTCGCGGCAGGCAGCACCTCATCCAGCGGCTTGAGCCGGAAGGCATTGAGGATGATCTGGACTGTGGCCGTGCCCTTGTGGCGCATCGCTTCCAGAGCCTCATCGGTCCGCTCAACGCTGACCCCGTAGTTCCGGATGGCACCCTCGGCCACCAGCGTGTCCAGCGAGTCGTACACTTCAGCGTTGCTGTACACGGTGCTCGGCGGACAGTGCAACTGGACCAGGTCCAGGCAATCGGTTCCCAGGTATCGCCTCGAACGGTCCACCCACCGGCGGAAGTTAGCCAGATGGTAGTTCCCGGGCTGCTGCTCCATCCGGCGGCCCATTTTGGTGGCCACTGTGATGTCCAGCCCTGGATTGTTGGCCAGGAATGCTCCGATGGCCTGCTCGCTGCGGCCGTCACCGTAAACGTCAGCCGTGTCGAAGAAGGTCACTCCGGCTTCAGCGGAGGCACCCAGGATGGCCTGCGCCTGGGCCGGGTCCACGTTGCCCCAGTCCGCGCCAAGCTGCCAGGTCCCCAGTCCAACAATGGAGACGTTCCGTCCGGTTTTGCCCAATACGCGTTGTTCCACCCTCCGACTATATGACCTGTAGCGGCCGGAACTGGTAAACCGGCAGAAGCGCTCATCCCTGACTTTTCAGCCCCAGGTAGATCTTGTCGCGGGCAATCGGCAGCTCTGCGAACCGCACTCCGGTGGCGTTCCGGATGGCGTTGGCGAGCGCCGGCGCCACAGGGTTGAACGGGCTTTCGCTCATCGACTTCGCCCCCAGGGGCCCCGTGCTGTCGTTTGTGGACGCGAAGTACACCTCGCTCCGAGGCACGTCGGCGAAGGAGGGGATGTGGTACTGCCGCAGGATGTCCGTGGTGACCCGGCCGCCGTCATCCACCACCACCTCTTCATACAGCGCAGCGCCCAGCGCCTGGGCAATGCCGCCCTCGATCTGGCCCCGGCACTGCCGCGGGTTCACCACCACTCCGGCGTCGGCCGCCTGAACACTCTGCAGAATCCGCAGTTCGCCTGTGCCCGTATTGACGGCAACCCGGAAACCGTGGACGTTGAACGCCACGGATCTCGGGGTTCCGCCCCAGCGCCCTTCACTGGCGAGTTTGACGCCGGCCCGGCTGGCGGCGTCGTAAATTTCCGTGAGCGGCACCCTGGTTCCCTCGCAGACCACGGCGTCCTCCTCGAGGAAGCAACCGGAAGCCTCCACCCGGTGGATTCCCGCCGCGAACCCGCGGATCCGCACTGCAAGGTCCTCGGCCGCCGCCAGCGTGGCTTTGCCGGCCACCACCGTGCCGGCTGAGCCGAAGGCACCGGTGTCATGCTCGATCAGGTCTGTGTCGGACTGCCGGACGGCAATACGCCCCGCGGTGGTGGAAAGCGCCGTCGCCGCGAGCTGGGCGTGCACTGTGGTGGTGCCGTTGCCGAATTCGGCGGTCCCGACGTCGGCTGAGTACGTGCCGTCCGGAAGGAGCCGCAGCTTCGAATGGGCAAAGTGACCGCGCGGCGGGACGGTGTCAATCATGGAAAGCGCGGACCCCTCCCCGGTGACCCAGTCCGGACCAAGATCATCCAGCCCGGCGGCCCGGTAGCGTTCACGGCCCCGCTCGAGGGCATCTGCAACGAGCCGCGTGCACTGGTCCAGCCCGTAGCTGCCGTAGAGCACATCCTCCTCAGGTTCCGGGTGCGTGGACAGCATGTCATCGCCCTCGCGCACCATGTTGCGGCGGCGGAACTCCAGCGGGTCCATGCCGATCCCCACCGCAAGTTCATCGATGGCAGATTCGATCGCGAAGATCGTCTGGCCCAAGCCGTAGCCGCGGAATGCCCCGGACGGCACCGTGTTGGTGTAGACGGCCTGGGCGTCCACCTTCTTGTTGGCGCACTTGTACACACCCAGGGATTCGCCGCAGCCATGGAACATCACACCGGGCGCATGGTTTCCGTAGGCACCGGTGTTGGTGAGAACGTCCAGCTGCAGCGCGGTCAGCCGGCCGTCGCGGCTTGCACCCGCCTTGAGCTGGATGGTGAACGGATGCCGCGTAGTGCTGGCCGTGAACTGTTCGGTCCGGGTAAACTCCAGCTGCACGGGGCGCCGCAGTTTCAGCGCGGCGAGCGCCACGATGTCCTCGGCAAGCACCTCCTGTTTGCCGCCGAAGCCGCCACCAACCCGGCCTGCCACCACATGCACCCGATCCTCAGGAATTCCAAAGACCCGGCACAGGGTCCGGCGGACCAGGAACGGGACCTGGCTGGAGGTGCGGATCTGGAGCCGGCCGTCGTCGTCAATTGAGGCGATGGCCGCATGCGTCTCCAAAGCCACATGCTGCACGCGCTGGGTGCGGTACGTCTGCTCATGGATGAAGTCGGATTCGGCGAAGCCGGCAGCCACATTGCCCAGCTCGGAATGCAGCTCCGCCACAATGTTCTGTTCCGGCCGGGCAATCCGGGCCGTTACGGCATCTTTATCCCCGTGAAGCGCGGGAGCTCCGGGACGGATGGCGTCCTGCGGAGTGAACACGGCATCCAGCAGTTGGTACTTCACGTCCAAGGCGCGGACAGCCACTTCGGCAGCCCCCACTGATTCAGCCACGACGGCGGCGATGCGCTGCCCGATGAACCTCACCACGTCGTCAAGCACCCGGGTGTCGTCGGGATCATCCGTGTAAAGCTCGTGCTGGGCGGTCGAAAACAATTGCGCGGGCGCGTCCTCGTGCGTGAAGACGGCGACGACGCCCGGAACCTCGAGTGCGGCGGTCTTATCGATGGAGACGATCCGGGCATGGGCGTGAGGCGAGCGCAGGAGCTTGAGATGCAGCAGGCCCTCAAGTTCCTCGGCAGGAACGTCCAGCGTGTAGCGGGCAGTGCCTGTGACAACCGCGTGGCCGGCCGGGGCGGGCACATTGTCGCCGAGCTGCCCCGCAATGGGCGCTGCGGTGGCAGCGCCGGAAGGTGACGTACCGCCGTCGGGCTGATGGTTGTGGTTCCCGCAGACAGCGTCCGCGATGGAGCGGTAGCCGGTGCAGCGGCACAGATTGCCCTTGAGGCTGCGGGGCAGGTTTTCCTTCTGCGAATCGTCGAAGGTGGCAGCGGTCATCAGCATGCCGGCAGTACAGAAACCGCATTGGAATCCCTGGTTCTCAAGGAATTGCTGCTGTATCGGGTGGAGCGTTCCGCCGTCGGCCAGTCCTTCCACCGTGGTGACGGCGTGGCCTTCGGCGCGCACAGCCGGGTAGATGCAGCTGTGCACCGGGGTGCCGTCCACATGCACCGTGCAGGCGCCGCAGTCGCCGCCGTCGCAGCCCTTTTTGACGCCGAAGTTGCCCTGTTCGCGCAGAAAAGTGCGCAGGCACTGCCCGGGCCGGGGCTTGCTCTTAGTGGTGGTGCCGTTGATCTCGATCGCCATGCTCAGGCGCCTTTCAGCCATGACGATGTCTGCGGTGAAGGATGCTGCGGGGGCCAGAAGTCGCCGGAAACCCGCGCCGGCTCAGCGGTTGGGCTCCCGTCAGGCGAAGCCAGCTCCGCGCGGATTTCCTCGGCCAGCCGGTACGTCATGTCGCGCCGCCAGGCCGGGAGCCCGTGGATGTCGTTGTGGTAAAGCTCGTTCGGGATGGCCGAGTCCAGCGCCCCTGCCAGTGCGTGGCTGTCCGGAAGGGACTCGAAGCGCAGCTGAATCGGCCGTTTGGTCGCTGCGGTGACGGTGAGCGTCAGGGAACCGCCGGCGTCCAGCGTTCCAATCAGCAGGACACCGGATCTCCCCAGATTACTCAGGGACAGCCGGCGGAAAGCTACCCGTGTGGAGAGGGCCGACGCCGGGAGGCGGACACTGCGCAGCAGCTCGCCGGGTGCCAGGGCGTTCTGCCCGTCGCCGGTGATGAAATCAGCCACCGGCAGCTCGCGCCTGGAGCCGCCGGGGCCAAGCACCGTAGCCGCTCCGTCAAGTCCGGCGCAGAGGGAAATCATGGGCCCGGCCGGCAGTGAGGTGCACAGGTTGCCGCCCACGGTGGACATGTTCCAGACCTTGAAGGACGCCACAAAGGAGTCGCAGCACGGGCGGATAAGGTCCAGGCCGGGCCAGTTCTTGCCCGCCACGGCATGGCTCAGCGGCAGCGCGTGCAGCTCGGCGACGGTGCAGGTGGCGGCGAGTTCGATTCCGGCCTCAGACACGGTGATGGACGGCCACCCGGCGGAGCCCAGATCCAGCAGGCGCCTCAACGGATCCTTGCCAAAGGCATAGCTGCCGTAGGAGAAAAGGACCGTGCCGCCGGCGAGCCAGGCATCGCCGTCGCGCCATTCGCCCGGGTCCGTGGTGGGGACGACGGCCTCAATGGTGTTCATGTCCATAAAATCTCCTGGTGCGGGTTTCTTCGTGTTCGGCAGCCTAGCTGCGTCCTGCAGAGTGGTGAATGGGGCCGGAACCGTCCTTCAGCGGGGCGCAGGCAGGAGCCCTAGTCCCCGGGGCGCTGCTGCGGGCGGCGATCAGTTCCGCCGTGATGGAGACGGCAACTTCGGCGGGTGTGACGGCTCCCAGATCCAGTCCGATCGGCGAATGCAGGCGTGCCAGCTGCTCAGGGGCCGTGCCCGCTGCCAAGAGTGAGTCCACCCGCTGGCGGTGGCTGCGCCGGGAGCCCATGGCGCCGACAAAGGCGAGGTCCAGGCTCAGGGCCGTGTGAATTAGGGGGATATCAAATTTGGGGTCGTGGGTGAGGACGCACACCACGGTCCGGGCGTCCACCCGGCCGGCCGCTGCTTCTGCGGCCAGGTAGCGGTGCGGCCAATCAGTGACCACTTCGTCCGCAATGCCAAACCGCGACTGTCGGGCGAAGGCAGGCCGCGCGTCACACAGTGTTACGTGGTAGCCCAGCAACTTTGCGGCAGGAAGCAGCGCCGAGCCAAAATCGTTGGCGCCGAATACCAACATGCGGCCTGGCGGAAGCCTGCTTTCCACGAGTAGCGTGACGGGTTCTGCATGCGGCTGATTGGACACCGGAACCACGACATCCGGCACTCCCATGCCAAATACCCAGCTGGCGCAGCCATCCACAGGTGCGAGCCGCACCAGACCCGTGCGTCCGCCGCTCAGCAGAGGTTCAAGTTGCGCCGCCGCGGCGAGCATTGCCGATGAGTCCTGACGGATGCTGAGCCCCAGCAGTGCGGCCAGTTCGTGCGAACGTGCCGCGGAAAAGGCGGAAGGATCGGGGATGACGACGGCGCCTCCGCCGCGGGCGTCCACCCTCCGGATCAGCGCCAGCGCACCGCCCGGGGCATGCCCGGAAAAATGCTGCAGCTCGGTCAGCTTCAAGCCGCCAAGCTGCAGGCCGCCCGAACGTGAGTCCAGCGGCTGAATGTGGACTTCCAGCTCCCCTCCGCAGCTGAGCCCGACGGCGAATGCGTCCTCGGCGCTGTAGCCGAAAGACTCGAGGCGGGAGCCGCCGTCGTGCATGGCCTCCAACGCGGCCCCCACCACGGCGCCCTCAACACAGCCGCCGGACAGACTCCCCAGCACCTCGCCGGCCTCGGACACCAGCATGGAGGTGCCCAGCGGACGCGGAACGGAGCCGGTGGCGGAAACGATGGTGGCCACGGCGCACCGCTGCCCGGAAGCCGCCGGCGGCCAGTCATTCAGTGAAGGCATCAGGTCTAGCATGGCAACACATCCTTTTCCCGCGTGGCACAGGCTGCGGCTTCAGGCAGGCAGTCCGGCTGCCTTCAGCCGGCCTTCCAGTCCGAAGCCGGTGCGGTCCTGCACATATTCTCGTTCCTAATGTGAGCAGTGGGAAGGGTCAGCGGGGTGGCGCCCGCATCATATGGATTTCAGAGTGGCGGACCGGGGCAGGCTTCATCTTCCTGCCCCGGTCCTGAGCGGAACCGGACCCTGGCCGCCGCCCGCCGTCGTCGGTCTCTCCTATCAGGAAGTGCTGATCAGGAGCGTGCGACGCCGGCGGACGCTATTCGGCGCGGCCAGGGTTGCGGAACCGCGGTCTTATGCGCCCATCAGGGAATTGATGGGTCCCCGGGCGAAGTAGATGATGAATCCCACGGTGACCACCCACATGAGCGGATGGATCTTCTTCACCTTGCCGGAGGCAGCACCGATGATGGCCCAGGACACAAAGCCGACGCCGATGCCGTTGGCGATCGAATAGGTCAGCGGCATGGTGACGATGGTCAGGAAAGCCGGGAGCGCCACAGCGAACTTGGTGAACTTGATCTCGCGGATCTGTGCCATCATCATGGCGCCAACTACCACCAGTGCGGCGGCTGCCACTTCCAGCGGAACCACGCTGGTGAGCGGGGTCAGGAACATCGAACCCAGGAACAGCAGGCCCGTAACCACCGAAGCCAGGCCGGTGCGGGCGCCTTCGCCGATGCCGGCCGCGGAGTCGATGTACACCGTGTTGGAGGATCCCGAGGTGGCACCGCCCGCAATAGCCCCGAAGCCTTCAACGATGAAGGCCGATTTCAACCGCGGGAACGTACCGTCCTTGTGCGCCACGCCTGCGCTCTTGGCGAGCCCGGTCATGGTGCCCATGGCGTCGAAGAAGTTAGTGAACACCAGGGTGAAGACCAGCATGGTTGCGGCCAGTCCGCCGATTCGTCCGAAGGCTCCGAACATATCGAACTGACCCACCAGGCTGAGATCGGGCGCCGAAACCAACTGCCCGGAGAGCACCGGCGTATTCAGGTGCCAGCCGCCGGGGTTGGATTCACTGCCGGGGCCTATGTGCAGGACTGCCTCAACGACCGCGGCCAGCAGGGTGGTGGCCACAATGCCGATCAGCAGCCCGCCCTGGACCTTGCGGGCCACGAGGATGCCCATGGCAAGCAGACCCACAATAAACACCAGCGTGGGGATCGAGGTAATGGAACCGTCCGTGCCCAGCTGGACCGGCGGACCGCCCTTGGTGGCGCGGACAAAGCCGGAGTCCACAAAGCCGATGAAGGCGATGAACAGGCCGATGCCTACGGTGATGGCGGCCTTCAGTTCCCGGGGAACGGCCCGGAAGATGGCAGTCCGCGCCCCGGTGGCACCGAAGATGACGATCAGGATGCCGTTGATGACCACCAGGCCCATGGCTTCTGGCCAGGTGACTTCATGGATGACGGCCACGGCGAGGAAGGAGTTGATACCCAGCCCCGCCGCCAGGCCGAACGGAAGGTTGGCGATGAGCCCGAACAGGATGGTCATCACACCGGCGGTAAGTCCGGTAACAGCGCCCACCTGAGCGGCATTGAGCCAGCCGCCCGCGACGTCTGTGGGGGCCTTGTCCGCCGTGAAACCGCCCAGGATCAGCGGATTGAGGATGACGATGTAGGCCATGGTGAAGAATGTGACCAGGCCGCCACGGAATTCACGGGCCAAGGTGGAGCCGCGTTGGGTGATCTGGAAGAAGCGGTCCAGGAAAGCGTTGGTTACCGGAGGCTTGGCGTTCGAAGTGGATGCCCGGGCCTTTGCCCGCTTGAGCTGCGGTTCTCCGCTGTCCGGTGCGCCGAGCTGCTCGTCGATGATAGTCATGTCAGCCACCGGCCCTAGTAGTCAATCCTGGAGTCAAGCGTGTTCCAGGTGTTGAACGGTTCCAGGGGAGCGGGTGCCTGGGGATCGGCCAGCTCCAGCTTGGCTACCGACATCAATGCATCCTTGTTGTCGTTTTCGAAGAACTCGTAGAAGACGGCGTCATCGAAGCCCACTGAGGCGGCGTCGTGACGGTCTGCGGCGAAAACCACCCGGTCTATGCGGGCCCAGAGTGCGGAGGCCAGGCACATGGGGCATGGCTCGCAGCTGGTGTAGAGGATGGCTCCGCTGAGATCGAAAATGCCCAGCTCGCGGCAAGCGTTGCGGATGGCCGTGACCTCAGCATGAGCGGTGGGATCGTTGTCAGCGGTGACGCGATTGACGCCTTCGAAAGACTGACCGTCTGCAGTGACGATCACGGCGCCGAAAGGCCCGCCGCTGTTCAGGACGTTGGCAGTTGCCAACTGGATGGATCTGGCCAGAAAAGTTTCGGCCGTGACGATGGTACTCATTTGCGACTTCCTTTGCTGTGGAAGCCGGTACCCCGTTGCGGGACCAAAAGAACCAGTTGCGACGGTGACCAGGCTTCAGCATGTTCTGTGAAGGATATGTTGCGCCTGGTAGATAGCTTCCCGGGGTCCGGGTGCCCGCCTTTGGCAAGATCGAGACTAGCACCGGGATGTGGTGTGCGCCATAGTTTTCTGGAAATTAAATTTCGCAATGTGAAATCGATGCTTCTGAACTGTCACAATCGACAGGCTTTGACGGGCCACCGTGAACGACTTTACGCTGATGGCGACCAGACCCTTCCCGGGCGGTCACCTGGATCAGCAGACAGGGCATCACTGAGCTGGAACCTTCGACACCGTCAATCCACGGCACCACAGACAAGGAACCAGACATGGCCCCCACTCCCGCCCCCTCCGAATCCAGGCTCTTGATCAAGGCCCCCCTCGCCGCCTTCACGGCCAACACGCTGGACGCCTCAGGCGGCCTGGTGGTCAGCGGAGGGAAGATCGTAGAAGTACTCGCCGCAGGACAGCAGCCTTCAGCGCCCTGCCAAGAAACCTTCGACGCCGGCAACCACGTCCTGCTCCCCGGCCTGATCAACACACACCACCACTTCTACCAGACCCTCACCCGGGCCTGGGGCCCGGTAGCCAACGCGCCACTGTTCCTCTGGCTGCAGAAGCTGTATCCGGTGTGGGCCAGGCTCACACCGCGGGATTTGGAGCTGGCCACAACCGTGGCGCTCGCCGAACTCCTGCTCTCCGGCTGCACCACAGCCGCCGACCACCACTACCTCTTCCCGGGCGGCATGGAGAACGCCATCGACGTCGAAGTGGAGGCGGTCCGCAGGCTGGGCATGCGGGCCACCCTCACCCGCGGCTCCATGACATTGGGAGAGGACGACGGCGGCCTTCCGCCGCAGTCGACCGTCCAGTCACCTGAGGTGATTCTGGCGGACAGCGAAAGGCTGATCAACGAGTACCACGAGCGCGGCGACGGTGCCCGGATCCAGATCGCGCTGGCGCCATGCTCACCGTTTTCCGTGACTAAGGAAATCATGACCGAGAGCGCCCTGATGGCAGGGCGCCTGGACGTCCGGCTCCACACACACCTCGCCGAGACCCTGGACGAGGAGGATTTTTGCCGCGAGATGTTCGGGCTCCGCACCGTGGACTACCTCGACAGTGTGGGATGGCTGACAGACCGGACCTGGCTGGGCCACGGCATCCATTTCAGCGATGACGAGATCGCCCGGCTGGGTGCCGCGGGCACCGCCGTCGCGCATTGCCCCACGTCCAACATGCGGCTGGCATCCGGCACCGCGCGGGTCCTGGAGCTGGAAGACGCGGGGGTTCCGGTGGGGCTGGGAGTGGACGGCTCGGCGTCGAACGATGCCTCCAACATGATCCTCGAGGCGCGGCAGGCGCTGTACCTGCAGCGGCTGCGCTACGGCGCGCAGGTACCGGTGGAGCGGGCGCTCGGCTGGGCCACCCGCGGATCGGCCGCAGTCCTGGGGCGGCCCGACCTTGGCCAGCTGGCGCCGGGGATGCAGGCAGACCTCGCCCTGTTCACGTTGGATGAGCTGCGTTTCTCCGGCAGCCACGATCCCATTGCCGCGCTGCTCCTGTGCGCCGCCGACCGGGCAGACCGCGTGATGGTGGGCGGGCAATGGCGTGTGGTGGATGGGCAGATCCCCGGCCTGGACATTACCGGGCTAATCGCGGAGCACTCGGCAGCGGCACGCAGGCTTGTCAGCAGCTAGACGCGGCTACTGCTTCCCAGCCAGGGACATCGTAATGAGAACAATATTCAGCCCGACGATCAGGCAGGCACTGGCAGTTCCGGCGATCTTCAGGGCCAGCGAATCCACGTGGACGCCCATGACCTCGCGCGAACCCGTGAGGCGGATCAGCGGGATCAGCGCAAAGGGGATGCCGAAGCTGAGGAGCACCTGGCTGAGGACCAGCGCGAACGTCGGCTCGATCCCGGCCCCCAGCACCAGCAGGGCCGGAATCAGGGTGATGACGCGCCGCACCAGGAGCGGGATCTTGAGGTTGAGGAGTCCGCCCATGATGGTGGCTCCGGCGTAGCAGCCCACAGACGTCGAGGCCAGTCCGGATGCCAGCAGGCCTATGCCGAAGACCACTCCCACCACCGGGCCAAGGGCCGAGGTGATCGCGGCGTGGGCGCCGGCGATGGTGTCGGTGCCCTCCACACCCCGCAGGCTCGAAGCTGCCAGCAGCAGCATGGAAATGTTCACCAGGCCTGCGACCACAAGGGCTCCGATGACGTCCCACCGGGTGATACGGATCAGCCGGGTCCTGACGGCTTCGCTGGACGAATAACCGTGCCGGTCGCGGGCCAGTGCGGAGTGAAGATAGATGGCGTGGGGCATCACGGTTGCACCCAGCATGCTGGCGGCAAGCAGGACTGTATCCACACCGTCGAATCTTGGAACGAGACCGCCCAGTACGTCGCCCGGGGCAGGCAGGTTTACCATCATGCCCGTCACGAAACCAACAGCGATGACCGCCAGAAGAACGATAATGGCATTTTCAAAGGTCCGCTGGCTCCGGCGGGACTGCAGGACCAGCAGCAGCATCGAGGCGACCCCGATCACAAAACCGCCAGCCAAAAGTGGCAGTCCGAAGAGCAAATTCAGGGCAACGGCGCCACCAATGACCTCGGCCATGTCTGTGGCTGCAGCCACGAGTTCAGCCTGTGCCCAATAGAACCGGCGGGGAGTGGCCTTCAGGCTCTTGCCGAGAAACTCCGGCAGGCTTTGGCCGGTGGCCAGGCCGAGCTTGGCCGACTGGTACTGCACTATCACTGCCATCAGGTTGGCAACAACCAGTACCCACACCAGCAGGAAGCCGTACTGCGAACCGGCTGTCAGGTTTGCCGCGACGTTTCCCGGATCCACATAGGCAATGGAGGCGACGAAGGCCGGCCCGAGCAGAAAGAACCGGGACATGCGGCGTCCACGCAGTGCGCGGGTCTGGACATCCACGGCCACAGCAATCCCCTCGGTAATTTCAGCATGTCTGCCAGCGGCACATCGGCAGATTTTTACGGTACACCGAAATTAAGTATGCAGGCAAAGCTTATTACATGGGGGCGGTGGTCAGGAGTCCTTCTAGGAGAGCAGCCAGCCAACTACCGGCAGACGGTGCATCCAGCGCGAGAACGGCCCGGGCTCCTGGCCACGGTCGGCCGGAATATAGAAATCCGGATCCGTCCCTCCGGTGGGGAGGTAGAACTCCGGGACGACTGCGGCGGCCTTGACTGCCGTGACGTTGTCCTTATCCATCGGGTACATCTGTTCCTCCTCGTCGCGATCTGCGCGGATATTTTCCGACTTTTCATAATGTGGAAAGTAAATATTGTTATGCGGAAATCTTAGGACGGATGCCGCCGCGGCGTCAAGGTCTGGCTCAAGGGCTGGACCGAAGACTGGACCGAAGGTGCCAGCCGGCGCGGATCCACGCGCGCATCCCGGGACGGTCACAATCGAAATTTTCAGATTGTGATGTACACCACGGCAATGTGGCGCTACGCTTTAACACAGTTCGTGGCCCAGGTCACGTAACCTGAGAGCAGCAGGCAGGGTCGTAATGAGCTGACATCAATCGATGTCGGCTCATTTTTTTTGGGTCGACAGTTCACGAAACGCGTGGGAAACACACGCTTAATTTCACTGTGGAACCTTGGTTCCACTTACGGAAGTTGGGAACTGACCATGAGCAACAACATCGTCCTCGGCGCTAACCAGTACGGCAAAGCCGAAGTCCGCGTCGTCAAGATCACCAGGGACACCGACCGCCACGAGATCGAAGACCTGAACGTCACCTCGCAGCTGCGCGGGGATTTCACCGCAGCCCACCTCGAAGGCGACAACGCCCACGTGGTGGCCACGGACACCCAGAAGAACACCGTGTACGCCTTCGCCCGCGAAGGAATCGGATCCCCTGAGGCCTTCCTGCTGCGTCTCGGCGAGCACTTCACGTCCAGTTTTGACTGGGTGACCGGCGGCCGCTGGGAAGCCGAGTCCTACAGCTGGGACCGCATCCAGGCCCACGGCAGCGCTCACAACCACTCCTTTGTGCGCAACGGCCAGGAAATCCGCACTGCGGTGGTGGTCCGCGACGGCGCTGCCACCCACGTCATCTCCGGGCTCACCGACCTTACGGTGTTGAAGTCGACGGAGTCTGGCTTCGTCGGTTACCCGAAGGAGAAATACACCACCCTCCCGGAGACCACCGACCGGATCCTCGCCACCGAGGTTACCGCCCGCTGGCGCTTCAACGCCGGCACTGATTTCAGCACACTTGATTTCAACAAGAGCTACGACGATGTCAAGGGCCTCCTGCTCGAAGGCTTCACCGAGAACTACTCCCATGCACTCCAGCAGACCCTGTTCGACATGGGGACCAAGGTTCTGGAAGCCCACAGCGAGATCGACGAGATCAAGTTCTCCATGCCCAACAAGCACCACTTCCTGGTGGACCTCTCGCCGTTCGGCCTCGACAACCCCAACGAGGTCTTCTTCGCCGCCGACCGCCCGTACGGCCTGATCGAGGCCACCGTCCAGCGCGACGACGCCGCCCCGGCAGACCTCGCATGGTCCGGCATCGCGGGCTTCTGCTAAAGCGATTCACACTGCTCCGCCCGGAGTTTCGGTACACACCGTGCCAGAAGCTCCGGGTGGGGGCCCCACTTCACGAACCTCTTCACCAGCAAATTGTTAGCCAGACACTGTTAGCCAGACGAAGGCGTCTGCCATGAACCAAGAAAGTCTGCCATGAACACTAAGAAGAAATCCCCCACCGCCGGGGCCAAGTCCAGCCGTCAGCCGTCCACCCGCCCCGAAGACCAGCGCCTCTCCATCGGCAGCAGCTTCGCGTACGGTTTCCAGCACGTCCTCACTATGTACGGCGGCATCATCGCCCCGCCGCTGATCATCGGCGCCGCCGCCGGTATGTCCTCCCAGGACATCGGCCTGCTGATCGCTGCCTGCCTCTTTGTGGGCGGACTCGCCACCATCCTCCAGACGGTTGGCATCCCCTTCTTCGGCTCCAAACTGCCGCTGGTCCAGGGCGTGTCCTTTGCCGGCGTCTCCACCATGGTGGCAATCGTCCACGGTGGCGGCGGCATCCAGTCGGTCTTCGGCTCGGTGATCATTGCCTCGCTGATCGGCCTGGCCATCACCCCGCTCTTTTCCAGGATCATCAGGTTCTTCCCGCCCGTTGTCACCGGTACGGTGATCACCACGATCGGCCTGACCCTTATGCCAGTGGCTGCCAACTGGGCCATGGGCGGCAACAGCAAGGCACCGAACTACGGCAGCATGGCCAACATCGGACTGGCCGCGGCCACCATGGGAATCGTGTTGCTGCTCAGCAAGGTTGGCAACGCTGCCATCTCCCGGCTGTCCATCCTGCTTGCCATGGTGGTGGGCACGGTCATCGCCTTCGTCACTGGAATGGCGGACTTCTCCAAGGTGGGCCAGGGTGACATCGTGGCCTTCCCCACACCCTTTGCCTTCGGCCCGCCCACCTTCCACATCGCGGCCATTATCTCCATGCTGATCGTCATCCTGGTCACGCTTACCGAAACCTCGGCGGACATCATTGCCGTGGGCGAAATCGTGGGCACCAAGGTGGATTCCAAGCGGATCGGCGACGGCCTGCGGGCAGACATGCTTTCCAGCGCGATCTCGCCGATCTTCGGTTCCTTCACCCAGAGCGCCTTCGCCCAGAATGTTGGCCTCGTTGCCATCACCGGGATCAAGAGCCGCTTTGTGGTCAGCGCCGGCGGCCTCATTTTGGTGGTGCTGGGTCTGCTGCCGGTACTCGGCCGGGTGGTCGCAGCGGTGCCGACTCCCGTCCTGGGAGGCGCCGGCGTCGTACTTTTCGGAACGGTGGCCGCGAGCGGCATCCGGACGCTGTCCAAGGTGGAATACCGGAACAATATGAACCTGATCATTGTGGCGGCGTCAATCGGCTTCGGCATGATTCCGATTGCGGCCCCCACGTTCTACGACCAGTTCCCGTCCTGGTTCGGCACCATCTTCCACTCGGGTATCAGCTCGGCCGCAGTGATGGCCATCCTGCTGAACCTGTTGTTCAACCACCTCAAGGCCGGTAACTCGGAGAACCAGTCCGTGTTTGTGGCCGGCACCGGGCGTGTGATCCGCGAGGAGGATATTGCCTGCCTCGCGCATGGCGACCGGTTCGAGGACGGCAAACTGATCGACTGCGACGGCAAGGAAGTCCCGGTCCAATCAGTCAGCAAGTCTCCCGAACACTAGAGCGTCCGCCGAAGTGACAGTTGAGGCCCATGTTTTCCAAAACATGGGCCTCAACTGTCCCCTCGCGGGGGCGGGGCGTGGGTGGGCGAGGGATTTGACCCGCCGCGGGCAAGGAATCTAGTTCTGGTTGAGCTCGTCCGAGATCGCCTGGGCGGCCGCCCGCAACAGCGGCACGGCGCGGTCAGCAAAGGACTGGTCCACGCGGGACACCGGCCCGGACACGGAAATGGCCGTCGGTGTGGGCGCGTTGGGCACAGCCATGGCGAAGCAGCGGACGCCGAGCTCCTGCTCTTCCTCGTCAATGGAGTAGCCGCGTTCGCGGATCAGGTTCAGGTCTGCCAGGAGCGAATCAATATCCCCGATGCTCTTCGACGTCGGTGTAGGCATGCCGCTGCGGGCCACGATCCCGCGCACCACTTCGTCATCCAGCTGGGCCAGGATCGCTTTGCCGACGCCGGTGTCGTGCGTATGGGCGCGGCGGCCCACTTCGGTGAACATGCGCATGGAGTGCAGGGACGGCACCTGGGCCACGTAAATGACCATGTCGGAGTCGAGCACAGCCATGTTGGACGTCTCGCCCAGCCGGTCCACGAGGGACTTGAGCTGCGGCCGCGCCAGGGCACCGAGCTGCTTGCTGGCACCTTCGCCGAGCCGGATCAGCCGGGGGCCCAGCGCATACCGGCGGTTCGGCAGCTGGCGGATGTAGCCCAGCGTGACCAGCGTCCGGAGCAGCCGGTGGATGGTGGGAAGCGGCAGATCCGTGGAGGACGACAGCTCACTGAGCGTGACGTCTCCACCGGCGTCTGTGATGAGTTCGAGCAGTTCGAAGACGCGCTCAACGGACTGCACACCTCCGGAGGCTTTTTCCGACATTCCTTTGGCTCCCATGGCTCAGATTCCGACAACTCTTATCCGCATCGTGAAAAGAAATTGCTTTGAAGACCTAACATACAGCACCGCCAGCCACTGGTCGATGGACACGGCGGGCTTGTATTTCCACAAAGTAGATAATAATATCCATAATACGAAAACATTTCGAAACGAGAGCCGGCCCGGAGACAGGGCCCTAACAGGAGGACATTCAATGGCGAACCCGAGCCCCGGAAATTCGATCACCTTGCGCGTGGCAGCACCGTCCAGCTTTAGCGCTACCAGCGAGCTTGCCGCTGCGGTCGGAGCTGCCGGCGCCGCGATCACCGCACTGGACGTCACTGAGTCCCACCACGAGACCCTGGTTGTTGACGTCACCTGCAACACCACCGACGACGATCACGCCAACCGCGTCAAGGATGCGCTCAACGCGCTCGACGGCGTCACTGTCCAGCACGTTTCGGACCGCACCTTCCTGATGCACCTCGGCGGCAAGCTCGAAGTCGTCCCGAAGGTAGCCCTGCGCAACCGCGACGATCTCTCCCGTGCCTACACTCCCGGCGTCGCCCGTGTTTGCCTGGCCATCGCTGAGGATCCTGCAGCTGCCCGCAACCTGACCGTCAAGCGGAACACCATCGCCGTTGTCACTGACGGGTCAGCGGTGCTGGGGCTGGGCAACATCGGCCCGGCAGCCGCGCTGCCTGTGATGGAAGGCAAGGCGGCCCTGTTCAAGCAGTTCGCGAACGTTGATGCCTGGCCCGTCTGCCTGGATACCCAGGACACCGAGGAAATCATCATGATCGTCAAGGCACTGGCCCCGGTCTATGGCGGCGTCAACCTCGAAGACATCGCCGCGCCGCGCTGCTTCGAAATCGAGAACCGCCTGCGTGCGGAACTGGACATCCCCGTGTTCCACGATGACCAGCACGGCACTGCGATCGTCACCCTCGCGGCGCTGACCAACGCCCTTCGCGTGGTGGACAAGAAGCTCCCCGAGGTCCGCATTGTTGTTTCCGGCGTGGGCGCGGCCGGTTCTGCCATCATCCAGCTGCTCAAGGCCCAGGGCGCGCAGCACATCGTGGCAGCAGGCCGCTCCGGTGCCATCCACGCCGGCGGGGAATACAGCGATGAACACCGCGGCTGGATCGCTGCGAACACCAATGAAGAGGGCTTCTCCGGCACCCTCCACGAAGCGCTCAAGGGCGCGGACGTGTTCATCGGCGTCAGCGCCCCGCACGTGATCGGCGAGGAGCAGGTTGCGTCCATGGCTGAGAACGCGATCGTCTTTGCCATGGCCAACCCGACGCCGGAAATCGACCCCGTCATCGCCGCAAAGTACGCGACCGTTGTAGCCACCGGCCGCAGCGATTTCCCTAACCAGATCAACAACGTGCTGGCTTTCCCGGGCTTCTTCCGCGGACTGCTGGACGCCGGCGCATCGGACATCATTCCGGAGATGCTGGTGGCCGCCGCCGAGGCAATTGCCAACCGGGTGGCTGACGATGAGCTCAATGCCAGTTACATTATCCCCAGCGTCTTTGACCCGCACGTTGCCGCCGATGTCGCGTCCGCTGTTGCAGCCGCCGCCCACGCGGCAACGGCTTCTTCGGCAACGGCTTCCGCGAACGCAGGCAGCACGGCAACCGCAGACGCCGCCTTCGCCACCGCCTGACCCACGCCCGCAGTCCGCAGTCCACAGCCCGCAGTCCAGGAAAGGACCAACCATGGCTATCACAGTCACAGACCCCCGGCCGATCGCCAGAGCAGAGGAGATTCTGACCCCGAAGGCACTGGCGTTTGTGGAGGAGCTCCACAAACGATTCGCCGGGACGCGCAACGAGCTCCTCAAGGCGCGCGGCGTCAAACGTCAGCGCGTGGCCGAAACAGGCACGCTGGATTTCCTGCCGGAGACCCAGGACGTGCGCGACGGCGACTGGAAGGTTGCGCCGGCGCCGGCAGCCTTGCAGGACCGCCGGGTGGAAATGACCGGCCCCGCCTCGCCCGCCAAGATGGCCATCAACGCGCTGAACTCCGGCGCCAAGGTGTGGCTCGCCGATCTCGAAGACGCCAGCACGCCCACGTGGCCCAATGTCATGGATGCCATCCTGAATCTCCGTGACGCCGCCACCGGATCGCTGAGCTACACCTCGCCCGAGGGCAGGGAATACACCCTTCGCACCGATGAACCGCTGGCTGTTGTGGTGGCCCGCCCCCGTGGCTGGCACATGCCGGAAAAGCACCTGCTGATCGACGGCGAACCCACCGTCGGCGCCCTGGTGGACTTCGGCCTGCATTTCTACCACACCGCCAAGCAGCTGATCATGAACGGCCAGGGCCCGTACTATTACCTGCCGAAGATGGAGAGCCACCTCGAGGCACGCCTCTGGAACGAGGTTTTCGTCTACGCGCAGGATTTCCTTGGCCTGGGGCAGGGCGCCATCCGCGCCACGGTGCTGATCGAAACCATTCCGGCTGCGTTCGAAATGGACGAGATCCTCTACGAGCTCCGCGACCACGCCGCCGGCCTGAATGCCGGCCGTTGGGATTACCTGTTCAGCATCATCAAGTACTTCCGCGATGCCGGCGAGGAGTTTGTCCTGCCGGACCGTGCCACGGTTGCCATGACGGCGCCGTTCATGCGCGCCTACACGGAGCTGCTGGTCAAGACCTGCCACCGCCGCGGTGCCTTTGCGATGGGCGGCATGGCCGCCGTCATCCCGAATAAGCGCCACCCCGAGGTTACGGCGGCTGCTTTCGCGAAGGTCCGGGCAGATAAGACCCGCGAGGCCAACGACGGCTTCGACGGGTCCTGGGTGGCACATCCGGATCTGGTCTCCACCTGCCGCGAAGTGTTCGACGCCGTGCTGGGCGATCCGGAAAAGGGCGGCCGCCCGAACCAGCTGGACAAGCAGCGCCCGGAAGTCGATGTCACCGCACGGCAGCTGCTGGATATTGCCTCCGCACAGGGCCAGGTCACCGAAGGCGGACTGCGCCTGAACCTGTATGTCGCCGTCGCCTATACTGCCGTGTGGCTGTCAGGAAATGGCGCGGTGGCCATCCACAACCTCATGGAGGATGCCGCCACGGCGGAAATCTCACGCTCCCAGGTGTGGCAGCAGATCCGCAACAAGTCGGTGCTGGCTGATACGGGAAATACCGTGACCCGCGAGCTGGTGGAGAAGATCCTGGGTGAGGAGACGGATCGCCTGCGGGTGGAGGTCGGTGATGAGGCATTCCGGCTTTACTACGGACCGGCCAGCGCCCTGATCGCGGATATCTGCCTCTCCGAGGACTACACGGATTTCCTCACCACCCCGGCCTACGAACTGGTGGGCTGAGGCATGGCGGAAGCCTCACCGACTTCTTCGTTGTCCCAGGCGGACCTCGCACACATCGACGCGCAGCTCGCCGCCACGGACCAGCTGCTGGAGCAGAACTACCCGGGCGACGACGGCTCCCGCCAGCCCGTCCACACCGTCTATGTCCCCGCGGACCGCTTTACGCCGCAGCTTGCCGCTGAGTGGGGCAACCAGGCACTTTCGACGGCGGCAGCCCACGGCGGTTTTGCCCGCCTGGGTGAGCTGCTGGGCCAGGACGCGGAACTGGCTGCCGCCGTCGCGTCCCGTGTGGAAGCGAAGCTGGGCCATGAGCCGATCGAGGATCTGCGCCTGGACTTCGAGGACGGATACGGGGACAGGGGCGACGACGCCGAGGATGCCGACGCTGTTGCGGCGGCTTCCGCCGTGGCCGCCGCTGTTGCTGCCGGCTCCGCCCCGCCGTTCATCGGGATCCGGTTCAAGTGCTTCGAGGCGCCCACCAGGGCCCGCGGCCTGCGCACCCTGGACCTGTTTGTGTCCGGTCTGGCCGCTGCCGGCGAGCTTCCCGCCGGGCTGGTTCTCACCCTGCCCAAGGTCACCACGGTGGCGCAGGTGCAGGCCATGGATTATGCCGTGTCCCGCCTGGAGGAAGTACATTCGCTGCCCGCTGGCCGGCTGCGCTTTGAGGTGCAGGTGGAAACGCCGCAGCTCATCCTGGGCCCGGACGGAACCTCACCGGTAGCACAGCTGCCGCACGCGGTTCCGGGCCGGATCAGCGCCCTGCACTACGGCACCTACGACTACTCCGCCTCGCTGCAGATCTCCGCCGAGTACCAGTCCATGGAGCATCCGGTGGCCGATCTCGCCAAAGAGGTCATGCAGCTGGCTGTGGCCGGAACCGGTATCCGGCTCTCCGACGGTTCCACCAACATTATCCCCGTGGGTGACAACGTGGAAAACGCCTGGAAACTGCACGGACGCCTGGTCCGGCGCTCCCTGGAGCGCGGCTATTACCAGGGCTGGGATCTGCATGCCTCCCAGCTGCCCAGCCGCTTCGCTGCCACGTATGCCTTCTACCGCGAAGGCCTGCCGGCTGCCGCAGCACGCCTGCGCAACTACGTGGAACAGAGGGAGGGCGGCGTGATGGACGAACCAGCCACCGCGCGGGCGCTCGCCGCTTTTGTCCTTCGCGGCGTCCAGTGTGGCGCCGTAGGTGCCGATGAAGTCCTGGTGCTTACCGGCGTCGGACTTCCCCAGCTGACCGCACTGGCCCACCCGCGGCTGGCACAGCATTCTTCCCACTTTTCTTCCACCCCACTGGCCACATCACCGCAAGGAGCGAACTCGTGAGCAACTACTTTTCCCCTGAAGGCGGCCTCCCGCCGCAGACCCAGCTCCTCACCGACCGCGCAGTGGTCAAGGAGGCGTACACGGTCATCCCCAAGGGTGTGATGCGGGACATCGTCACGTCCAACCTGCCCGGCTGGACCAACACACGTTCCTGGATCATCGCCCGGCCCATCGCCGGTTTCGCCACCACGTTCTCCCAGCTCATCGTGGAAGTGGCCCCCGGCGGCGGCAGCGACAAGCCGGAGGTGGAGGCCGGCGTCGAAGGCGTCATTTTCCTCACCAAGGGCTCCCTGACGCTGACGCTCGACGGCGAAATCCACCAGCTCGGAGAGGGCGGCTACGCGTACCTCGCCGCAGGATCGGACTGGAAGGTCAGGAATGACGCCCCCGCCGGTGGAGAGGCCGCCTCCTTCCACTGGGTCCGGAAGGCCTACGAAGTGCTCGAAGGACACACTGCGAAGTCCTTCGTGACCCGGGACCAGGACGTGGAACCGCGCCCCATGCCGGGCACCAACGGCGCCTGGGCCACCACCCGGTTTGTGGACCCGGACGATCTGGCCCACGACATGCACGTCAACATCGTCACCTTCCAGCCCGGCGCCTCCATCCCGTTCGCCGAAACCCACGTGATGGAGCACGGCCTCTTTGTCCTCGAGGGCAAGGCCGTCTACCGGCTCAACGACGACTGGGTTGAAGTGGAGGCCGGCGACTTCATGTGGCTGCGCGCCTTCTGCCCGCAGGCCTGCTACGCCGGCGGCCCGGGCCCGTTCCGCTACCTGCTGTACAAGGACGTCAACCGCCAGATCCGCCTGACGTAGTCTGTCTTCACGCCGACGTCGCGGGTTCGGTTCCTGAGAGGCGTGACGGTACGCCGTCCAGGAACCGCACCCGCGACTTCGCTGTTTCCGGCTCATAATGAGCACAGATTCTTGTTCGGCCGTTGGCTTGTTCGATCCCCTACGACACCAATGCCAAGCAATGCCGGCCACGGCCGCTTTTTCGACGCAAGCAGAAGCAGAAGGACGTCCAACGATCACTCCACCTCTCACCGGTGGGGTACAACGGAGTCCTGATAAGTTGGCGTCGCGTTCAGAGCGTATTCGCGTGATCCCTCTATCGACATCAATAAACGGTGGCACCCTGAACCTCGAATATTGGACGCGGCTCTGACCAGGGGCGTCTGGGCCGGCGCCCGGTTTTCCTGGCCCTGATGGGGCTGATGATCGCCCTCGCTTCCCTCGAGCTGTGGCTGCTGACGCCCGGCTACTCCCGCGTCCAGCAGCCGATGGCAGCGGCGTCCGCGCTCCTCGCGGTCTATTACTTCGGCCGGTGGGCCGTGTTCATGGCGGAGGGCCCCCACGGCCCGGTCTTTCTTGCCTACTTCGGATCCCCGGCAACTACCCTGGCCACCACCGTCCTTCTGGTGGTCGTGTCCTTCAGCATGGCCGTGCTGAGCAACGAACAACAAACCCAGGACCTCAGGATGCGGGCGACGTACGACGGCCTCACGGGGCTTCTGAACCGCACCGCATTCCTGCACCTGGCCCTCGATGAACTGCACCGGCTGCGCCGCACCAAAACCACCGACATCGCGCCCTGACCTTCAGGGGATGATCCGCTCCGCGGACGCGGCCCTGTACCAGGCCAAATCACTGGGCCGGAACCGCGCGGTCCTGGCCGTCACAATTCCGGATGAAACCCTGAACTGAACCCGGCAACACCCGTTGCCTCGGCCACCGGGATGCTCCGTCCGCCCGGCACCAGCTGAGGCATGACCATCGGCCCGGGAAAGCAGAGGGATAGCCCGGGCCGTGCCCTTGCAAGGGCTGCCGGCTCGCGGCCGGCTCCCTGTTGCCTCATTTGAAAACCTGCGCATGGCTGTCCTCGTTTCCGCATTGAAAATCCTTCGGCAGCTCAGTTGTTCCTGACTCTGTTGACGGGTCTAGGGGGCATAGCCTGGGGCAGCTGCCAACACGGCGAACCACGCCGCTTTTCTAAGGTTTTCCATGAGTCAACGCGGGCTCTGTTTTTCCGAAGTAAACGGACGTATCCTGATGGCCCGGCCCGAATACAGGAACCACGCCATCATCCCAGGGGGCAGCCCATGACCAATTCGCCTTTACCCGGACCCAGTCCGCTCCCGGCAGACCCTGGCCCGGGCCCAACCGTGAAGGCAGCAGTGGCTGGGATGCACATCAAGGAACATTGGAACCTGCTCTGTCCGGCCACCCGGCAATGGTTCCTCGACAATCCGGGGTGCATGATGGTTCCACGCACGCTCGCGGCCACCATCAACACCGCAACCGGCGAAAACTCCGACCTCGACTCCCACGGACAGGCCCTGCTCTCCGAGGAAGACAGGCTCTTCATCCAGGCCAAGGCACACCAGGACATATCCACCACAAACCCTCCCGCCGACCGTTTCTTCGACGCAGCACGGCCCTGACGGCATCGGCTCCTGCAGCCGCTTGTCCGGTGGCGAAGGTGCGGTTGCTACCCGGCGGAGGTTGGATCTGAACCGGATGATCCCCGCCGCACCGGCGGCGGTAACGAGGCCGCGCACGACGACGGCCACGAACAGCGCCTCCCCAACGACACAGTGCCGTCCTGACCCAGGATCAGTCCGGCATGCCAGGAGGGCGCGTTTATAGGGCTCCGGGACGCCTCTCCGGTGGGCGCGGACTGCTCCGCCACAGCGGCCGATAATGCGGTCCGGGACGAGCTGGAGTGCCGGCCTGCGTTCACCGCCGGCAACATCGACACGGACACGAAGTCCCTCACCGATGTGGCTTTTTTGCGCACCATTAACCTTCCCCCGTGGTGGAAGGTGCAGACTGGATCACAAAACTTCGCGAACACGCCCGGGCCGGCCGCCCGGGACATTTCCTGAGCGACTTTCCGGAGGCTTTCATGTCTGAGGCAACACCGTTTGATTTCGATCTGGCCGTTATCGGCTCCGGCGGCGGCGCCTTCGCTGCCGCGATCCGCGCCACCAACCTGGGCAAACGCGTGGTCATGGTTGAGCGCTCCACGATCGGCGGCACCTGCGTGAACACCGGCTGCGTGCCTTCCAAGGCGTTACTGGCGGCCGCCGAGGCCCGGCGCGTGTCCTTTGACGCGGCCCGGTTCCCCGGCATCTCGACGTCAGCCGGCCCGGTGGACATGGCGGAACTGATCGGCGGCAAGCGCTCCCTCGTCGAAACGATGCGCTCGGATAAATACGTGGACCTGATCCGCGAGTACGGGTGGGAACTGCGCCAGGGCAACGCCGTATTCACCGGCAGCCAGGAGGAGCCGGTGCTGGAGATCACCGCTGCGGACGGGGGCCGGGAAGACGTCCGGGCCGGGCACTATCTGGTCGCGACCGGCTCGGCCCCGTGGACGCCTCCCGTGGCGGGCCTTCGGGACGTGGACTACCTGACCTCCACCACGGCGATGGAATTGGACGCGGTCCCGGAATCGTTGCTGGTCTTCGGCGGCGGGTACGTGGCCCTGGAACAGGCCCAGCTGTTCGCCCGTCTCGGCTCCACAGTGACCGTGCTGGTCCGGTCCCGGCTGGCCTCGCGGGAGGAACCAGAAGCCGCCCTGGCCCTGGCCGGCGTTTTCGCAGACGAGGGAATCCGAGTGATCAGCCGTGCCGCTATCAGCACTGTCCGCACAGACCCGGAAACCGGGGAAGTGGTGGCCACCGCCAACGTGGCCGGGGGAGAACGTGAATTCCGGGCCGATAGGCTGCTGGTCGCCACCGGGCGCCGGCCGGTCACCGACGGGCTGAACCTGGGAGCCGTCGGCGTCACAACAGGGGACGCCGGCCAAATCCTGGTCACCAACACCCTGACCAGCACCAACCCGCGCGTCTGGGCCGCCGGGGACGTGACCGGTCACCGCGAATTCGTGTACGTGGCAGCCTCCCACGGGTCCCTGATGGTGGAGAACGCGTTCAACAACGCCGGCCGCGAAGTCAACTACCGGCACCTGCCACGGGTCACCTTCACCAGCCCGGCCCTGGCCGCGGTCGGCATGACCGACCAGGAAGCGAACGATGCCGGCATCCGCTGTGAATGCCGGGTCCTGCCCCTGGAATACGTCCCCCGCGCCCTGGTCAACCGGGACACCCGCGGCTTCATCAAGATCGTCGCCGACGCAGATACACGGCGCATTGTCGGGATCACGGCCGTCGCCAAGGACGCCGGGGACCTGGCCGCCGCCGGGGTGTACATCCTGGAAGCCGGGATGACCGTGGAGCAGGTCGCCAACCTCTGGAGCCCCTACCTGACCATGGCCGAAGGCCTCAGGATCGCCGCACTGTCCTTCACCACCGACGTTTCACGGCTCTCCTGCTGCGCCTCCTGACCCGCAGGAAAATCACCACCGCTCGGTTAACAACCGGAAGGGAACACCATGACGAATAACATCACCGATGTCACAGAGCGGCTTGCCTCCGGCGAAACGGGCATGCACGCGCGGCTGTGGCTGCCGCTGATCAGGCTGCTGGCCCAGGGCGATCCGGTCGGCATTGAAGCCCTGGCGGCAGCGCCGGCCGGCCGGTTGGGGAGGTCCGCCGCACCTTGGAGGCCATGCCCGGTACCGGGTACGGGGCGGATCAGGGCGGATCATCGGACGGGACCTGACCCAGCGCCCGACCCCGCACCGCTGCGAATCCCGTGGGGAGCAGCTCTGCACCTGATGTGCCTTGGACACCCTGATCCTGCCCGCCGTCCTGGGGACATCAGCGCGGATCGAATCGGCCTGCAGTTCCACCGGAACGCAGGTACGCGTCAGCGTCGGTACCTCCGGGGTGACCAGTGTGGAACCGGCCACGACCGTGGTCTCACTGGTCCATCCGGAGGACATGAGTTCGGTGCGCTCCGCATTCTGCCGCCAGGTCCACTTCTTTGCTTCCCCGAAGAAGCCCGTCCCTGGCTTGAAAGCCATCCCGGCGGCGCCGTGATCCCCGTCGAAGAGGCTTTTAGGCTCGCGACCTATTTGGCCCAAAAATGACTGAACAGGAAGAACCGCAGCCCGGCAACTGGACGCCCGGCTGCAGCTGCTGACGTGTTTGAGTGGGATCGTCGGTCTGGTTGTGGGCCAGACCCCCACCGAGAAGCCCCACCATCTTCACTGTCTGATTGACAGCTTGACCTGCAGCGGTCCCGGTCGCCTATTGCCGTATGTAGACGTTTGCGCCGCTCTCCGGCACGGTCTTGTTGAAGTTGATCACATCTTTGACATTGACCCGGACGCCTTCGACCACCGCAGCCGGCGGGCTGCCCAGATCGCATTCGACGGTGAGCGTCGCCGGAAGATGCAGGTTCGGGTTCACATCCGGAGTGGCGAGGATCGACAGCGTCAATTTGCCGCCGAAGAATGAGGCGGGCAGCCCTTGCGGTGTCGCGTCACCATGGGACTGGAAGCTGAGCATATCCGTCGTGGTGAACGTTCCGGTGATCGTCTGTCCGGTCGCGGCCACATGATGGGCGAAGGTCCCGCCGCCGTCCGCGGTGCGTGCAGCGGTGTCGAAAGTGCCGGTGGCGATGATTGTGACTACGTCGCCGTTTTCCGCGATCGCCTGGTCACCGGCCGGGAATGCAAAACTCTGGATCAGTGCGTCGCCGACGTGGTGTTCTGCGGTTACCGGCCGAGGAAGTCCAGGATGGCGTTGCTGACGGCGTCTGGGGAGTCCTCGGTCGGAATGTGCTTGCCGGGGACCTCGACCAGGCCCGACCCCGGGATCTCCGCTACGTAGCGGCGGGCGAAGGCGACCTTCTGAAAATCGTCGTCCCGGCCCCACACCAGACGCGTCGGAATCCGGGCCTCCTTCAACCACGGCACCACGTCCATGGTGTAGCGGGAATCGGCTGCAGCGGCCATGGCCATCCAGGAACGGTGCCGTGCCGGCGCGGTCCACGGCGACAGGTAGTCCGCCAGCTCTTCCTCGCTCAACGTCCGCTGCACTGCGCGCCGGGTGGAAACGGCACGGGCGGTCATGAGTTCCTCGGGCTCGGTCGCGGCGCGCACCTCCGGGTCACGGAACCGCTGCACCGCCGGGACCGGCCAGGAATCGAACATGACCGAATTCATCAGCACGAGTCTGCTCACCCGCCCGCTGGTCGCAGCCACCAGCTGCGCGATCCCCCCGCCGATATCGTGTCCGGCCAGATCAAACCTCTCCAGTCCAAGGGCGTCGGCGGCGGCGAGGACCGTTTCGGCCAGGGCCGGCACGGTCGCGTGTGCGATGTCGAGTTCTCCGCCGCTGCACCCGAACCCGGGCAGGTCCAGGGCGATGCAACGCCGCGCGGTCCCTAACGCGGGCAAAACGGGCAGCCACACCCGGCTCCAGAACGTCCCGTGCAAAAGCAGCAACGGCGGCGACGCGTCATCGCCGCTACGCAGGTAGGAAAGGGTGGTCCCCTCAACCTGGATCCGGTCCCGCCGCACGGGTGCTTCCTGGGGGCTCATGTGTCGTAATCGCCTGTCTGGTGGGCCGGAAATGGGGTCTGCAGCGTCGTGCTCAGGCGGCGCCGCGGGCCGGGTAGTCGTGCTCCCGGACATACCGGAGACCGGCAATGATGTCATCCAGGCCCGGCCGGCCGAACGGCATCGTCGCTGTGCTGCTCCAGAACAAGGTGCCGTCCTCGTCCAGGACGAAGATGCCCGGTTCGTTGAAAAGTTCCGGCTCGCCGTCCTTGATGGCCCGGGACAGGTTTAAGCCCCAGGAGCGGGCTGATCCTTCGCTCAGTCCGTAGGCGACAGGAAGGTTTTCCAAATGCCATTTGGCCACAATCTCGGCGCTGCGCTCTGCCGTTTCCATGCTGACGGCGACGACCTGGCCGATCCCCGCAGCATGCAGATCCTCCAGGCGCCTGTCGATTTCGCTGAGCTGCTTGCGGCAGATCGGGCAGTGCAGGCCGCGGAAAAAGACGACCAGTCTGAAGCGGCCCGTCGCACCGCGGCCAAGGTTCAAATCATCGGCAGTGCCGCCGCCGACGAGCGGGAGCGACAGGGCCGGGGACCGTTGCGTGGGAAGAAGAGTCATGACGGTCACAACAATTCCTCCATCAGAGTATTCCCTGCCGACTCCCGCTCCCCATGCCCCGCCGGCAAACCCTGCCACCCGTGAAGGGCCTGTACGCGACCCTGGCCCATCGTATTTACAGAGGTTCCGGGACCTTGACCGTCGTTTTCCGTGGCGCCGTCCGGAAAATTTGCGGGCGGGGGGTACATAGTGCCTCACGTCAAGTTCGCGAAGCCTTTGTACGTGCCTCACGTATCCTTGCTCGCGAAGAGAGCGGCTGCCAGCGCACTTGGGAGAGCGCATCACCCTCGACAATCGTCGACACGATCTGCGCTCCGGAGCCAGGGAGCATCTCCAAGGGACCGCATACGCGGCACCGGGCCTGCCACCCAACTAAGAAAAAGCCGCCATTCTCATCTAAAGTCACAGCGCGGCTGCACTCTCCCGCCGAATTGTGTATCGCGAACGATCGTTACCGGACACTCTCAACAGCCTTGGCGCCAGCTTCCCGCGTCTTGGTCCGTGTCCTCCGGTCGATCCGGTCCCCCGTAGGGCCATATGCACCGGGGGCTCTGACGGCCGGACGTAGTGGAGACCGTTCGGGAATTGTAATGACTTTGATGTTGCGCGTCGCCGGCCGCGGGTCCTTAATGAGAGCCATGGGAAAGGAGCCGGTCATGGCTGCTATAACAGCCGCCCCGGTTGAGGCGGGCGGGGACTCCCGGCTGGCCCGCGGGGGTGTCGCCGCGTTGCGGATCGGCGTAGCGCTGCTGTGGATCCAGAACGTCGCCTGGAAGGTTCCCCCGGATTTCGGTGAGCACGGGAATACCGGATTGTACTTTTTCACCCGTTTCGCGGTCGACCGCCCGGTGTTCCCCCCTTATGCGTGGTTCGTTGAACACGTGGTGCTGACCAATTTCCCCTTTTTCGGGTGGATGACGCTGCTCATCGAGGCCGGCCTCGGCGCGTTCCTGCTGATCGGGCTTGCCACCCGGTTCTGGGCGGCGGTCGGGTTGGCCCAGTCGCTCGCGATCATGCTGTCCGTCCTGAACGCACCCAACGAATGGCACTGGTCCTACTACCTGATGATCCTCGCGCACGTCGCGGTGTTCGCCACCGCCGCGGGGCGCAGCTTCGGGGTCGACGGTGTCCTGCGCCCCGGCTGGCAGAAATCCACCGGACGCCTCGGCTCCCTGCTGGCCAGGCTCTCATGAGCGGGCGGCGGTTCGATCGTCCCGTGCTGGTCCTGGGTGTGGCCGCCCTGCTGGGCTCCCTGTTCGCCTTCTCGACCGGCGGACCGGCGCCGGCGGACCTCATCCATGTCCGCGGTGCGGGCCTGATCGTGATCGTGGCGTTGGGGGTCCTCGCGGTGCTCGGCGGGGTGCTGCGACGGCGTGTTCTGGTGATCGTGGCCGGTGCGGCTTTCGTGGCGGCCGCGGTGATTCAGCTGCTGCAGGCCGGCCAGGCGGTCAATTGGCTCGGCGGGGATGGCTCCACCCTGGCGCTGATGGGCGGTCTGGGGCTCGGGCTGCTCGCCGTCGGACTGACACCGAGTCCCCTCTCCATGGCCACAGACAGGAAGACGCACGATGAATCTGAACGCACGGCTTGATCCGGTCCTGGCCATTGCCGGCGAGCATGCCCGCGACGTCGACGCCGGCGCCCGCTTCCCCGAGGAAGCCGTCGCAGCCCTGCGGGAGTCCGGGTTGCTCGGGCTGACGCTGCCGGTGGAGGCGGGTGGTCTCGGTGGCGGCCCGCACGAACTGGTCGAGGTCCTGGGTTCCCTGGCCGGGGTTTGCGGGTCGACCGCGATGATCTATCTGATGCATGTCAGTGCCGCGATGCCGGTGGCGGCCGCACCACCGCCTGGGCTGCCGGATCTGGTGGCCGATCTGGCCGGCGGCAGGGCCCTGGGCTCGCTGGCGTTCTCGGAGGCCGGATCCAGGTCGCATTTCTGGGCGCCCGTGTCCCGGGCACGGCTCAACGGTGCGGGGGTGCGGCTGAACGCCGCCAAGAGCTGGGTGACCTCGGCCGGTCATGCCGACGTCTATATCGTCTCGACGCTGACGGCGGATGCCGACACCGTTGATTTGTTCGCGGTCCCGGCGGTCACACCCGGCGTCGAGGTGGCCGGGAGATGGCGCGGCATGGGGCTGCGCGGCAACGCCTCGACCCCGATGACCTTCGACGCCGAGGTGCCCGGCAGCTACCGTCTCGGTGCGGCCGGCGGCGGGTTGGACCTGATGCTCCAGACGGTGTTGCCGTGGTTTAACCTGGGCAACGCGGCCGTGTCGGTCGGGTTGTCCCGGGCCGCGGTGGACGCCGCCGTCCGGCATACCAGCGCCGCCCGGCTGGAGCATCTGGACGAAAGCCTCTCGGCGCTGCCGACCATCCGTGCCCGGCTGGCGCGGATGTCAATCGAGCTGGCCTCCACCGCGGCCTATCTCACCCAGGCCGCCGGCCGGATTGCCGAGCCGCGCGAGGACACCATGCTGCACGTGCTCGGGGTCAAGGCCGCGGCCAACGACGCGGCCCTGCGCATCACCGACTCCGCGATGCGCGTCTGCGGCGGTGCGGCGTTCTCGGAACACCTGCAGATCGACCGGTACTTCCGCGACGCCCGGGCCGGCCACGTCATGGCCCCTACCGCCGACGTGCTCTATGACTTCTACGGCAGGGCCATCACCGGACAGCCGCTGTTCGACAGCCAGCCGTCCGCACCGGCGCAGGTCCCGGCGTGAGCGCCCCGCTGATCGTGGGCTCGGTCGCCTACACCCCTAACGTCGTCACCATCTGGGAGGGTATCCGCGACTACTTCGCCGGCACCCCCGCCGAGATGGATTTCGTGCTCTTCTCCAACTACGGGCGGCAGGTGGATTCGCTGCTTCAGGGCACGATCGACCTGGCCTGGAACACCAACCTGGCCTGGGTACGCACCGTCGCGCAGACCAATGGCGCCTGCCGGGCGCTGGCCATGCGGGACACCGACACCATGTTCCGGACAATGTTCGTGGCCCGTGCCGGAACCGGGCTGGGCGGCCTGGCAGACCTGAAGGGCCGCCGGCTGGCGCTGGGGTCCAGGGATTCGGCGCAGGCCGCGATCCTGCCGGTCCACTTCCTGACCCGGGCCGGGATCACCACAGCCGAAGTGGACCTGCTGCGCCTGGACAGCGACGTCGGCAAACACGGGGACACCGGCCGCAGCGAACTCGATGCGCTGCGCGCGGTCCTCGATGACAGGGCCGATGCCGCCGCGATCGGCGTCAACACCTGGGAGGCAATCGGGCGTGAGGAGCTGATGCCCGGGGCGCTGGAGGTGTTCTGGGAATCCCCGGTGTACAGCCACTGCAACTTCACCGCCCTGCCCGCCCTCTCCGAGGAGCGCTCCGCACCCTGGGTCGAGCACCTGCTCGCGATGGACTGGGACAACCCGGCGCACCGGCCCATCCTGGAAATGGAAGGCCTGCGCCGCTGGGTGGCCCCCCGGCTGGAAGGATACGCGTCACTGTTCGAGGCCGTACACGAACAAGGCATCGGGCCCCGATGGTAAACCACGGCATCGTCCTGGATCTGGTGGAACGCATCGCCGCCGCGGCCGACGGCGCCACCGTGGCCGTGCCGCTGGGACCCGGCGAGCAGGGCCCCCTGACGCAGACTGTGGCCGCATGGTGTGCCCGGACAGGCAACGAACTCCTCGAAGTCCGGGACGGGGCCGCCGTCATCCGCCGCGGCCACGCCCCCGACCCGCTCGCCGGGCTCGCGTCCGGACAGATACCCGGAACCCGGCTCTGGATGTACACCAACTTTGACTGCAACCTGGCCTGCGACTACTGCTGCGCCCGGTCCTCACCGCAGACCGCCCGCCGGGCCCTGGGCATCGACCGGGTGCGCCGGCTGGCCGGCGAGGCCGTTCAGGCCGGGGTCAGCGAGCTACTGCTCACCGGCGGGGAACCGTTCCTGCTGCCGGACCTCGATGACCTCGTGGCGGCATGCACGGACGCGCTGCCGACCACCCTGCTGACCAACGGGATGCTCTTCCGCGGGAACCGGCTCGAACGCCTGCGCCGGATGGACCGTGACCGGCTCGTGCTGCAGATCAGCCTCGACTCCGCCACCCCGGACACCCACGACAGCCACCGCGGAACCGGATCGTGGGCCCGGGCCGTGGCCGGCATCCGGATAGCGCAGGAGGAAGGATTCCGGGTCCGGGTCGCCGCGACCCTGCCCGCCGGACAGAGCCACGAACTCCAGCCGTTCCACACCTTCCTCGACTCGCTCGGCATCGCACCCGAGGACCAGGTCATCCGCGCCCTCGCCCACCGCGGCAACGCCGACACCGGCCTGGAACTGACCATCGAATCGCTCATCCCCGAAGTGACCGTCACCGCCGACGGCGTCTACTGGCACCCCGTCAGCGCCGACGACACCGACCAGCTCATCACCGCCGAGATCTTCCCCCTGGCCGAGGCCATCGCCGAGGTCCGCCGCCGATTCAGCGACTACCGCGCCCGCGCCAACGCCGCCGCCCAATGGTTTCCCTGCGCCTGAGCACCCCGGCCGCGCGCCGGGCCACCCGGCGCCCGCCTCCCCGGGCCGGGAACGCCGCAAGCACCGCGCCCCAGCCGCGCCCTCCAGAGACCGGGGTCAAAACATGACCGAAAAAGGGCCGGGCATCGACGTTGTCCTGCCCTGCCTGAATGAGGCGGCCGCGCTGCCGCGTGTTTTGGCCGAGTTCCCTGCCAACTTCCGCCCTATCGTGGTGGATAACGGGTCCATCGACGGCTCCGCCGCCATTGCCCGCGCACTCGGGGCCACCGTGGTGTTCGAGCCGCGGACGGGTTTCGGGTGGGCAGCCCACGCCGGCTTGCTCGCCGCAACGTCGGATTATGTGGCGTTCTGCGATTGCGACGGGTCGATGGGCGTGGAGGACCTGCGACGCGTTGCCGCACCGGTGCTGGCGGGACGGACGGATCTAATGCTGGGGCGACAATGGCCCGCCGGGGGCTGCTGGCCCTCTCACGCCCGGCTGGCGAACGCCGTCCTGGCCCGCCGGCTCCGCCGACGCCTGGATATCAGCATTCATGACCTCGGCCCCATGCGCGTGGCTTCGCGCCAACGGCTGCTGGCCTTGGATCTGCAGGACCGGCGCAGCGGGTACCCGCTGGAAATGGTCCTCAAGGCCGCGCGTGCCGGGTGGAGGATTGAGGAAATCCGGGTTGCTTACCAGCCACGCACCGGACGGTCCAAGGTCACCGGCACCGTGCGGGGCACCATCACGGCCGTGATCGACATGTCACGCCAGCTGCGGAGCAGGTAATGCACCCGGCCTCGCAGCTCACGCTCGTCGTCATGGCCAAGGAATGCATACCCGGACAGGTCAAGACCCGGCTGACGCCGGCGCTGAGCCATGCCCTGGCCGCGGACGTTGCCGCCGCGAGCCTGGATGACACACTGGCCACCGTCGCGGCCATGCCCGTGGCACGCCGGGTCCTGGCCTACACCACCGACCGATGCCCGGCCCTGGCTGCAGGCTTTGAACTGCTTCGACAAACCGACGGCGACCTCGACCATCGCCTCGCCGCCGTCTTCGATGCCGCCCGCGGATACGGATGGGGCACCACGGTCCTGATCGGCATGGACACCCCCCAGCTTCGAGCCGATCACCTTGCGGCCTGCCTCAAACCGGCACCCGGCGTCGACAGCTGGATCGGCCTGGCCGGTGACGGCGGCTTCTGGGCGTTGGCACTGCGCAACCCCGACGGGGACCTGACCCGCGGCGTGCCCATGTCCGCGCCGACCACCGGAGCCCGGCAGCTGGAACGCCTCCTCCAGGCCGGTCACAGGGTCCGTCTGCTCCCCCAACTGACCGATGTGGACACCATCGGCACCGCGGCTCAAGTCGCAGCACAAATCCCCCACAGCCGATTCACCCGAGCCCTGCAGGCAGCACTGGCACAACGCCGGTCGGAAGACCATGAGACCCCATTGAAATTCGGCATTGCTGGCTGTTTCGAAGGAGAAACCATATGAACAACGCACCGTCAGTCATTGTGTTTGATGTAAACGAGACACTTTCGGACATGTCCCCGATGGGTGCCCGGTTCGCTGACGTCGGTGCTCCGGCTCCGTTGGCCAAGCTGTGGTTTGCCGCACTGCTGCGGGACGGATTCGCTCTTGCGGCGGCCGGGGACAGTGCCCGGTTCGCTGACATCGGCGCCGAAGTGCTACGCGGGTTGTTGGGACGTACAGCGTTGGACAGGGACCTGGACGGCGCGGTGGAACATGTCATGAGTGGCATGGCAGCGCTCGGACTGCATCCGGATGTCGCGGACGGTGTCCGGACACTTAAGTCGGCAGGCTACCGGCTAGTCACCCTGACCAACGGATCCCCGCAGGTCGCGGAAAAACTGTTTGCCACAGCGGGGATCCGGGAGGATTTTGACCTGCTGCTCTCCGTGGAAGACGCACAGGCGTGGAAGCCGGCCCGCGCCTCCTATGAGCACGCGGCCTTAGCCTGTGGGGTCGCCCCGGATCAAATGCTGCTCGTGGCCGTGCATCCGTGGGACATCCACGGCGCGTCGCGGGCGGGTCTTGGTACCGCGTGGCTGAACCGTTCCGGAGAAACGTACCCGGCCTACTTCAGGGCCCCGGACCACACCATCACGGGCCTCGGCGGCCTGACCCGGGCGTTGGCTCCGGCCGGGCCGGTGTAGTCCACGTCAGGCAGCGTCCGCAGGGCCGGCAGCCCGGGTTGCGTTCTTTGGTCGTCGTCGGGAAGCGGACTCCGGAAGTCCTGCACGGGCTGCCTGCTCCCGGTGGAGGGTGTGTGCCGCGGCGTAACCGGGGTACACACCCGGATTCCTCAGGCGGTGGGCTCTGGGGCTGCGGGGAGGTCGAGTCCGGTGCCGGTGTTGGCTGTCAGTTTCAGCAGTCGATTGCACGGAATGTCCAAAGCCGTCTGCACAGCCCGCCCGTTGGGGGATCCTTGGGTTCTTGCGGTGATTGCAACACTTAGCGGATGGGTGTTGTCATGGCGAGGTATTCGATTTACGTAAGACCGGATCTTCTGCAGCTGTTTTGGGCTGGGATGCAGGCCGGTGATTTCATCACTGACGCTGTTGTGCCGATCAATACGAGCAGGCGGACCGGGCGCCGGGTCCTGGCCGAGGCCGGGGGTGTCAGGCCACGCCGCGGCCGGGATCTGAAGGGCAGGTGCCTGACTTTCGCCCAGCGTGAAGAGATCGCGGTGATGCGCGCCCAGGGACACTCGCTGCGCCGGATCGGGGCCGTGGTCGGCAGATCTGCCTCGACTGTGTCCAGGGAGCTTCGGCGCAATTCGGTGGCCGGGTTGCCTTACCGGGCGACGTCGGCTCACGCACTGGCGTATGAGCGGGCTTCGCGGCCGAAACCGGCGAAACTGCACACGAACACGGTGTTGCGTGCGAAGGTGGAAGAGGACCTGAAAAAGAAGTACTCGCCTGAGCAGATCGCAGGACGCCTGCGGGTTGAGTTTCCCGATGAGCCGGAGATGCGGGTGTCACCTGAGATCATTTACCAGTGCCTTTACGTTCAGTCCCGCGGAGCACTGAACCGTGATCTGGCCGCGTGTTTACGCACCGGACGGGCACTCAGGCAGCCCTGCAGGAAAGCCGGCCAGCGGAAGAACCGGATCCCGGGGATGATCAATATCTCCGAACGTCCCCCCGAGGTTCAGGACCGTGCGGTGCCAGGGCACTGGGAGGGCGACCTCATCATCGGCAAGGGGAATCAGTCCGCGATCGGGACGCTGGTCGAGCGGACCACCAATTACACGATGCTCGTGCACCTGCCGGACGGGTACAAGGCCGAGCAGATGCGTGACGCCCTGGCAGCCAAGATCAAGACGCTCCCCGAGGCGCTGAGGCATTCACTCACCTGGGACCAAGGCATCGAAATGCAGGACTGGAAAACCGTGAAAGTAGACGCCGGTATCGACATTTACTTCTGCGATCCGCACTCACCCTGGCAGCGGGGCATCAACGAAAACACGAATGGCCTGCTGCGCCGGTACTTCCCGAAGGGCACGGACCTGAGCGTCCACAGCGCCGAAGACCTCGACTGGGTTGCCCAGGAACTCAACGACCGGCCACGCAAAAGACTAGAGTTCAGAAAACCGATCGAATTGATCGAAGGACTCCTGTTGCAATGACCGCCTGAATCCGCCGATCCCCTAACGGGCGCCTGTGTAGGCGCATTGAGGGCGCTGCCGTTGCGCCCCGCCATGCGCCGTGCTGTGGCAAGCTGGCGATCTGGTCGAGTTCGGTGAGGTCGTCGTTGGACAGTGTGAGTGCGGCGCCGGCGATATTCTCCCTGAGGTGCGACACGGACGACGTTCCCGGGATCAACAGGATGTTCGGGGAACGGTGCAGCAGCCAGGCCAGGGCGACCGACATCTGGGTCGCGCCAAGCCGCGTAGCGACGGATGACAGCGCGTCGGACTGAAGCGGGGTGAAGCCTCCCAGGGGGAAGAAGGGAATGTACGCGATTCCTTCTACGGCGAGGCGGTCGATGAGGGTGTCGTCCCACCGGTTAGCGAGGTTGTACATGTTCTGCACGGACACGATCGGCGCGATCGACTGCGCTTCCTTCACCTGCTCCGCGGTGGCGTTGCTGACGCCAAGGTGCCGAATGATGCCCTGCTGCTGCAGGTCTACGAGCGTCTCGAACGCCTCGCTGATCTGCTCGGGGACCGGCCCGTTGGCGTCCCCGAGGCGAAGGTGTACCAGGTCGAGGACGTCGACGCCGAGGGTTTCGAGGTTGTCGTCGATTTGTGCGCGGAGTTCGTCGGGCTTCCGCGCGGACGGCCAGCTGCCCTGGGCGTCGCGGCGTCCGCCGGCCTTCGTCGCGATGAAGAGGTCTTCGGCGTAGGGGTGCAGGGCTTCGCGGATGAGTTCGTTGACGACGCGGGGTCCGTAGGTTTCTGCGGTGTCGATGTGGGTGATGCCGCTTTCGACGGCGTGACCGAGGACGGCGAGGGCTGCGTCGTGGTCTTTTGGCGGGCCGACGACCCACGGGCCGGCGAGCTGCATGCCGCCGTACCCGAAGCGGGAAACGGTGGTGTCGCCGAGGTTCCAGGTGCCGCCGGGCAGGTCGGTGGTGTTGGTGCTCATGGATGTGCCTTTCGGTGCTTGCGGAATAACGTGCTGCCCTCCATCCTGAATGAGCTGCTACCCGCTGGGAAGTAGTTACCTGGAAGTGCGTTGATACCCGAAGGAGGGCCCATGCCGACGATGACAGCAGCGGAGAAGAAGGCGGAGGCGAAGACGCAGTACAACGCGTTCCTCGCCGCGTGCCCGAGCCAGCAGTTGCTCGCTCAGGTGTCTGGCAAGTGGGTGACCCTGGTGTTGTCCGCGCTAGGGAGCGGGCCGGACTGTGATGGTGAGCCGCGACCGATGCGGTATTCCGAGCTGGCTCGAGTCCTGGCAGGGGTGAGCCCGAAGATGCTGTCGCAGACACTAAAGTCCCTCGAACGCGACGGGCTGATCGCGCGGACCGCGATCGCGACCGTCCCCGTGACTGTGACCTACGAACTCACCAACCTCGGGCTCTCCCTGCACCAAACGGTCCGACAGCCCAAACTCTGGTCCGAGACTCACCGCGACGACGTCTCAGCACACCAAACACAGTTTGACGGTGTCCGTTAGCCGGTCGTCCACCGGACGTCCCGGCCCTGCCCCTAGGCCTTCTTCACATCCGCGTGTTTCCGCCCTTGCCGGATTCCCGTATACCCTGCCCGAATTAATGCCCGGTGAAGGTGCGGCGGATTCTAAGGATCGACGCAACGTTAGAGTGAGTCCGGCAGTTCAGCCGGCTGCTTTTGAGTGTATCCGGAGGTGGCAGGCATGGTGCTTTTTTCGGCCTGGAGCAGTGCCTTGGGCGTGAGGTAACCGAGGGTCTTGCGGGGTCTGGTGTTTAGCTCGTTGCAGACGCTCTTGACATATTCATGGGTGTGTTTTGACAGGTCGGTGCCCTTGCGGAAGTACTGGCGTGCCAGCCCGTTGAAGTTCTCGTTGGCTCCCCGCTGCCAGGGGCTGGAGCGTTCTGCGAAGTAGATTTGGATGCCTGTCGCTGCGGCGAGCTCTTGGTGTCGAGCCATCTCTACGCCTTGGTCCCAGGTGAGAGTCTGCTTTAGGTGCGGTGGGAGGGAAGCGAAGGCGGCGGTGATGGCAGCGTTGGTCCGGGCCGCTGTGTGGTCGATCGGCAGATTGATGATGATTCCGTATTGGGTCTTGCGTTCCCGCAGCGTCACCATGGCCGAGGTCGAGCCGGGCCCGACGATGAGATCGCCTTCCCAATGGCCAGCTTCCGTCTTGGTCTAAATGGCTGGTGGGCGCTGGCTGATCATGGTCATGTTCCGGACCACTGCGCCGTGACCGGAACCGGTCCGCCAGCGGTGTCTGCGGATTTTCCGTCCGGTGCGCAGCCGGGGACAGTATTTCTTATCTAAACCGCCGTCATCGTTGAAGAGCAATGCCCGGTAGATGGTCTCAGGACTCAATTGAAGGCGCGGTTCGAAGGGGAATTGCAGTGCGAGCCAGCCGCAGATCTGCTCGGGCGACCAGTGGCGATTGAGCTTGCGCTGCACGATCGCGCGAACTCGCCGGTTCCGTCTAAGCTTCCGATCCCGTGGCCGGCGCCGCTGCTGGCTGGCGCTGTGATCGGCAGCGTGCGGAGAGTACCGGCCGTGGCCGTCGCGGTGACGGTCCAATTCCCTTTTGATCGTTGAAGGGCAGCGTCCGAGTTCACGCCCGATGCGCCGCAGTGAGCAGTCCAGCCGGAGCAGGTCAGCGATCTGAATCCGTTCCAGCAGGGACAGGTACCGTCCGGACCCTTGAACGGGAACCCTTATATGGCTCTGCTCAGCCCGTTGGTTCCTAAGGTTCGTGCCGGCGCGTCTGCTCATACCCAACATCCTGCAGGCCTCAGCGTTGCTGGATCCGGCATTCACCAGGTCCCAGTAACGTGTCCCCGCCAGATCACGACGAGCCTTCGCTGGGGAGACCGTCTGGGCCGCCCGTGCGGCGAACAGCCGGGTGTCCTGGATTCCGGCACGATGAGCCTGGTCGAGACGCTCCTTCGCGACGGCCAGTTCCGTCTTCCACCTTTTCTCCCATGCGGCGGCCGTGCCCGGCAGCGGCCGCAGCTCCTTCCGGACCCTCGCCGGCCCATTCGATTCCCGCAATAAAGTGAAGCGCTTGTAGAGCCAGCGGTATCCGGTCGCCCGGCTTACTCCCGCACCCTGCGTTGCTTTCGCGAGGCCGGCGCCTTCCCGGTATGAGGCCCAGAACGCTGCCTCCACCTCCGCCCCGACCTGGAAGTGATGGCGTCCGTCGTCCTGCTGGAATTTGCGCTCCCACTCGATCAGTCGAGAAGAGGAGAATCCAAGCCTTGCCTGGGCGGCCCCGCTGTCAAGACCCGAGACGCGCAATTGCAGGAACGTTTCGCACAGCCATCGGTAACCTGTTTCCTTCCCGACACCCGCTGCGCGGGCTGACGGTTTGAGACCCTTTCCCTCACGAATCAGAGCAAGAAACCGTGCGCCCTCAGGCGAATCCAAATGTCGATACATAGCCACAAGCCCCTAATACAGGCGTTGCTTCGACCGACAGAATCCGGGGTGCCTTATACGCTACAGTCCGAAGCATGCTCATCGGCTACGCCGGCTGCTCGACCAGCACCCAAGACCTCACCGCCCAGCACCATGCCCTCCACGCCCTCGGCGTCGACGCCGAGATGGTCCACGTCGACCACGGATTCACCGGCACCAAACGCGACCGACCCGGGCTGGAAAGGGCCCTCGCCGCGTGCCGCGGCGGCGACACCTTCGTGGTGACCAAACTTGACCGGCTCGCACGGTCCCTGCCGGATGCGAGGGACATCGCCGACGAGCTCACACGCAAGGGCGTGACCCTCAACATCGGCGGCAGCATCTACAACCCCCATGACCCGGTTGGAAAGCTGTTGTTCAACGTCCTGGGCATGGTCGCAGAATTCGAATCCGACCTCATCCGCGCCCGGACCCGCGAAGGCATGGCGGTGGCGAAGTCCAAAGGCAAGCTTCGAGGTCGACAGCCCAAACTCTCCAAAAAGCAGGAAAGACACCTCGTGAGCCTCCGCCGGGAGGGCACACACACCACAACGGAGATCGCCGAACTCTTCGGCGTCGCCCGCTCCACCGTCTACCGGGCCATCCAGCGCGCCGCGCCCGCCACATGACGTCCTCCCGCCAACGGGCCGGCGCATCGTGAACATCGGTTCGGCACGGCATCGGCGCTCAATTTCGAGACGCTACCAACAAGACCTGCACCGGCACCCTCCTTCAAGGCCTCCCGAGACGCTGACAGCCGGGACCCCGGACAACGCCTAGGTGTATTGACCTGAGAGGTTAGTGACGCGGGTGACCGGTGGCTGACCTTTGAGTGAGGTGTGGCCTCGGTGATGATTGTAGTGATGGAGCCAGTCGGCGAAAGAATCAACACGCTCGGCCTCTGATCCATAGGGTTTTGCGTAAGCCCACTCATCGAGCATGGTGCGGTTGTAGCGCTCGACTTTGCCGTTGGTCTGGGGCCTGTAGGGCCGGGTGCGCTTGTGCTTGATAGCCGGGCCCAGGGCGTCTTTGAATGCGTAGGAGCGGTAGCAGGAGCCGTTGTCCGTCAGGACCCGTTTGACCACGATTCCGCAGGATTCGAAGTAGGCGTTGGCGCGTTCCCAGAACCCGGCCGCGGTGTCCTTTTTCTCATCGGCGAGGATCTCGGTGTAGGCCAGCCGGGAATGATCATCGACCGCGTTGTGCAGGAAGGCGTAGCCCGGTCTCCGGTTCGCCGCCGTGCCGGTCTTGTTCCGGTTGCCGGATGCCCTGCCCACCGTGCGGTGTCCGCCGCCGTCCGGGATACGTCCGAGTTTCTTGATGTCCACGTGGACAAGGTCTCCGGGGTTCTGGTGCTCGTAGCGGCGGATTACCCTCCCCGTGGCCCGGTCCAGCCACGACAGCCTTGCCAGTCCGAACCTGGAGAGGACCCGGTGCACCGTGGAGGGGTGGATACCCAGCAGGTAACCGATCCGGGCAGGGCCCCACCGGCGGTTCACTCTGAGCGCGACGATCCGCCGCTCCCGCCGCACGGACGTCCGGCCCGGGGAGCTGACGGGCCGGCTCGACCGGTCCTCCATCCCGTGCTCGCCGCGCTCCCGGTAGCGGCCAGCCCACCGCGCCGCGGTCGTCACCGAGACCTGGAACCGCTCAGCCGCCCGCCGCAGCGGCCACCCGTCCTCCACGACGCACTGGGCCAGCCGGAGCCTGCCCTTAGGCGTGAGGAGCGCATTAGCATGGGACATTGAAGACCTCCTTGTGGATCGGACTCTCGACAAGCCCCACTCCACCCGGAGGTCTTCTTTTTGTCACCTAACCACGCCGAGCGTTCCTAACGTCCGTGGTCAATACACCTAGGCGAGCCTCGATACCCTGACGTTTCGTGCAGGCGACTCCCGACCAAAGTGACGCTTTGTGCAGGGGACTTCGGACACCAGATGTCCATACCCGACTGCACAACTCCCGTACTTTCGGGGCAGCTTGTGCAGACGACTTCGGAAAATGACATTGGCGGCGGCTTCCCGGGCGAGGCCGTGATGGTGTCGAGTTTGTCGTCGAAATCCACTCCACCGGCCCGGATGGCGAGGATCTGGTCCTCGTCCAGACCCGCCCGGCGGGCCGAGAGGCGTGGGCGGCCTGGCAGTAGCTGCAGCCGTTCTGGTTTCCGACGGCCAGGGCGATGGCCTCGCGGGTGCGCGCGTCGAAGCTGCCGTGCGCAGCGATGGCGGCCGAGATTCCTTCGTAGGAGGCGATGACCACGGGAGAGTGGGCCAGGCCGGCGTGGATGTTGAGCAGCGTGCCCATCTTTTTCGCCAGCTTCCGGGCATGTTCCTTGGGACCTTCGGGTGCGGATTCCACGGTGTGGGCGGGAATGCGGGACATGCGTTCTGACTCCGTTTCATTTCTTTGCCGGGACAAGGACCGGCAACCGGCCATCGGGTGCTCACGCTGGTTTGTTGTCGATGTGGATGCCGCTTCCGGGATCGAAGGCGACATGGGCTTTGATTTTTCGGGCCAGGGGCGAGGGGTATGGGTACGCCCAGGCCGCGTTCGCGGCCCGGCGCCCGGCGGCGCTGACATGGTAGTAGCGGGCGATGCCCTTCCAATAACACAGGGTTCGCAGCCAGCTTTTCTCCAGGGCACCCGGTGTTACGGATTCCGGGGGGAAGTAGTGGTTGCCTTCCAGATAGACGGTGTTCTCTGAGCGGGCGATCACGGTGCCGTGGAAGCTGGCCGTCATCATGATTGGGTGCTCCTGGCCATGGTGCGCAGCACCGCACGGTCCTGGACGATGATGCGTCCCCGGCCCTGCCGGATGGCGCCCTTGGAGGTGAGGTCGCCCATGATCTTGCTGGTGGCCTCGCGGGAGGCGCCGAGCAGTCCGGCAAGTTGTTCATGGGTGAGGTGTATGGCCCGTGTGTGGCCGAAGCGTTGGGAGGCCGTGGTGTCATCGAGTTTGAGCAGGGTGGAGCAGACCTGGGCTGCCAGGGGCCTGAGTGCGAGGTCGGTGAGGCGCTCTTCGAGCCGGGCGACCTGTTCGCCGAGCAGGCGTGAGATGCGGATGGCGATGCGCGGATCCGACAGCAGGAACCGTTCGACGTCAGCGGCGCTGAGCTGGCAGATCGCGGAGTCCTCGATCGCTTCGGCATAGTTGTCGTACATTCGCTGGCCGACGAGAATCATTTCCCCGAACACGGCGCCGGGGTCCAGGATCGCCATGGTCAGGGCCTTGCCGTCTTCGGCAACCCGGAAGATCCGCACCCGCCCGGTCTTGAGGATGAACAGGGCGGTGACCGGCTGGCTCTGGCTGAAGACGAGTTCGCCGGTACGGAAGAGCCGGGTCGGAGCCATCAGGTCCATGGCCCCGATCTCGGCGGCGCTCAGATCGGCGAACAGGTCCACCTCGTTCATACAGCTGAACGAGTCGAAGGGTTCTGCCATCAGCGGGTCCGCCTCTCGTTGCCGGGGCGCCCACGGGCGCAGGTCGCCGGTGAGGGTCCCCGCAACGTCGAAGGCGCAGCCCCCGGTCATACTCGTTTCTTCAGGACGCGTACCGCCACCAAGGCCAGAATAACCCCGTAGACCATGTGGCCCATCAGGCTTAATGCCGCGGCTAGGTTCAGAGCGAACGGCGGCATGCCCATCATCACTGGCATGATCATCAGCGGACCAAGCACCCACCAGATGATCCCGTACCTCAGCCCGACAACGGCACCCTTCCGGTAACCGGTGAGCAGGCCGTTGCCGAAGAGAACGGTCAAACCGAGGCCGATAGTGACCGAGATCAGCAGATGGATCCCGACGCCGGTCAGGGCGGAGCTGGAGCCGACCAGGGAGGCGATCACGGGAAGCATGCCCATCATCGCCATGAGCACCCCGAAGACCAGGCCTCCGGCCAGGCCCCCGGCCACCCCGGCGGCGGCGCGCCGTCCGAGGCCGGTGGAGAACGCGTGGTGTGAAAGAGCTGGTGCGGCGCTCATGGGAATTTCCCTTCCTCAGCGGGGTGTGTCTACCGGCTCACAGTAAGGCCGCAACCACGCGGTGTTCAGTGATCTGGAACACACAAGACGGCCTTTTTTCAGAGCCGTACCGCCCGGTGTCCCGGCGCCATCCGGAGGCGGAGCGCTACGGGCAGAGACACCGTTGGCTTCCCGGCAATCCTCAACGCGCAGGAATTCATCGTGGTCTTCCGCCGACCGTTCAGCATCGATACTGTTTGACCGAAGGAATGGAGTCGAGATGAGCAACGAGGCCGAGGGCTCCGATCTCGCAGGTGACTACATTTTCGATGTTGCACACACGCGGACCGGGTTCGTTGCCCGGTATGCGATGGTAACGAAGATCCATGGCCTGTTCAAAGAGTTCGAGGGGCGTGTGCACATCGACGCCGCGGAGCCGGCAAAGTCCAGCGGTCAGCTGGGAATTGTCGCCGAAAGCATCAATACGGGTGTGGAATAACGTGATAACCACCTGCGCAGCAACGATTTTTTTGCGTGGGCCGGTCGTGACCAGTACCGAGGATCGATTCTTATGAGGGTTCGGACGCGTCCTTGGCTGACCGTCCGGCTCTGATCTGCAGGTGGCCGCCGCGGGCCGCGGCGCGGAGGACATCGGTACAGTCACGCTCCACGGACTGCCAGGGGCGGGCTGCAATGTCGGCTCCCCCCAGCCGGCAGGCCAGCCGGGCCAGCGGGGTGAAAAGTGCGGCCGCACCGACAGGGTCCTGCATATCAACGACGCCGAGCATGGCCCCGCGCCGACACAGTGCCCTCATATTGTCCCAGGCCCTGGGCCACTGCGGCATCAGGGACAGTGCATAGGTGGCGATGGCCGCATCCGAGCAGTCCTGCCCGCCGGCGGCCGTGATGCGAGCGGCGACCTTCGCGGGGTCCAGCGTGGTGGCATCGGCCTGAAGAAGTATGACGTTATTCCAGCCCCGTTTCGTGGCCCTGCGGTGTGCCTGGCGAAGCATGTCCGCGCTGCTGTCGAGGCCGACGATCGTGCCCGTTTCCCCTATTCCGGCCTGAAGGAGGGGAAAGTTCAGGCCGGTTCCGCACCCGACGTCGAGCACCTGGTCCCCCACCCGCGGGGCCATCGCCGCGATGCCGAGCACCCTTCCGGCCCGGTATATCGGAAACTCGCCCGACAGCGCGTCGTAGAGAGGAGCGAAGATGCTGTACCTCTCCGGGATGGGGCCCACCTCCGGGTTCAGTGAATGACTGTCATAATCGGCACAGGCAGTCCGGCACCGCCGGCCGGACCAATTTAACACAAGGAGCGCTCCGTGGCAGCCCGTGAAGGCATTATCGATCTTCTGGTTATTGGCGGCGGCACGGCAGGCATCATCGGAGCCAGGACCGCCGCCGGTCTTGGAGCACGCACGGTTCTTGTTGAGCGCGCGCGCACCGGCGGTGACTGCCTGTGGACCGGATGTGTTCCCTCCAAAACCATCCTGGCCGCCGCCGCGTACGCCCAAATCGAGCAACGGCTGACCAACCGGCCGCCGGACTTCGCGGCCGTCCGGCAGCAGGTGTTCGGTGCGATCGCCGCCATCGAACCGGGTGACTCTCCCGCCGCACTCGAGCGGGCCGGCGTCGAGGTCCTGCCCGGCTCCGCCCGGTTCGTGGCCCCTGGTACCGCAGACATTGACGGTGTGAGGGCGGCCTTCCGGCAGGCCCTCATCACCGCCGGCGCTGAACCGGCACTGCCGCACATTCCGGGTCTTGACATGGCGCACGTCGTCACCTCGGAGACAGTATGGGACCTTGAGGAAATTCCGGCCCGTCTCGTGATCATCGGCGGCGGCCCGGTTGCCTGCGAGCTGGGACAGGCATTCGCCCGTCTGGGGTCGCAGGTAAGCGTGCTTGCACGCTCGCAAATGCTCCCCAAGGAGGACCGGGACGCCGCCGCGCTCATCCGGCGGAGCCTGGAAAATGACGGAGTCCGGTTCCGCGAGAACGCACGGATCGACCGGGTGTCGGTCCAGGCGGGTGTGAGCCGGATCCATCTGGTGGATGGCACGCATGTCGAGGCCGATGTGGTGCTCCTCGCGGCGGGGCGGACCGCGCGGACCTTGGGGCTCGGTCTGGCCGCCGTCGGTGTGGACTGCGATGCCAGTGGCAGCGTACTGGTGGATGCGAAGATGCGCACGACCAACCCCGCGATCTGGGCCGCAGGGGACGTCACGGCGAACCCGCGGTTCGCGCACCTGGCCGGGGTGCACGCCAGTGTCGCTGCCTCCAACGCGGTCCTGGGGCTGGGCCGCCGCGTCAGCGGCACCGTCCCCCGGGTCACATACACCTCACCGGAGCTCGCCGCCGTCGGCATCACCGCTGCCGAGGATGGCCGGCACACCATATCGACCATCCACCACACCCACCTTGACCGTGCCATCACCGAGGGCAGGACGGACGGGCTGACCCGCCTCATCCTCGACAGGCGCGGGCGGATCGTCGGGGGCACCATCGTCGGGCCGAGGGCCGGTGAATCGTTGGCCGAGCTCACCCTCGCGGTGCAGAACGGTCTTTCGACGCGCGACATCGCAGGCACCACGCACGCCTACCCCACCTACAGCGACGGAGTCTGGAACGCGGCGATCGCCGATGCGCGGTCCCGGCTCCGATCCCCGGTCTTGGCTGTGGTCACGAAGGTGCTCTCGCGCATCCGCAGGGCCCGGCTTGACCGAAAGCAGGGCCGGCGCAGCGGGCGGTAGGCCGCCACGAGGCGCCGGGTGCGCACGGCTTCGAGACGAGGGCAGCCCACCGGCCTGCGATCTGACCTGTCTGGACCGGGGTGGCCATAGGAGGGTGCGGTGGGATGTCGCTGGCGCGAATTTAGCCGCGCATGGCCGACCCCGAACCCCGATCCTTGGCGTCAATGACGTTCCGGACGACGCTGACTTCATTGTGCTGGCGGACCCTGACGGCAACCGCTTCTGTGTGACCGAGGCGGCTGAATCGGGGGCTGCTGGGCTGAACTCCTGCTGCTGGACCCGCCCGCTACAAGAGGCACGACGACGGCGGTGCGCCGTTTCGCCGTCGTCGGCCTTGAGTCCTGTTCCCCCGTTGAATCCATGGACAACACCCAGCTCCTGGCACTGACAGGGGTGGCGTCTGCTGCTAGCTTGGGTTTCAGAGTCAGGGAAGGACCGGCCCATGGAATTTTCACCACGCACTGCAATTGTCACGGGAAGCGATTCGGGGATCGGCAGGGCCACGGCCGTGGCCCTGGCCGAAGCCGGAATGGACGTCGGGATTACCTGGCACTCGGACCGGGCCGGTGCCGAGCACACGGCCGAACAGGTCCGCGCGGCCGGCCGGAAGGCCGCGATCCGGCAGCTGGACACCACCGTGATCCCCGGGTGCGCCGCCGTGATCGACGAGCTGGCGGAAGAACTGGGCGGGCTGGATGTGTTCGTCAACAACGCCGGCGCAGGTGACGGCGTCGGTTTCCTGGAGCTGGACCACACCATCTGGGCCAGAACCATGGACATCAACCTGAACGGCGCCTTTGCCTGCATCCAGGCGGCCGCCCGGAGAATGGTGGCCGCAGGGAACGGCGGGCGCATCATTGCTGTCACCAGCGTCCACGAAACCCAGCCGAAAGTTCATGCCGCCGCCTATGTGTCCGCCAAGCATGGATTGGGCGGGTTGATCAAGACGATTGCCCTGGAACTTGCTCCGCACGGAATCACCGCAAACTCCGTGGCGCCGGGGGCGATCTCCACACCCATGTCCGGCCAGGACGGCGATGATCCCGAGCCCACCCTGTACCCCGGGATCCCGCTGGGCCGCTCGGGCCGGGCCACCGAGATAGCCGCCGTGATCGCTTTCCTTGCGTTACCGGCGTCGTCCTATGTCACCGGGGCATCCTGGGCCGCGGACGGCGGGATGCTCCAGATGGGACCGGTGGGCTCCGCTCACCTGGACAGCAGCAACTGGCGGCAGGGCTGAAGCCATCCGTGCTACATGGGCTTATTGCTCTGCCGCACGCTCTGCTGATGAATTTCAAGGGCACTGGTCACCAGGGCGAAATGACTGAATGCCTGCGGTGTGTTCCCCAATTGCCGCCCCTCGCTGACACCCCATTGCTCGCTCAGCAGGCCAACGTCATTGCGCAGCGCGAGGAGGCGTTCAAAGAGCCGGGCTGACTCACGACGGCGTCCGGCACCGAGGAGCGCTTCCACCATCCAGAATGAACAGGCAAGGAAAACCCCTTCGTTCCCCGGCAGGCCGTCGTCGCTCTTTTCCGGCCGGTACCGCAACACAAAACCGTCCTCGGTCAGCTCCCGCTGGATCGCGTCGATGGTGCCGAGCATTTTCGGATCATCGGGCGGAAGGAAACCCACTCTGGGCAGCAGCAGCAGGCTGGCATCCAGCTCCGGCCGGCCATAGGACTGAACAAAGGTGTTGCGGACGGGATCGAACCCGTTGGCCATCACCTCGCGGTGAATCCTGTCCCGCAGTGCCTCCCAGCGGTCCGCCGGACCGGGGAGCCCGGATTCCCGTACGCCTTTGACCATCCGGTCCGCTGCCACCCACGCCATCACCTTCGAATGCGTGAAATGGCGGCGGGGGCCCCGCATTTCCCAGAGCCCGTTGTCCGGCTGATCCCAGACACCCTCCAGGTGCTCCATCAGGGCCACCTGGACGTCCCACGCTTCATCGCTATGTTTCAACAAGGAATTTCGGGTGAGGGACAAACAGTCCAGGACCTCACCCCAGACATCGAGCTGAAGCTGCTGGGCGGCGCCGTTGCCTGTCCGCACAGGGGCTGACTTCTCATACCCAGCGAGCCATGGCAGTTCCATTTCCGGAAGCCGGCGTTCCCCGTGGAGGCCATACATGATCTGGAGGTCAGCGGGATCGCCGGCCACGGCCCGCAGCAGCCAGTCCCGCCACGCCGCTGCCTCGTCCGTATACCCCGCAGCAAGCAGCGCCTGCAGAGTCAGCGTGGCATCCCGGAGCCAGCAAAAGCGGTAGTCCCAGTTGCGCGGGCCGCCCAGCTGCTCCGGGAGTGACGTGGTCACGGCGGCCACAATCCCGCCGGTGGGAGCGTAGGTCAGTGCCTTGAGTGTGATGAGGGAGCGCTCAATTGCGTCCTTGTACTTGCCGGTGATCCTGCATCTGGCGGACCATTCCTGCCAGAACGATTCCGTGCCCTCCAGTACGTGCTCCGGATCGACGGAGCGGGGCCTGGGAACGTGGCTCGGTGCCCAGGTGAGCACAAACGGAACGCGGTTTCCAGCCCGTACGGTGAACTCGCTGATGGTCCTCAGCCGCTCACCCTGCAGCGGGGCCGGCGTCACCAGATACGCGGCATCCGGCCCGGCGATCGCATGCATGCCGCGTTTGTCCCGGCGGACCCACGGCACAATATGCCCGTAATCGAACCTCAGGCCCAGTTCGCCGCGCATCTTCACACTGCCGCTGATCCCCACCACAATCCGGACGATGTCCGCAACGGCATCACGCGGGGGCATAAAGTCGATCACCCGCACAGTTCCATCCTCGGTCTCCCACTCCGTTTCCAGAATGAGGGTGTGCGGGCGGTACTGACGCCGGGTGCACTCGCCGCCACCTTCCGGTGCCAGCAGCCAGCGGCCGGCCTCCGGCGTGTCCAGGAGGGCGCTGAAGCATGCCGGTGAATCAAACCGGGGCAAGCACAGCCAGTCGATGGAGCCCTCGGTGCTGATCAGCGCTGCGGTGTGGAGATCCCCAACTACCGCGTAATCCTCGATGCGTGCCATGCCCCTTACCCTGCCACACCCCGGGCCGTTCCTATAGGTAAGCCGAGAGGGGAGGAACGCCGCCGTGCCGCCCGGACGCGGGATGCCATCCGAGCACCGGAATCCGGCCCTGTGGGAGAGTGGAGGCATGGACATGGCACCGCAGAAGAAATCGTTGTCAGAAAACCACCTCTTCCGCTTTGCCCACAAGGTGTCCGACTCCGTCAACGCCGTGCGGCTCAAGCTGGCCGGCCGCTGGAACTTTGCCCCTCAGACCATCGCCTACCAGGGGTACGGCTCCACCCAATGGGTGCGGGTCCTGGGCCGGGTGCTGCTGACCAGCAAACCGGTGCCAGGCAGCCGCGCGGAACGGGCGGCCAGCAACGGTAACCAGAACGTCCGGGGGTGGCGCGCCTTCACCAGCGTCCCCATCCGGAACCCGGACGTGGAGATACGGATCGGCAACGTGGTGACGCACGTGCGGGCGGACCGCGGCGGCCTGGTGGATACGGTGGTGAAAGTATCGCTCCTTCCCGGCCGGCACACGGCCGTGCTGCGCGCTGAGGGCACAGATCCCGTGGAAACCACCATCCAGGTGGTCGACCCGGACGTCCGGTTCGGCGTTGTGTCAGACATTGACGACACCGTGATGGTTACGGCACTGCCCCGGCCCTTCCTGGCTCTGTGGAACACCTTCGTCCTGAGCGAACGGGCCCGGATGGCCACACCAGGAATGGCGGTCCTGTTGGACCGGCTCACCATTAAGCATCCCGACGCACCGGTAATATACCTGTCCACGGGCCCATGGAACGCGGCGCCCACCCTGGCACGCTTTCTGACCCGCAACATGTACCCCTCCGGCGCGTTGCTGCTGACGGACTGGGGGCTGACTCAGGACCGCTGGTTCCGCAGCGGCCAGGAACACAAACTCCAGAACCTGGAACGTCTGGCCATGGAATTTCCGGACATTCAATGGCTGCTGGTCGGCGACAACGGCCAGCACGACGAGGACATCTATTCCAGCTTCGCGCAGGACCACACGGACCGGGTGGCTGCCATCGCCATTCGGCAGCTGTCAGTCAGCGAATCTGTCCTGGCTGGCGGGCACTCGGACGACGGGGACCACAGCTCCTCTTCGGTACCGTGGATCTATTCGACCGACGGCGCCGGCATGGCCACGCGGTTGTCCGAACTGGCCATTCTCTGACGCTCGGCCAGCAACTCCTGCAGCCAGAAGTATGACGCCTTGGGTGTCCGTTCCAGTGTCTCGAAGTCCACATGCAGGAGCCCGAACGGCTGCTTGTAGCCACCGGACCACTCGAAGTTGTCCAGCAGCGACCATACGTAATAACCGCGCAGATCTATTTTCTCCGCGATGCCGCCGGGAGCCGTTGCCTCCAGCACGGTCTGGAGATGCTCAGCCAGGTAGATGATGCGCCGCTCGTCCGGAATCATGATCCTTCCCGAGTCTGCTGCGCGGACCACTGTGTCCGCAAAGCTGGCACCGCCCTCGGTGATATAGACAGGAGGCAGGCCTGGATACCTCTCAGCGATTTCGGCCAGGGCCACGCCGACGTACTCGGGCACAATCGGCCAGCCGTACGCGGTGATCTGGGCGCCCGGCCAGGACGTGATGTGCAGCATGGCGCCGGGCGCCGATTCTCCGAGGTCTTCCCCTAAGGCGGCTTCCATGCCTTCCGGCACAGGACCGTCCCCGGCACCCGCAGCCACTCTGGTGGGCATGTAGTAGTTAAGCCCGTAGAAGTCCAGCGGCTGGGAGATCAGGTCCAGGTCCTCATCCGGGTGGCTGAACGAGCCAAAGAACTTGGCGGCCCGGATCACCTCCGGGTACTCCCCCGTGAGGACCGGATCCGCGAAGAGCCGGTTCTGCGCGATGTCCATGAATCCCGTGCTCAGCTTATCCATCGGATTGCCGGACGCAGGAACCATGGGTGAATAGACATTTGCCATCCCTATTTCGCCCGGGACCCCGGCCGCGCGCAGGGCCTGAAGCGCCAGTCCGTGGCCCAGCAGCTGGTGATGGACGCTGGGCAGGGCCTTGAGCAGGAGCGATTCGCCGGGTGAATGAAGGCCCAGTGCGTAGCCGTTGGTGGTCACTGTGGCGGGTTCGTTGATGGTCACCCAGCGGGCCACCCGGTCGCCGTACGCGGCCGCGGCAATGGCGGCGAATTCACCCAGACGGTACGCCGTGTCCCTGTTCATCCAGCCACCCGCCTCGTCCAGGGCCAGCGGCGTATCCCAGTGGTAAATAGTCATCATAGGGGAAATCCCATTTGCCAGCAGTTCGTCCAGGAGCCGGTCATAGAAGGCCAGGCCGGCCGGGTTGACGGGGCCGCTTCCGTTCGGCTGGATCCGCGGCCAGGAGATCGAGAAGCGGTACGAGTCCACGCCCAGCTGCTTCATCAGGGCCACGTCCTCCGGCATCCGGCGGTAGTGGTCAGCGGACACAGCCGGGCTGTGATCGTCCACAATCGCGCCGGGTCTGGCTGCGAACACGTCCCAGCCGGCGCGTCCCCGTCCGTCCTCGTCCACGGCGCCTTCAATCTGGAAGGCCGAAGTGGCGACTCCAAGGATGAACTCCGGTGGAATCAGGGCAGCTAGTTCCTTGGCTGTGAGGTGCATTGCCGTTTCCTCTGCGCTGTAGTGACGGTTTTGTTGTTGTGACGGTTGTGATGGTTCATGGCTTGGAGTCCGTCACGGCTTGAGGGCAGAGAGCACGTTCCCCGCAGGGTCCTTGAACCAGGCGATGTCCGGGCCGTTGCCGCGCATTATGCCCTTCGCATCCGTTGGCAGGCCCGGGTCATCGTAGAGGTCCGTCTTGACTCCGGCCTCGTTCAGCTGGTCTACGGCAGTATCGACGTCGTCCACCACAAAGTTCAGGATGGTGAAGGTGGCCGGCTCGTGGTTGTCCTTGGGGTAGACCATCACTTTGGTTCCCTCCGGAAGCGTGATCTCAAGAGAGCCCATGACCCCATCCGCCAGGGGCAGACCCAGCGTCTCGCTGTAGAACGTTCTGGCGGCGCCGAGATCGTCAACACTGAAACTTGAGAGCGAAGCGTTGGGCGTGAACATTCCATTCTCCTTCGAGTGCAGTTACAGCGGATAACTCCAAGAATGGCATAAGCCGCGGGTCCTGACGAGGGCCAGCCGGAGGGCCGTTGGGGATCCTGGCGGGGGCACGGACCGGAGCGGACCGGACGTGCTGCTAGGTCGGTTCATGGATGAAAACCTGGGGAAGTTCATCGACGTCAGCGCCGGCCGCCCGCTAGCAGAAACGAATCCTCCAGCAGCTCTGCCAGCTCCTCAACCCCGATCCGCTCCAGCCGCACCAGCACCAGTTGCGGCGAGCGATCGTGATGCGGGGTCCAGAAGTATGTATCCGGATCCGTTCCGGTAACCGCCTCACGCTCGTCGGGCTTGACCGTCAGCACGCCGTCCTCCCAGATCCGTGCCATCAGGGACCTGGCAAACCAGGCTGGCCGGTTCCAGCTGGGCCGTTCAGTGACGCCGGGCAGTGCCAGGCAGATCCGGCGGACGTCGTCTTCGGCGGCCATTCTTTCGTCTGCTCTTTACTCCGCCGCGGAAAGTTCGCCGGTGATTTTTTCGCCGCGGATCCGTGCTGTCCGCCAGGTATCCAGGGCAATGACCGCCCCCAGCACCACCAGGGAAAGTGAAACGGAGGCGAACGCATCGCTGAGCCAGTGATAGCCGAGATAGAGCCTGCTGAGGGCGGCAAGCACCACGCCTGTGCCGGCGCCGATGAAACCCACAACGGCCGCGCGCGGGTGTTCAAGCCGGGAAAAGACCAGGAATGCGGTCACGAACAGGAAATCGGAAGCCCCCAGCACATGGCCTGACGGGAAGGAGAACGTGGAATCCTGGCCGAACAGCATCAGGTCCAGGGGCGGCCGCCCACGGCCCACAGAGTGCCCGATCAGCTGTGCCAGCCCAACCCCGGTCAGCATTGCGGCGGCCAAAACGAAGGGCCGCCAGGCATGTTTGCCAGCAATCCCCCAGGCCACGGTGACCACAAGAACGATGATGGGCAGCCCCACCGGCCCGAAGACCACCGCCAGGAAAATCATCACGGTGGTGAGCGGCTCGGAGCGGAAGCCAAGCAGCCAGGTGCGTGCAGGCTCATCCCAGGCCGTCACGCCGCCGGCCTGCAGCACGCCTGCCAGCGCAAGGAAGAACACAAGGGCACCCAGTACCGCGAGGACAACGGCAGTCCGGTACAGGCCTGCCCGCGCCTTGGCGCTCATGTAGCGCTCTTCCACCACGAATTTGCGGTTGAAGGCATGCCACCGGCCTTCGCCGCCGCCCGATGGTTCTGCCGCTTGTTCTGCCGCTGGTTTTTCGATCATTGGGGAACCCGTCTATCGGCTGTTGAAACTCTGCCCTGACTGAAGATTATCCTCGTTTGGCGAATTTGGCGCGGTACTGTACTGAGCATGCGGGTTCTGCGGTCTACGGGTGGTCAGTAGCTTGCGCCGCCCGCGCCGCCGCCTCGACCCGGGCACGGTGCTCCGCCCATTCCGTCGCGTCCCTCTGCGGCAGGTTCGGGTCCCCGGGTCCCTGGCCGGCTGAACCGTCGATGAGTTCACGCAGGATGTCGGCATGGCCGAGGTGCTGGGCAGTCTCCACGCACATGTGGACCAGGATCTGATGGAGGGTCACGTGCCGCCGGTCCTCCGGCCACCATGGCACGTCGCCCGGCGCGTCCAGTGCGAGCGCCTCGATGGTTGCGTCGCTATGGGCGGCCGAGAAGCGGTGCAGCTCGACGATCTGCTCCCGGGATTCCTCCGGCGTGACCCACATGTCAGCGTCGGGCTGGGCGCCGTCGTCGAGCCAGGGCAGGGCCTTGGCACAGGGACGCCCGAACACCTCGCCGAAGTACCCCAGCTCTACGCTCGCCACATGTTTGACGAGGCCCAGGAGGTTGGTTCCTGTGGGCGTCAATGGCCGGCGGACGTCATACTCGCTGAGGCCATCGAGCTTGGCGAGGAGTTGCTCGCGGCGTAAGCGCAGATAACGCAGCAGAGTCGATTTATCATTCATGGGCGCACTATACCGAAGCCTGGTGGGGGCCGGGACCATGGGTCCGTGAGGAGCGAGCCAACGGCTCCGAATATGTGCATTTGCTGGCGTGGTTCACACTGGTCAGATGCGTACTTTTGGTGTCGAGGAAGAGTTCCTCATTGTTGATCCGGACAGCGGCAAGCCGCTGCCCTTAGCTGGTGAGGTGTTGCGCCTCCATGACCTTGAAAGCCAGGCGATGCACCCTACCCGCAATCTGGTTCTGACTCCGGAGCTTCAGCAGGAGCAACTCGAGGCCGTCACGGGTGTGCACAGCGACCTCAGCGAACTCGCCGTGGAGATCACGGCCGGGCGGACCTACGCCGATTCATTGGCCCAGCGGGTCGGCGCCAGGATTGCCGCGCTTGCCACCTCCCCGGTGCCGGTGGCCCCGCACGCCACACCCAATCCGCGGTACGACGCGATGGTGGAAATGTTCGGGCTGACCGCCCGCGAGCAGTTGACCTGCGGATTCCATGTCCATGTCTCCGTCAACTCAGACGAAGAAGGAGTGGGAGTGCTGGACCGCATCAGGTGCTGGCTGGCGCCGCTGATCGCGTTGAGCGCGAATTCCCCGTTCTGGAACGGCGCTGACAGCCACTATGCGAGCTTCCGCACGCAGGCGTGGAACCGCTGGCCGACAGCCGGGCCCACGGGAGTCTTCGGCTCCGCGCAGGCGTATCACGAGCTGATCGACGATCTTCTGGGCACCGGAGTGGTGAAGGCCCCGGATTTTGACGCACGACTTTCCCGCACCTACCCCACGGTTGAAGTCCGCGTGGCCGACGTTTGCCTCAACCCGGATGACACTGTGCTCCTGGCGGCTTTGGTGCGTGGACTGGTGGAGACCGCCGGCCGGGAGTGGGCCGCCGGCCAACCCGCTGACGCCACTCACACGGCGCTTTTGCGTCAGGGTGCATTCCGGGCCAGCCGATGGGGCGTCCGCGGCGATCTGCTCAATCCGCTGACTCACCGTCCGGCTTCCGCGGCGGATGTCATCAATGCTCTCCACGATCATGTGCGGGACGCCCTGGACGAGTCCGGGGACGCAGCGTACGTCAGGGATTCGCTGGACCGTGTCCTCCGTGAGGGGACGGGAACCGAGCAGCAGCGCAGGGCGTACGAAGGCAGGAAGTCGCTGTCCGACGTCGTTGGCCACGCCACCAACCGCACTCACGGGATAAGCGGAGGCCCCTGGCTGGCGACGCCGGCCTGACCCAGACGGGTACCCTGACTCAATGGGTGCCATGAATGAACTGATCAACCAGGCTGCGGTCACGTCCTTGACGGAGGTACTGGCTGACGCTGCCCCTGGTACGGAGTGGCAGCACGTCATCCTGGCCGGTGCGACTCTGCATGGACTGAGCCTCCGGGAGCGCACCGATCATGTGAGCCGGGCGCTGCTCGCTGATCTTGCTGCCGGCAGGAACAACGGGAGCCCGACGGCGGACTGCCGGACCGCCGTCGCCGTCTTCCGGAGCGCCCTCGGCAGCCAGCAGTTCGCCGGGTGGACGCTGTGGCCCGTCTCGGAAACCGCCGTGACGCTGGCGCTGGGATCGGGAACCCCCGCGGACTTCGATGACTGCCTGCAGCTGCTGGCCGAACTGACTCCCCGGCTCACCGGCGAATTCGCCATCCGGCGGCTGCTCGCGGCGGATCCGGACCGCGCCCTGGCCATCATCATCGAGTGGACACAGCACCCGGACGAGCATGTCCGCAGACTTGCCAGCGAAGGCACCCGGCCTTACCTCCCCTGGGCCGTCCGCGTCCCAGGGCTGACCCGGAACCCCGGGGGTACGACCCCCATCCTGGACGCCCTGTACCGTGACCCGAGCGACTACGTCCGGCGTTCGGTGGCCAATCATCTCAACGACCTCGCCCGTCACGCACCGGAGGCCGTGATGACGACGGCGGCTGCCTGGGTTGCCGCACCGGATGCCAACACCGCGTGGGTGCTCCGGCACGGCCTCCGGACGCTCGTCAAGAAGGCCCATCCTGGTGCGCTGGCGCTGCAGGGGTTCGCTCCGGCGTCGGTATCAGTCACACCGCTGCGGCTGGACCGGGACGAGGTGGTGATGCCTGCAGAGCTGGGGTTCGGCCTTGAGATCTCCAACACCGGCGGCCAGGACGCAAGGCTCGCCGTCGACTACGTGGTGCACTATCTTAAAGCCAACGGCTCGCTGTCGGAGAAGGTCTTCAAACTGGCCGCTTTCACGCTGGCTCCCGGCGAAGCCCGGCCGCTGTCCAAGCGTCATGCCTTCCGGCAAATGACCACCAGGGTCCATCATGCGGGCCTGCATGCGCTGGAGCTGCAGGTCAACGGCGTCCGCCATGCCCGGACGGAGTTCCTGGTCAGGATCTGAAGCGTGCGGCTGCATTGGCACGGGAGCCGCCACCGATTCCACCATGGCGTGGAACGAACACCTGATTTTCTACCGGCGAGCGGCGCGGATTCCGGACCACCATGACCAAGGATTCCATGCAGGCCGATTTCCGGGTGCTGGATTACGTCACGGCTGAGGGGTCCCCTGTGAGCACAGATACCGGCACGTGTTCTGCCCTCGGCCGGGGGGACAGGTACGACGGCGGAAGCCGGGTTCACCGGTAAGGTCACCGGGGCCTCCGGGGCAGGGGGTGTCCCTATGTTTTTGTCAAGCAGCTTTCCGGTGGCGGGGCTAGCGCTGGGTACTGCCGCCGGGGGTGTTTGCCAGCAGCAGTAGTTCCCCAGCATGCGGTAGCCCCTCCCAGTCGCCGGATGTACTCACAGCAAAGGCCCCCGCCACCGCCCCGCGGTGAAGGCGACCCTCAACGTCCAACCCGTCGAGGAGGGCCGAGAGGTAGCCGGCGGTGAATGCGTCTCCGGCGCCCACCGTATCGATGCTGGTCACCGGGACGGCGGGCACCTCCCACCGGCCGGCAGCAGTATGGACTCCGGCTCCGGAGGCACCGCGCTTGACCACTACTTCCTCAACGCCAAGGTCAAGGAGCCGGTTGGCCATACGAACCTCCGCCGCGTCAGGATGACCCGTCCCATCCCGGCCTTCCCCGCCTTCCCCGCCATCCGGTGCGGACGCCACCAGAGCCAGTTCGTCGTCGGACGCGACCACGATCCGGGCATGCCGTGCCAGCGGAGCGAGCACCTCACGGGCCGCATCCCGGGACCACAGCTTGCCCCGGTAATTGACGTCCAGCGACACCACCATTCCCTCCCCGTCCGCACGCGCAGCTGCGTACTCAACGGCCTCGCGGGATTCCTTGCTGAGCGCCGGCGTGATGCCGGTCAGGTGCAGGACGCGGGCGCCGCCTGAGAAAGCCCGGTCCACATCCTTGCGGCTGAAGGTTGAGCCGGCTGAACCTGTCCGGTAGTAGTAGGCGCGGCTGATGTCCGCTGTGCGCTGCTCCAGGAACATCACCCCGGTGCTCCGGCCTGGATCCACCCGGTTGAGTACCTGGATGCCTTCGGAGCGGAGTTGGCGCACAATGAATTCACCATGCGGATCGGCCCCGACCACACCGGACCAGCTGACCCGGTGGCCAAGCCTGGCCACGCCTACGGCCACGTTGGATTCCGCCCCGGCCACATGCATGGACAAACCGCCGCCTGCGGAGAGCGGTCCTGCGGACCTCAGCGACACCATGGACTCGCCGAACGTCAGGAGATCCGGCGTCCGCGTCACGGCAGCTTCGCTTCGTGCTGGCTGCGGAACGCGGAGGCCAGTGCCACAAATGCCCGGGCCCTCTCCCGCAACGCGGCAAGATCCCCGCCCGATGCAGCGTCCCCGATCAGCGGCCCGCCCGGGCCCACTGCGATGGCACCGGCCGCCCAGAAGGCGGGCGCCTCGCGCAGCCCGACGCCGCCGACGGCCACAAACGGGATCTGCGGAAAAGGATCCCGGAGCGCCTTCAGGTACGCCGGGCCGCCGATCGACGCAGGAAACAGCTTGACCGCTGTGGCTCCACGGGACATCGCTTCATAGGCTTCTGTGGGGGTGAGCGCCCCTGCCAGCACCGGCAAACCAAGCCCTGCGGCCACGGCGATGGACTCAGCCACTGCCGGTGTCACAATGAACTGTCCGCCCGCGGCCGCCACGTCATGGACGTTCCCGGCCGTCATGACCGTGCCCGCACCCACCAGGCACCTGTCCGGCGCCGAGTCCCGGATCTGCCGGATGGCTGCCAGGGCATCCGGCGTGGTCAAAGCGACTTCAACGAAGCGGAAGCCTTCTTCCATCACGGCCAAGGCGGCCTGCGCCGCCGCATGTCCGTCGGTACCGCGGACGATCGCTACGAGCCCGGACTCCCGGAGCCCGCCCAGAAACTGCTCCGGAGTCATGTTCTTCACCATTCTGCGTAGGAGCCGTCAGGGTGCCGCCACACGGGTCCGCGCCAGGCATGGCCCCGTTTGTCTGCGGCCCGCACCACGGCTTCGTCGATATCGATGCCCAGGCCGGGCCCGGTCAGGCGTTCGATGTGCCCGTCCACGAACTTCAGCGGGGACTTGTCCACCACGTAGTCCAGGACTTCGGCGCCCCGGTTGTAGTGGATTCCGATGCTCTGTTCCTGGATCAGGAAGTTGGGTGTGGCGAAGCCGACCTGGAGGCAGGCAGCGAGCGCGAGAGGTCCCAGCGGGCAGTGCGGGGCCAGCTGGACGTCGTATAACTCGGCGAGGGAGGCGATCTTGCGGACCTCGGTGATGCCGCCGGCGTGGGAAAGGTCCGGCTGGGCCACGGCGATGCCTGCCTGCAGTGCGGGCAGGAATTCCTGCCGGCTGTAGAGCCGCTCACCCGTGGAGACCGGCGTGGTGGTGCATGAGGTGAATTCGCGCAGCAGGTGGGTGTTTTCCGGTACCACGGGCTCCTCCAGGAAGAAGGGCCTGTACGGCTCCAGCAGCGGTGCCACGCGCCGGGCGTTGGCGAGGCTGAAACGTCCGTGGAAGTCAACGGCGACGTCCCGGTGGTCCCCTAAAACTTCCCGGGCCGCAGCCACGCGGCGGACGACGCCGTCGAGCTCTGCCACGGAGGCCAGCGGGCTCATCCGGCCGCTGGCGTTCATCTTGACGGCGGTCAGCCCGACGTCAAGCTGGGCGCTGATGGAATCGGCCACTTCGTTGGGCTCGTCGCCGCCCACCCAGCCGTACATCCGGATCCGGTCGCGGACATGACCGCCCAGGAGCTGGTGAACGGGGGTGTTGAAATGCTTTCCGGCGATGTCCCACAGGGCCTGGTCCAGTCCTGAGACGGCGCTGGCCAGGATGGGGCCGCCGCGGTAGAACGAGCCTTTGGTCATGACCTGCCAATGGTCTTCGATCCGGAGGGCGTCCCGGCCGATCAGCAGTTCGGAAAGCTGGCCGACCGCGGTGCGGACGGTTTCGCTGCGGCCCTCGCAGCTTGCTTCTCCCCAGCCCACGATCCCGCTGTCGGTCTCGATCCGGACGAAGAGCCAGCGTGGCGCGACGAGGAAGGTTTCTATCCTGCTGATGAGCGTCATGGTTACCCCGCCTAGCCCTTGGTCGCGCCGGCAGTCATGCCGGACACGATGTATTTCTGCGTAAAGAGCGCAATGATCATGATCGGGATGGTCACCACGGTGGCGGCAGCCATGAGCCCGCCCCAGTCGATGCTCGCGTAGGAGACGAAATCGAAGATCGCGACCGGCAGGGTTTTGGTCTTGGAGCCGGAGAGCACCAGGGCGAACATGAAGTTGTTCCACGAGAAGATGAAGGACAGGATTCCCGCCGTCGCCATTCCTGCAACGGAGAGCGGAAGGGTGATGCGGCGGAACGCTCCGATAGGCGTCAATCCGTCCACCTGGGCCGATTCCTCCAGTTCCAGCGGCAGCGAATCGAAGTAGCTCATCATGATGTAGACAATCAGCGGCAGAGCGACGAACATGTGGCTGAGGATCAGCACCTCGAAGCCGCCCACCATCTTCAGGTTGGAGAAGACGTAGTACCAGGGCACCAGCAGCGATACGCCGGGGATAACACGGGCCATCAGGACCACCAGGGCCGAGCGGTGCATGGTGAAACGGCTCATGGCATACGCGGCAGGAACGCCCAGCACCAGCGACAGGGCGGTGGAGACAAACGCCACCCAGAAGCTGTTGAGGATGAAGACAAGGTAGTTGTTCCGTTGCAGGACATTGGCATAGTTCTCCACCGTCGGGGTGAAAATGAAGGACTTGCCGGTGTCGTAGATGTCCACGCTGGTTTTGAGGGAGGCCAGGAACATCCAGATCAGCGGGCCAATCAGGAACAGCACCACCAGGACCAGCGCCACCACGCGGAATGCTTTGTACGCACGGCTGCGCAGCGGCTTCCGACGGCGGGTGGCCGGCTTGGGTGCTTCCGTTGAGGTTCCCGGTTCGGTCAGGACGGTCATTTGCTTACCGCTTTCTTGCGCATGGTCAGCAGCCACATGGAGCCGATGATGATCATGAAGAACAGGATCAGCACGGCGGAGGACAGCCCGTACTGGTTGTAGTCAAAGCTCAGTCCGTAGGCGTAAACGTTCAGCGTTTCCACCTCGTGGAAGGAGCCGCCGCCCTTGCCCTTGGTGGCGTAGAGGATGTCGAAGGTCTTCAGGGCATCGATGCCCCGGAGCAGGATGGCGACGATCACGGTGGGCATCATGAGCGGCAGGGTGATGAAGAAGAAGCGCTGGAAGGCGTTGGCGCCGTCCATCCTGGCCGCTTCGTCGGGCTCCTCGGAAAGGGACGTCAATCCGGCCAGCAGGATCAGCACCACCATGGGGGTCCACTGCCAGATGTCCATGAAGATGGTGGTTCCCAGGGCGGTGTCCTGGCCGGACAGCCAAGGCTGGGGAGGTATCCCCACGAGGCCCAGGAGCTGGTTGACGAAGCCGATGTTGGGATCGAAGATCAGCCGCCACATCATGCCCACGGCGACCGGTGTGGCGACGAGCGGCAGCAGGATGGCCACCCGGACCCACTTTTCGCCACGGAACGGGCGCCACAGCAGGAGCGCGATCCCCATGCCCAGAACAACTTCACAGATGAGGGCGACGCCGGTAAAGGACAGCGTGCGTCCCACGGCGGGCCAGAAGCGTTCCGCGTCGGAGAGCACCGTGAGGTAGTTCTGCAGGCCGACGAACTCGGATGCCGCGCGGACAGAGCCCTGCGAATCCGTGAGGCTCAGGTAGAGCGTCCAGGCCAGGGGAAAGATGATCAGGACGCCCACGAAGATCATGGCGGGTGCCGCGAAGAGCCACTTGCGGTGCCGGTTGGCCCAGGCGGAGAAGTTCTCGCGCGGACCGGGCGCACGGTTGGCGCTTCGGGGAGGCGCGCTGCGGGGAGGGGTCAGTACAGACATGGTTCACCTAAGGAGTCGGGGGTGAAGTGATTCGGTGGCCACAGCGCGACGGCGGCAGGCCGGCGTCGCGCTGTGGTTTGCCGTTATTTCTTTTCGCTGTCCAGGAACTTCTGGAAGGCATCATTCGCCGTGTCGGCGGCGGCCGAAGCGTCAGCTCCGGTGATGGTGGAAACGATCGGTCCGCCCACGATTTCGCGGGCTTTGCCTACCGTGACAACCTCGGGACGGTCATGGCCCACACCGGTCTTGGCGCTGGCGGCGATGGCCTCGGCCAGGTCCTTCGGGTAGGTGGACGTTCCGGCAGGGTCGGCCCAGACGGAGGTGCGAGGTCCAGGGACGCCGGCCTTCTGTGCAGCCAGGGTACGGTCCTTGCTGGTGGCCCACTGGATGAACTTCCAGGCGTTGTCCTGGTTGCTCGAGGCCTGGTTGACGGCCAGGCCCCACGATGGGATATTGTACGGCTTGGAGCCAGCCGGTCCGGCGGGAAGCGCGGCGAAGCCCACGGTGTCGGCGACCTTGGATTTGGCGGGATCGGTGGCGTTTTTGTAGAGCGAGTCGGCCTCGGTGTAGAAGGCGGCCTTGCCCTGGGTGAAGATAGCCATCGCCTCGGGCCAGCTCATGTCCGTGCTGACGTTCTTGGGGCCGTAGTTCTTGATCAGGCCGCCGTAGTAGGCGTAGGCCTTCTTGGCGGTGTCGCTGCCGACGGCGGACTTGCCGCCGGCGTCGGTGAAGTCACCGCCGAAGCTGTACAGGAAGCTGGAGAACTGGGTCACGGCGGCGGATTTGCCGGTACGTGCCACGAAGCCCGCGGTGTCCGGGGAGGAGGCCGCGATGGTCTTGGCCGCCGCTTCGAGCTCCTCCATGGTCTTGGGAACCTCAAGGCCGGCAGCCTTCAGCAGGTCCTTGCGGTAGTACAGCACTTCGCGCTCGGTGATGATCGGGACGCCGACGACCTTGCCGTCTGCGCTGGTGGCCTTGACCGGGCCCTCCTGGTAGTCCTTCCAATCCCAGGTGGCGTCTTGGGAGACCTTGCTCGTCAGGTCCGCGAGGTAGCCGTTCTTGGAGAATGCCTTACCCTCCTGGAGCGGGCGGTACATCATGACGTCGATCTCGTCGCTGCCTGCGTTGAGCTTGACGTTGTACTGGTCCGAGAGCTGGTCTTCGCCGAGCTGGGTGAGTTCGACCTTGAGTCCAGTGGACTTCTCGAATTCCGGGATGGCCGCCTTGATTCCCTCGGTCCACACGTGGTTGGCGAGGGTGACCCGGACGGTGCCTGCCGTCTTGGCATCGCTGCTGCCGCTGGCGCCACCGCAGGCGGTCAACCCCAGCGACAGGGCTGCGGCAACAGCCGCATACTTCACAATTGAACGCCGCTTCATTACGACTCCCTTGGGTCTAAGGGCTGGAGAGAACGTCCAGCCAACTGCAAATGCATCTTTACATCTGCTCTGGAAGCGATCTTAGGTAAATAAAGCAGACTTAATCAACCCCTTGGAGGTTATCGGTATGATTTATTTATGAAACCTCCAAAGGCGGAGCCCTCTGCAGACCTGCATTCGGCGCTGGTGCAGAGCCTGGGCCTTGCAATCACCGACGGCACCCTCGCGGTACACACCATCCTGCGGCTCGACGAGCTGGAGATGAAGCACAAAGTGTCCCGATCAGTGGTCAGGGAAGCCACCCGTGTGCTCTGCTCCATGGGGATGCTCGAGTCCCGGAGGCGGCTCGGCACGGTGGTGCAGGCCGAGGACCACTGGAACCTCTTTGATCCCCAGGTGATCCGGTGGCGCCTGGCCTCCTCCGGCAGGCTCGAACAGCTGCGGGCCCTGAACGAATTGCGGGGCGCCGTAGAGCCGCAGGCGGCCAGGCTCGCTGCCAGCCGTGTCACTCTCGATGCGGGAAGCGAGCTTGTCTCGCAGGCGGCGCGGCTGTGGGCCGCCGGCCAGCGCGGAGACCACGATGAGTTCCTGCGGTTGGACATCGAATTTCACGCCTCGATCCTCAAGGCCTCGGGTAACCCGATGTTTTCCCAGCTCCACAATCTCGTCAGGGAAGTCCTGACCGGGCGCACCGAGCATGGCCTGATGCCGCTCCTTCCCCACCACGAAGCCCTGCAGCTGCATGTTGACGTTGCCAGCGCCATCCAGCGGGGCGAAGCCAACGCCGCGCACGCCGCGATGAGCAGGATCGTGGAGCAGTCCACCGAAGAAATGGGTGACATCTGGTCCAGCCACCACGACGCCGGCCCGGCCGCCGCACCGGCGGCGGCAGAGGCCGAGGCAACCCCGGCGTAGTCTGCGGTGCGGGTCGCAGGCTACGCCGCGGGGTCAGCGGCCGCCGTCGAGCTTCCGGCTGCGCTGCTCCTGGGCCATCGGCCCGTACGGATAGATACCGACGCGCGGCCGGCTGACCTCGGTCAGCCGCTCCGTCTCCCCGACCGTGAGCCGGAGGTCCGCTGCCGCGAGGTTGTCGGCGAGCTGGGCGGTGGTCCGGGCGCCCAGGATCACCGAGGTGACGGCCGGGCGGTCCGCCAGCCAGGCCAGCGCCACCTGCGAAGGGCTCACGCCATGGCGCCCGGCGATTTCCTCGACTTCCTCGACGACCTCCCAGGTACGGGGATCGGCGTTCCGCGCCTTCCAGGCCTCCATGCCGCGTTCCGGATTTTCGCCCAGCCGGGTGGCGCCGGTGGGCGATTGGTCGCGCTTGTACTTGCCGGAGAGCCAGCCGCCGCCCAGAGGTGACCAGGGCAGCAGGCCGATGCCGGCGTCCAGCGAGGCGGGAACAATTTCCGATTCAATTTCACGGACAAGCAGGCTGTATTGCGGCTGCAGGGTCACGGGAGGGCTCCAGCCGTGGGCTTTGGCGACGTAGACCGCTTTGGTCAGCTGCCAGCCCAGGAAGTTGGAGAAACCGTAGTAGGCGATCTTCCCGCTACTCACGGCATCATGAAGGAACCGGAGCGTTTCCTCGAGCGGAGTGACGGGGTCCCACGCGTGCATCTGATAAAGGTCAACCTGCTCCACGCCCAGGCGGCGCAGCGAGTCATCCAGAGCGCGGGTCAGGTGCCGGCGCGAGGTCCCGACGTCGTTGGGAGCCTGGCCCATCGGGAAGCGGCCTTTGGTGGCGAGGACAGCCCGGTCTTTAACATCCGGCCGTTTGGCCAGCCAACGGCCGATGATTTCCTCGGATGCCCCTGCGCTGTAGACATCGGCAGTGTCGATGAAGTTGCCGCCGGCGGCGAAGTAGTCATCCAGAATGGCGTGCGACGCCTCTTCGGTGGCCTCGGCCCCGAAAGTCATGGTGCCCAGTGCGTAGTTGGACACCACGGCCCCGCTGTTTCCCAGTGTGCGGTACTTCATGCGTCTCCTCAGTCCTTCGTCTTCAGTCTTCGGTGGGCGTGGTGCGGTTGGAATGGTAATCTCGCCAGCTGTGCTCCGGCGAGAACCCCAGGATGTCCCGGGCCTTGCCGATGGAAAGCATGGTCTCATGCTCGCCGAGTTCCTTGACCACCCGGACGTCCGGGAAGACTTCGGCGGCCAGGCCCGCGCTGGACCGGCCCATCACGGTGTCCGCGGCGGCGATGATAAAGGCCTCGAACCCCGGCCTCCCGTTCTCCAGGGCGCGGGCCACAGCCTGGGCGCCGTCCCGTCCGTCGATGTAACCCCACAGGTTCCACTTGCGCAGGGTCGCATCCGCATCGAAGGAGGGGAACTTTTCATAGTCCTCCGGGTCCATCACGTTGGAGAACCGCAGCCCCACAATGCTCAGTTCCGGGTCCCAGCGGGTCAGCTGGACGGCCATCTGCTCCTCCAGGTGCTTGACCAGCGAGTAAGTGCTTTCCGGCCGGGCCGGATATTCCTCATCCACCGGGATGTAGGGCGGGTCGACGTCGAACGGCAGTCCCAGCACCGTCTCGCTGGACGCGTACACAATTTTCTTGATGCCTGCCCTGCGGGCGGCCTGGAAGATGTTGTACGTGGAGAGCATGTTGTTCTCGAACGTGGCCGCGTCCGGGATGATGCCGGGGGCGGGAATGGCGCCCAGGTGCACAATTGCGTCGAAGCCGCTGTGCCTGTCATCGAGGCCCAGGATCACATCCAGCACCTGGCCGTAGTTCCGCAGGTCCACCACGGCCAGGGCTGCGCTCCGCTCCCCTGCCCGGTCCAGGTTCAGCACGTGGTGGCCGTCGTCAGTCAGCCTCCGGACCACACTCCGTCCCAGCTTTCCGCTTCCACCGGTAACAGCAACTCTCATCAGGAACTCCTTTGGGTTTGTGGGTGCCCTGCCTTCATCCCAGCCTAGGGTGCATGCGGCCCTCCGGCGGCGTCCGTGGCAGGCCCTGTGAGTCCTAGTCCCGTGAGTCCCAGTCGCGTTTCAGCCTGTACCGGTCTGCGTACCTATTGGGCGTCCGAACCGAAGGCGACCCACCGATTTGCGGCATTGAAGGGGCGCCTGGGCCGAAAAGTCACGCATTCCGATGAGTGGCTTTCGTCTTGCCTTACCCGGCAACCGTCCGGAAGCCGCAGTTGTTGCTCGCCGAATCCGGGGCATTGCTGTTCCGCGCCGCCACACGGCACCGGTTGCAGTAGGAGTCGTGGCCCAGGAACGATCCGCCGCGCATCACCCTGCCCCGGCCGATGGTGGGCCCCGGCGGATCCAGCGGGGGCGAAGTGCGGTAGTACTTGGGCAGGAACCAGTCCCTGCACCATTCCCACACATTTCCGCTGACCCGTACAGGCCGAAGCCTTTCGGCGGGAAAGTGCTTACCGGAGCGGTCGCCAGCCAGCCGTCGTCGGCCGTGTTGCTCAGCGGGAAGTCACCCTGCCAGATATTGCAGTGATGCTGCGGGTTGCCGGCCTCATCCGCAGGGACCAGTTCCTCGCCCACCCGGGAGCGCCTGAGCTCCGGTTCCCAGACTCGGTTCCTAGACTCCGGTTTCCAGCCCGGGCCGCGCCTCAGACCGTCTTGCCCGCTAGTGCCGCTTCTGCGGCGGCGATGGCGCGGTCTCCCACTTTGGAGGGATCCCCGCTGCCGTCAACAGGGACCACCAGTCCGCGTTGGGAATAGACGGACACCACCGCTTGTGTCTCATTGCGGTAGAGCCGGAGGCGGCGGCGGAACACCTCTTCCGTGTCATCGCTGCGGCCCTGATCCCGTGCACGGTTGAGCATGCGCGCCACCAGCTCCCGGTCGTCAGCAGTCAACTGGATGACGGCGGTCAGCTGCTGACCTGTGGCAGCCAGGATGCTGTCCAGCTCAGCTATCTGCGCTGTGGTGCGGGGATAGCCGTCCAGCAGGAACCCGGACTGGACATCGGCGCGGTCCAGGCGGTCCCGGACCATGGCATTGGTCAACCGGTCCGGTACGAGGTCGCCGTTGTCGAGGTAGTTCCTGGCCTCCGCGCCCAGAGGCGTTGCCTCCCGGACGTTGGTCCGGAAAATCTCTCCGGTGGAGATGGCCATAATGCCAAAATGCCTGGCGATGACCTCCGCCTGCGTTCCCTTGCCCGAACCCGGGGGGCCAACAATGAGCATTCTGGTCATGTCGCTGTCCGATCGTGGTGCCATCAACCTTGATGGGCAAGTGGGCAATGAGCGCAACCATTCGGGCGTGTGGTGCAGCTTCATGGTTTGTAGACAATATGGCACGTGCGGCCCACGTTCCGCCATCATCCTCCCACCCTCCGGAAATTAATTTTCCACGCGACGGGGCCAGAAGCAGCGCATTGCCATTGCCTGGGCCGTGGCCAGGAACCCCAAGGTGATGCTCTTTGACGAACCCACCAGCGCGCTGGACCCGGAGGTGGTCAGCGACGTCCTGGACGTCATGGCAGGGCTCGCAGCTGAAGGCATGACCATGGTGGCTGTCACCCACGAAATGGGCTTCGCCCGCGAGCTGGCCGACCGTGTGTTGTTCATCGACAGCGGCAAGATCGCCGCGGATCTCCCTCCGGAGGAGTTCTTCCGGACGCAAACACGAATCCCCGCATCCGGGCATTCCTGGAGAAGGTCCTGTAGCCATCAACGGGCAGGGCATTTTTCAGGTAGACCCGCCATGGCTTGGACACGGCCGCTGCGGAGCCGAAGCCCCGTGGCGGTGGCGCCGCGGCGAGGGAAGGTGTCAGAACCCGCTGGTGCCGGAGGAATAGAACGTTGTGCTGAGGGGGTTGCCGGCGGCGTCGGTAAGGCTCGTTGCCGGGGTGTATGACGGTGTTCCAGCGGTGACCGGGGACAGCGGAGTCCCGGAGGACAGGGTTCCGAGTTTGATGGTCAGGGTGGTGAGTGCGGAGTCCCAGGTGAGGGTGGAGGCGTTGCCGTTGCCGCTGGTACCGAAGACGGCGGCTGTTGCCCCGATGTAGTCTCCGCCCAGTGTCATTGTGCCGATGGTCAGTGTGGAACAGCCGGTTCCCGACATGCTGAGCGTGTCGTTGGCCCCGCCAGTGCCGCCGTTAGTGATGGTCACGGTGCCGCTAAGAGCGGAACTTCCGCTCCAGCCCGGGCAGAATTTGGCGGGGTCCATGCCTTCGGCGTATCGGATAGTCACGGTGTCGCCCTTGTCGGCGATAGCGGCATTGGATTTGGGGCTGCCTGTGCCGTTCAGCAGTGTGAAGCCGATTACCGTCGGTGCCACGACGTCCTTCTTGTCTGTGGCGGTGGTGGGCGAACCCGTGTTGCCGGCGGGGTCGGCCGCCGTCACCGTGTAGGTGAGGGTTCCGTCGTTGAGGGTGGTCAGGTTCAGGGTGCTAAAGGACCAGGTTCCGGTGCCGGAGGCGGTCGTGGCCGCTGGCACCGTGTGGGCAGAACCAACGTCGCGGATGGTGAGTGAGACCGACGCTCCGGCCTCGGCGGTGCCGCTGACCGGTACTGCGGCGACGTTGGCGCTGTTGACGTAGGCGGGCACGGTCAGTGTCGGGGCCGCGGGGGGGATGGTGTCTTTGGTGTCCGTGGCCGTGGCGGGTGAACCGGTGTTGCCGGCGGGGTCGGTCGCCTTCGCCGTGTAGCTGAGGGTTCCCTGATTGAGGGTGGTCAGGTTCAGGGTGCTGAAGGACCAGGCTCCCGTGCCTGAGGCGGTGGTGGCCGCGCTGACCGTGTGGGCTGAGCCGGCGTCGGTGACAGTGAGGGTCACGGTTGCTCCGGCCTCGGCGGTGCCGCTGACCGGTACTGCGGCGACGTTGGCGCTGTTGACGTAGGCGGGTACGGTCAGTGTCGGGGCGGCCGGGGCGATGGTGTCTTTGGTGTCCGTGGCGGTGGTGGGCAAACCGGTGTTGCCGGCGGGGTCGGTCGCCTTAGCCGTGTAGCTGAGGGTTCCCTGGCTGAAGGTGGTCAGGTTCAAGGTGCCGTAGGACCAGGCTCCGGTGCCTGAGGCAGTGGTGGCCACGGTGACGGTGTGGAGTGAGCTGGCGTCGGTGGCGGTGAGGGTCACGGTTGCTCCGGCCTCGGCGGTGCCGCTGACCGGTACGGCGGCGACGTTGGCGCTGTTGACGTAGGTGGGCACGCTGAGCGAAGGCGCAGCTGGGGCGGCGGTGTCGATCCGAACTGCCTGGTTTTGGGGCGTGCCGGCGTTGCCGACGTTGTCGGTGGCGAAGTAGGACACCGTGTGGCTGCCGTCCCCGCTGACGGGAACGGCTGCGGTTGCGGTGTTGACCGTCACGGGGGCGGCGGAATCGATCGCGTAGGTGATGGAGGCGACGCCGGACCCGCCTGCGGCGTCCTGGGCGCTGATGTTGACGGTCACTGGGCTGGTGTTGTTCCAGCCCGCGGCGTTCGGTGCGGGCGAGATTGAGACCACCGTGGCCACGGGAGGTGTGGCGTCGTTGCTGACGCCGTTGCTGCGCGGGCTTTCTCCGCCATTCCATAGTGCGATGGCCGGGGTCACGGTGTAGTACCAGACACCGCCGGACACGTTTTGTTCGGTGCAGCTGAGGGCGGTCACTGTTCCGGCGCAGGCGCCGGTGGCCGGGATTCCGGATCCGCCGGTGGCTGCTGCGTACCTTGTCACGGTGTATCCGGTGGCGGGCCGCCCGCCGGTGGTGGAGCCGGCCGGCCAGGTCACGGTCAGGTCTGTGCCGTTGGCGGTGACGGCAGGTTGAGCGCCGGGCGTGAGCGCATCGGCCGCTGCGGCGGCGAAATTGCCGCTGCTGAGAGATTCCCAGAAGGCGTACGCTGCGGTACCGATCCCGCCCAGAAGGAGGAGGATCCCAGCCAGGACCAAGGGCAGGCGCTTAAGTGGGCTGCCGTTCCCGCCGGAGGCGGATGGTTGTGGTTCGGAGCTCATTTGCGCACCGCCAACGTGACTGGAAGGTGGAAGGTGGCACCCTGGCATGCGGATTGAGATGTGGAGTCCATGGCCGCCGTGCCGGGGAGGGTGATTAACGCCGTCGAGTTCGCCGCCACATAGACCGCCGGGGTGGTGGGGGCGGCCGTGCCGGTGAAGGTGACGCCGGTCGTAGTGCATCCGGTATGGGTGCTGTCGGCGGTTGCGGGGCCGTTGGGCGAGACGCTGTAGACCTGCACGGTATAGGGGTTGGGGTTAGTGACCCGCAGGATGGTCTCTGCTGTGCCTTCGGGGACCAGCGTCGACTGCGGGCTGTCACCGGAAACGAAGGCCTCGACGGTGACGGTCTGCATGGTTCCGTTTGCGGCGGAGCCGGTGCCGGCGCCGGTACTCGTCCAGTAGGCGTAGGCACCTCCCGTGCCGATCGCCAGTGACAATATGGCGGTCAGGGCGGCGGTTTTGGCGCCGCGGCGGCCGTTGTCCATGATCCATCCCTTGGTGGTCATCTCAGTTCCCCTGTCCTGATCCGGAGTAGGACAGTTGGAGGGTTGCGCCTTTGCAGCCGTCCTGGTTGGTGCGGGTGTCGAGCATCCCGATCTGGGGCCAAAGGGACCGGGTAATGCCCAGTCCGGAGAGCGAACTGCTGCCCGGCGGCGCCGAGAGGGGGTAGGGTCCGCTGTACTGAGTCACGGTGTAGTCCGCCAGTGTGCAGGGCAGATTCCTGCTGCTGGCATCCGCCGTCCGGGTGACGCCAGCAATGGAGACGGAGATGTTGGTCACAGATAGGGCCTTGGTGTTGGGGTTGGAGATCTGGAGGTCCAGGGCCAGGGAAGTCCCCGGTGCCAGAAGCCCGGCCAGGTTCCCCGAAAGAGTAAATTGCTTCAGCGTGGAGTCCAGGACCAGTTGGACGTTCGCATAGGCGTACTGCGTCTTGCCCGTGGTGCCCTGCCCGGAGCCGACCAGGTAAAGGTTGTAGCTTCCGTTGGGGGAGCTGGCCGCCGTGGTGATCTGCAGCGTCGAGGATCCGCCGGTGGCCGGGTTGGGGGAGAACTTGGCAACCGCACCGGTGGGTAAACCGCCCAGGACGCTCAGGGTGATGGGGCCGGCGAAGTTGTTCCGCGTCAGCTGAAGGTCGTACATAGCGGTGGCGCCGGGCGGGACGGTGACCGAGGACGGCGTCGCGCTCATGGAGAATGATCCGGAAATCCGGTAATTCACGGTGAGGCTGGCGGTCACGCTGCCGCTGATTTTCCCGCTGGTGCCCGTTACTTTGAGGGTGTAGGTGCCGGTCGTGGTGGCCTGGCTGGTTGCGACGTTCATGCTTGCCGTGGAGGTGCTTCCCGAGCCCAGCGTCACCGACGCGGGTGCGAATGCTGCCGATGATCCGCCGGGCAGACCGGTGACCCCGAGACCAACGGTGCCGGTGAAGCCCCCGGTGGACGTCACGGAGACAACGTAGGCTGCGGTCTGGCCTTGCTGTATGGATTGGCTTGCCGGGGAAATCTGTACGGTGATGCCGGGTTTGCTGGCCTGGCTGGCGGCGAAGATGGTCCCGGCTGAAAGGAGCATGACCAATAGACCCACCAGCAGCACTTCGACTGCAATGGTTTTCCTGCGAATATATGTGCTGAAGTACCCAGCTTCGTTCTGCACGTCGAGCCCCTTCTGACCGGTGCTGCCATAGGCGGGTGGTGGAATTCGCCGGCGGGCGGGCTCTCAGCCTGCCCGCCGGCGAAGTCTTTTAGAGGCTAGTGACGTGCACCGTGACGACTGCGCTCTTGCAGGCGTTCTGGTTTGCGGCGTCATTCAGGAACGTCAGCGTACCGGAGCCCACCGCGGTTGCGGTCGAATTAGCTCCCACCGCCGAGTTGGTGGTGTCAGCCGTGACCGTAAACCATGCGGGCAGGCAGCCAGCGTCGCTTGTGGTGACCCAGGCAGTGAGCGCACCCACCACTGTGCCGGTGTTGCTCGAGTTGTCTGCCGTGTAGGCCACGCTCTCGGAGTTGCCCGGGGCAAGCCCAGGCAAGAACGTGGAATGCAGGGTCACTGTGCCGCCGCCGGTCGAGTTCGCGGCCGTTCCCGTGCCGGAGCCAGTGGTGGTCCAGTACGCGTACGCGGCACCGCCGCCAGCCGTGACGAGGGCCAATGCTCCAGCAGCTGCCAGGAGTTTGTTCTTCTTGGTCATTTTGCGCATGAGTGAGACTCCTTGAATCGGTGTGGCTGAGAAATGAGACGCTGAGCCGTTTGGAGCACCCTCCGTGCGAAGTTTGCTGGACGACTGATCGATGTCGCTCATGCTCCACGCATAGTCCGGACCAGACAACGCGTAGCGGTACTGCTCTTTTTCCCGGGGGCTGGCCAAAATTGCTTGGCTCGCGCCCGCGTGTACTCAGTTTGATTGCTGAATCAGCGAATAATCCGGAGCGCCCTTAGCCGCTTCGTCCTCGGGCCCCCGGGCCACCAAATCCACGGAAATCAGGGGATTCCTTGCCTGAGCGCCTTCTCATTGCGGCTGCTGGCGAGGATAAAGCAAGTAGTCGGAATTGCCGCACTTCCCAGGGCGGCCGATGACGCGGAAAGGAGGAGTAAAGCAGTATCCGCCGCCGCCTCGGCAAACGTGTGGCCCGGGCACCGGCGGCCTGTCCTTGGCTGCGGGCGGCGAGTAGAGCAGAGTGGGTAGTGCCGATTGCGAATGACCGCGATCACCCTACCGAGAGGACTGCCGGCATGGCTTACATCACCGTCGGGAATGAACACAACACTGACATCGAGCTCTACTACGAGGACCACGGAACGGGGCAGGCCGTCGTCCTGATCCACGGCTACCCGCTGGATGGCTCCTCATGGGAGAAGCAGACGGTGGCCCTCCTCGCCGCCGGCTACAGGGTAATCACGTATGACCGCCGCGGCTTCGGCAGGTCCAGCAAGACGATCGGAGGCTATGACTACGACACCTTCGCCGGGGACCTCAACACGGTCCTTGACGCCCTCAATCTCAACGACGCCGTACTGGTGGGATTCTCCATGGGCACCGGCGAGGTGGGCCGCTACCTGGGCCATTACGGCTCGGCCCGCGTTGCGAAAGCCGTGTTCATCGGCTCGCTGGAGCCCTACCTGTTGCAAACCGAGGACAACCCCGGCGGTGTTCCGCAGTCTGTGTTCGACGGCCTCACCGAAGCCGTTACCGCGGACCGCTACGCGTTCTTCACCGAGTTCTTCAAGAACTTCTACAACAGCAGCACGTTCCTGGGCACACCGCGCCTGAGCCAGGAAGTCATGAATGCGGGCTGGAATCTGGCGGCCGGGGCGGGCGCCACGGCATCCGTGGCCGCCCAGCCCACCTGGCTCACGGATTTCCGCGCCGACATCCCCAAGATCGACGTCCCGTCACTGATCATGCACGGCACCGCGGACAACATCCTGCCGATTGACTCCACCGGGAGGCTTTTCGCCAAGGCGCTGCCCAGCGCCGAGTATGTGGAGATCGACGGCGCCCCTCACGGCATGCTGTGGACGCACGCCGCAGAGGTCAACGACGTCCTGCTCGCCTTCCTCGCTAATTAGTTCCTCAGGCGTAGCGCCTCAGGCCCTTGCGGCTTTGCCCGGCAAGGCGCACTTGAAGACCTTCGCCCACGAGGACCCGACCTGCTTGAGCAGCGGGCCGGTGGTGTAGGCGAGTCCGTAGCGCTGGCAGATCTCGCGCACCTTGGGCGCCACCTCGGCGTACCGGTTGGAGGGGAGGTCCGGGAAGAGGTGGTGCTCGATCTGGTGCGACAGGTTGCCGGTCATCAGGTGCATGAACTTGGACCCTGAGATGTTGGCAGAGCCGATCATCTGCCGGACGTACCAGTCACCGCGGGTCTCCCCTGCCACCATTTCCTCGGTGAACGTGTCCGCGCCCTCGGGAAAGTGGCCGCAGAAGATCACGGCGTGCGCCCAGACGTTTCGCACGGCGTTGGCCGTCAGCGTCCCGTAGAGGGCCTGTTTACCGGAACCGGTGAGCATGGCAACCGCCGGCGTGGCGGCATAGTCCTTGGTGAACTGCTTGACGGCCTTACGCCCCAGCGCTTTCAGGTCCTTAAGCAGCGCAGCCTTGGTTTTTTTGCCCTCCTGGTAGTCGGCGAGCTCCAGATCGTAAATGGCGATTCCCCATTCGAAGATGGGCGCCAGAATCGCGTTGTAGAGGGGGTTGCCCAGGTTGAAGGGCTTCCACGGCTGATCCTCGTCCATGCGCAGCAGGTTGTATCCGACGTCGTTGTCCATGCCCACCACGTTGGTCCAGCGGTGGTGGAGGTCGTTGTGGGTGTGCTGCCAGGAGCGTGCCGGGGTGACGAAGTCCCACTCCCAGGTGGTGGAGTGGATGTCCGGATCCCGCATCCAGTCCCACTGGCCATGCAGGATGTTGTGCCCCAGCTCCATGTTTTCCAGGATCTTGGCGAAGCTCAGCAGCGTGGTACCGGTGACCCACGCGGCCTTGTTCTTACTCACCAGAAGGGCTGCGCGGCCGGAGATCTCCAGGCCACGCTGGATCTTGATCATGCGCCGGATGTAGGCGGCGTCGGACGCACCCCGCTTGGCGAGGATATCGTCACGGATGGCATCAAGTTCCACGGCCAGCTCAGCCACCTGCTCGTCCGAGAGATGCGCGGCGGCAGGCGGACGGACCAGCGGGCTTCCGGTGGCCGCCAGGGCTCCGGGCCGCGTCTTCGCAACCACCCGCTCCTTGTCGCGCGCCGGCTTGGTCCCGGTGTCCGTTGCTTCGGTGTTGGAGATTACTGACATGGGTGGTTACTCCTCAGATTTCGAGGTTTACGGGTCCGGCTGCTGCCGAGACGCACGTTTGGATGAGTTGGCCGGGTTCGCCGTGGACCTCGCCGGTGCGGAGGTCGCGGACATGACCGGCGAGCAGTGGCGTGAGGCAGCTGTGGCAGATACCCATGCGGCAGCCGCTGGGCATCAACACACCTGCATCTTCGCCGACGTCGAGCAGCGGGGTATCGCCGTCGGCTTCGACTTCGCGGTCGGAGGACTCGAAGGTGACCAGTCCGCCGTCGTGCCCAGCTCCGCCGGCAAGGCTGGTGGTGAAGCGTTCGATCATCAGGCTTCCGGGATCGTCGCGCAGGGCAACGTCTGATCCAATGGCGCCGGATTCCAGGGCCGCTGCCCACAGGGCTTCGGCGTCGTCCAGGAACCCCTCCGGTCCGCACGCGTACGCGGCGCGCTCCGCCCAGTCGGGGCAGATCCGCTCCAGCTCGACCGTGGAGCTGAAATCGAGCCGGCCCTGTTCCCCCGTGAACCATTGGTTGACGCGGAAGTTGGGGAACTGGTCCGCCAGCTCGGCCAGTTCCTCGCGGAAGATGCTGTCCTGCGGGGTACGGGCTGAGTGGATGAGCACGACGTCAGCATCCGGGCGGCGGGGCACCAGCGTCCGGATCATGGACATCACCGGAGTGATGCCGCTTCCGGCAGTCAGCATCAGCAGCGACCGCGGGTGCTCCGGCAGGATGAAGTTTCCCTGCGGCGGGGCCAGGAAAAGAACGTCGCCAGGGCGCGTGGTGCGCACCAGCGCGCCGGACACAGCGCCGACGTCGGTGACCGTGATTGCTGGGTCCGTCCCGGCGGGTGCGCTGAGGGAGTACGAGCGCCAGTGACGGACACCGTCCAGTTCGACGCCGATCCGGGCCCACTGGCCTGCCAGATGGGCCTGCCATCCGCGGCCGGGGTGGAAGTAAATAGTGGCTGACTGCGCCGTCTCCTGGACCACCCGCGTCACCACACCCCGCAGCTGGCGTGCCGAGAAGACAGGGTTGAACAGCGCCAGAATGTCTTCGGGTGCAAGTGGAGTGGTCAGGACTGAAGCCAGCCGACGTAGCCGGATCATGTCAATAACCTTAAGGCGGCTTGTACCATATTTCTTCTCCTCGTCACATGACGGTCGCCACGTTCATGCAATGTTGGTGGATGCAAAGCCCCCAAGCAGCTTAAAGTTCCAACGCCTTCAGGCCGGAACTGGTTCCCCCGTTAACTTCCCCTGTTAACAGGATTGCTTGCCGGAGCGGTTGGGGCAAGTCGCCTACTGCGCCGGAGCCCACCCGATGGCCGGTGCAACGTGCCTGGCGATGGTCCCCAGCAGCTTGGCGTTGAAGTCCACGCCGAGCTGGTTGGGGACCGTGAGCAGCAGCGTATCGGCGGCCTGGACGGCGGCGTCAGCGGCCAGCTGCCCGGCAAGGACGTCCGGCGGGCCTACGTAGCTCTTGCCAAAGCGTGCAGTGAGGCCGTCAATTCTCCCCACCTGGTCGTGGCCTTCCCGCAGGGCACTGCCACCGAAGTACCGCTTGTCCTCCTCGTCGGCAAGGGGCAGCACGCTCCGGCTGACAGACACCCTTGGCTCATGTGCGTGGCCGGCATCCGCCCACGCCTGCCGGAACATGGCGATCTGCTCGGCCTGAAGTTCATCAAACGGCACGCCGGTGTCCTCGGTGAGGAGCGTAGAGCTCATCAGGTTCATGCCGAGCCCTCCTGCCCAGACCGCCGTCTGGCGCGTTCCGGCACCCCACCAGATCCGCTCGTCCAGCCCCGGCGAGTGCGGCTCGACGGGCAGCAGACCGGCGGACGCTCCCGCATAGCGTGGATCGGCCCGGGCCATTCCCGCGCCGGCGATGGCCCGGCGGAAGACCTCCGTGTGCCGGCGGGCCATGTCTGCGTCCGTCTCCCCTTCGGCCGGGACATGGCCAAAGGCAGCCGCTCCGTCGCTGGCAGGTTCGGGTGAACCCCGGCTGACGCCGAGCTGCAGCCGGCCACCGCTGATGAGGTCAGTGGCGGCTGCTTCCTCGGCCATATAGAGCGGATTCTCGTAGCGCATGTCGATCACGGCGGTGCCCATTTCAATCCTGCCGGTCCGAGCTGCAATGGCGGCAAGGAGGGGGAAGGGCGCGGCCTGCTGGCGGGCAAAATGGTGCACCCTGAAGAACGCCCCGTCAATACCGAGTTCCTCGGCGGCAACGGCCAGCTCGATGCCCTGAAGCAGCGAATCCCGCGCACTCCGTGTCTGGGATCCCTCCGCTGATCCCCAATGGCCAAAGGACAGAAAACCGATCCGCTTCTTCACCGGCGTCACGGCTTCAAGCGCGTCACGGGCGCATCAGCTGGACGACGGTTCGCGCTTGTCGCGGTCCTCGAACTCGTCGTCGAGATCGTAGTGCCTGAACTCCGTTTCCGGGTGCGGCTCCCCTTCTGCGACGTACTCGTAGTCCAGTTGGCGTTGGACCTGGCTGTCCAGAACCTGAAGTTCCTTGTCCTCTATGACTGAGAGATCCTCGGGAAAATCGTCTTCCGGGGTGAGGTGCAGTTTGTCCGACATAGCAGGCCTTTCCATGCCAAGAACTGGGGCGCTGTGCATGCAGCGTCTTGGCTTGTTTCAGAATATCCTCACGCGCGCCGTTGAGGAAGTCTCCGGCCGGCTTCCGGGAATTACGGAGACCCCTGCCTATGGCCACAGTCGGAGTGCCTCAGTAACCTGATGGGAGGAAGCCCCAACGTGAGAACGAGGACACGGTGAACGATCAGGATATTCTCCAGCGAATCACGGCACTGGTCGAGGAAGAGCATGAGCTCCGTGACGGATCACCGGCCGACGACGGCGGCACTGAAGGCAGCCGCGAGCGGCTGCGTCGCGTCGAAGAGAGTCTGGATCAGTGCTGGGATCTCCTGCGGCAGCGACGCGCGAAAAAGGAATCAGGCGAGAACCCCGACGAGGCTACGCAGAGGCCGATCAAGGAAGTTGAGGGGTACCGCCAGTAGCAGGCGGACGCGAAGGTTTGCCGGGCCCGAACGGCCAGGACGTTCTCAGAACATTGGAAGGATAAAGCCGGCGATCAGCGCGGCCAGTCCGATTCCGGTGAGTATCCGGCCCAGGATCAGAGTGGTCCTGCCGCGGAGCTCTGGCTGAGTGCTCTGCCAGCGGGACGGGATGTTGTGGTCGTAGTAGATCAGGACCGGGTCCCCCACCGCCAGGTCCTTGATATCGTGAGGGGACATTGGCGCATTGTGGACCCGGTACTTGTGATCGAACCACCGAAAGCCCGTGCCGCTGGCATCCGCATAAACAACGCCCTCGGACGTGGACCAGCGCTCCTGGAAGCGCCGTCTGAACGCGATGATAAGCAGCAGGATCAGGCCTGACGGAAGGCAGATCCAGGTCAGCACTTCCAGGATGGGGCCAGCGATGTGTAGTGCGTCGGGCATGGTCATGATGCTACCGCGGGGGTGTTACCTGGTGCCCCTCAACGTCGAGGAACGGGTGGATGTGAGGCTCAAATACGGCGTCGGCCGCCCCGAACGCCGCTATGCCTGGAAGCCGGACTGAACGCAGTCCTCAAAGCTGAGCAAATCTTGAGGGAAAGCTTCAGAATCCCTGCGGCTCGCGGTCCACGCTTGTGAGAGGAACCGCTCGCGGGATGCACCCAGCGGGCGCAGACAGCATCACGGCGGCAGGGGACCAGCAATGACGCAGGAATCAGCTCTCGATGAAGTCACCACCGTCGGCGGTGTACTGACCGATCAACACCCTCTGGATTTCCACGCGCTGGGGCTGGCCGGCTGTATTGACCGGCTCACGGCACCGCTGCGCAGGGAGGGCACTGCCGTTCACTGGGAGACCCCGCACCACGGCATCGAGATCTCGGCGGACTCCGCATCGGTCCTGTACCAGGGCGCGCAGGAAGCCCTCAGCAACACGTTCAAGTACGCGCACGCCACCGATGTGACGGTCCGCCTCTCCGCCGTATTCCACGGCATCCGGCTGACTGTCACGGACAACGGTACCGGGTTCGACGACAGCTGCCCCGCCACCGGCAGGCACGACGGTTACGGACTTCGCCCGGTGTCTGAAGCCGTCCACGAGGCAGGCGGTGTACTGGCCATCGCGTCCGCCCCCGGCCAGGGCACGTCCTTGACCATTACGCTCCCGCTCGACTGACTTTTGTTCCCCGCCATGGATGCCATCCGCAAGTCCGTCAGCGTCGAATTACTGTCATGAACTATTACAGCCCGGCGGCGCAGGAGCGGGTTAGGGACGCCGCATACGATGCACTGGAGAATGTACTGACCGGCATGTTCGAGCCCCTGAACCGTCATGCGCTCGCAGCGCGGTGGAACCAGGCCTGCGAAGCGATGGCGAAGCATCTTGAGGGCCAGGACGACGGCCTCGAATAACTGCCCTTCCGGTGAATCGACGACGGCGCCGGTCACCTTGCCGTTTTCATCGCTCAGCAGCGTTTTGGCCGGTGTGGAGACGCGAAGGTCTCTGAGTATTCGGTTCAGGCTATTGGGGTCTGCGGCAATTCCGTTGACAATTTGACCACCTTCGGATTGTCCTCGTTGGCGCCGTAGTCGGAGCTCCGCGTAATGTCCTTGCCGTCCGCCAGCTTCATGGCATGGAAGACCAGCGTCAACAGCACCGCCACCATTCCATTGATCGCGAACGCGACCACCGCGATGTATACCTGCACATCGGTGCCCGGGATCGCTGCAATCGATCCGCCAAAATGCTGCTTCGTCGCCGGGCTGACCACGTTGTACGCGGCCACGGTCCCGTAAATGATGCCCGCTGCCCAGCCTGCCAGCAGCGCCCACCGGTGGAACCAGCGCGTATACAGGCCGGCCACGATGGATGGAAAGGTCTGCAGGATCCAGATGCCACCCAGCAGTTGCAAATTGATGGCGGCGGACTGGTCCATGGTGATGACGAAGATCAGCGCCCCGAACTTCACCACGAGCGACGCTATCTTGGAGACTTTGGCCTCCGTTCTGGGTGTGACATCGGGCCGGAAAACGTCCCGGTAGATGTTGCGGGTGAACAGGTTTGCCGCCGCTATGGACATGATGGCGGCCGGCACCAGGGCGCCGACGGCGATCGCGGCCAGCGCGACTCCGGCGAACCAGGACGGGAAATTGTCCAGGAACAGCTGCGGAACCACCAGCTGCGGATTGATCGTCTTGCCGTCGAGCTCGGTCGGTTTGGTCCCTGCGGCAATGGCCACGTAGCCCAGCAGCGCCAGGAAGCCGAGAACCAGGGAATAGAGCGGCAGCAGCGCGGCATTCTTTCGGATCGTATTCCGGCTCTTGGTCGCCAGCACACCAGTGACTGAATGCGGATACATGAACAACGCCAGGGCCGAGCCCAGCGCCAACGTCCAGTACGCCGAGTAGCTGGCCGCGCCGGGGATGATGGCGCCGACGGGCTTGCCCGTGGCCGGGCTGAGCGCCGTGAGCTTGGTCTGGGCCGCATCGAAAATGGTGCCCCAGCCGCCGAACTTGGCCGGCAGGTAGATGATGGCCACGATCACGGCGAGATAGATCAGCACGTCCTTGACGACGGCGATCATGGCCGGGGCACGCAACCCGGAGGTGAAGGTGTAAGCGGCCAGCACCACGAAGGCGATGACCAGTGGCAGATCGTTGAGCAACGGGTTATCCGTGCTGCCCACACCCAATACAGTCAGCACCGCTTTGATGCCCACGAGCTGTAGCGCGATATAGGGCATGGTGGCCACCATACCGGTGAGCGCGATGGCAATGGAGAGCGGTTTGCTGCCGTACCTCCCGCCCACAAAGTCCGCGGTGGTGACGAAGCCGTGCCGGTGCGAGACCGACCAGAGCCGGCTCATCAGCAGGAACACAATGGGGTAGAGCACGATCGTGTAGGGCACTGCGAAGAACCCGCTCACTGCACCGGTAGCCCACATCGCCGCGGGCACAGCCACGAACGTGTACGCCGTATAGAGGTCGCCTCCCAGCAGGAACCAAGTGACCCATGATCCGAACTTGCGGCCGCCCAAGCCCCACTCGTCCAGCGTGTGCAGGCCTTCTTTGCCGCCGCCGCGCCAGCGGGCGGCATAGAATCCCAGGACACCCACCAGCACAAAGAGTACGACGACGACGGCCAGCGCCACGCCGTCGATGCTTCTGGCGGGACCTTCAGCCATCACCGCGGAGGTTGCGCCGGCGGAGCTTGGAACGATACTCATCGCCCTTCACCGCCGTCGTCGTTCGTTGCCGCCGGCGCCTTGCCGGGCATATCGCGCTTCAGGACGTCCCTGCGGCGCTGGTCCTCGCGTGTCACGACCCAGTAACAGATGCCGATGACACCAGCCTCGATCGGCACGAGCAGCATCTGGTACCAGTAGAAGAACGGCATGCCGCCCAAACGCGGCTCGATGCTGGCATACATCGGCACGAGCAACGGAATAATGATTCCCAGTCCCAGCAGCACCCCGCTGACGACATAGGGAGCCGGTCTCGCCGGCCCACGGGTTGGCATATCGCGGGGATTCGTCTCCATTGACACGTAGGGCTCCTTCGTGGACCTATCACGATCCAGCTCACTGCAGAGAAAACAACAGCTTGCCCCGGAACCGATCGGGCCTGCGGTCTTCCACCGCGATATTGAATATAGAGCACCCTCTTCAGGGTGATTTCAGAATACTTCCTCTCCGCCCACTCTCATATAGCTCCCGAGGCCGTATCTGGCCCGACTGTGGCAGGCTGAAAGGGAGGGGCAGATTCAGGCGGCCGATCTCTGGTTGATTGCTCCCGTTGCGGCGTATTCTGAACACACGTTGCACGCGAGATAGCTGGAACAAAATGGCTTCGAAGCATCGATTTGGGGCTCGTCTGGCCGCAGCCTTGGGAAGGCTCGTCGGATTCTTCACGGTGAGCGGCATCTGCGGCGTCCTGGCCGCCAGCCTGATCATCCCGGGTGTAGCAGCTGCCGGTGCAGCGGTCACGGGTTCGATTACGTTTTTCAACAACCTTCCCGGAGAGCTGGCGGTGGAACCGCCGTCGCAGGCCACCACGGTCCTGACCTCGGACGGAAAGCCGATCGCCACCTTCTACGCGGAGAACCGGGTGAAGGTCGGCCTGGACCTGATGTCCCCGTACATCAAGGACGCCATCATCGCCATAGAGGACAGCCGCTTCTACGAGCACGCCGGCGTGGATCCCCAGGGGATTCTTCGGGCAATGACGTTCAATCTGACCAGCGGCGGCAGGCAGGGCGCGTCCACCCTGACCCAGCAGTACGTCACCAATGTGCTCAACGAGTCCCTGGTTTCAGCCGACAGGGGCGATCTGGTTGTCCTCAGCGGACAGAAAAGCGTCGGTGACAAGCTGCGCGAGATGAAGCTCGCCATCGAGCTGGAGAAGAAGTTCAGCAAGGACCAGATCCTGGAAGGCTACCTCAACATCGTGTTCTTCAACCGGGACGCCTACGGCATCGAAGCCGCGGCACGGTACTTCTTCAGCACCACCGCCAAGGACCTAACCCTGCCGCAGGCGGCCCTGCTCGCCGGGCTGGTGAACAGCCCCAGCTTCTACGATCCCGCCGTCCACCCGGACAACTCCATGCAGCGGCGCAACCAGGTGCTGGACAAGATGCTCAGCCAGGGCAAGATCACCCAGGATCAGCACGCCGCCGCCGTGGCCACCCCTGTGGATCTCAAGATCGCCCCGGGAAAGCAGGGCTGCGCCTCCACGGAAATGGCACCGTACTTCTGCGACTACGTCTCGCACCTGATCCTCAACAACCCTGCTTACGGCGTTGACGTTACCGACCGCGAGAGGGTGCTGGACCGCGGCGGCCTGACCATCACCACAACGCTGGACAGCCGGCTGCAGGCGGCCGCGCAGGCCCAGGTGGACGCCACGGCCGGGGCCAACCCGGACAAATGGGGCGCGTCCCTGGTCTCCATACAGCCCGGCACGGGCAAGATCCTCGCAATGGCGCAGAACACCGTATTTCTTCCCGAATCCGGGAAATTCGATACGCAGCTAAACTTCAACGTCGATTCCAAGGACGCCAACGGCAATGATCTCAACGGGGCCGGCGGGTTCCAACCGGGGTCCACGATGAAGCCGTTCACGTTCGCGGAATGGCTCAATGAGGGCAAATCCATGACCACCACGGTGGACGCCTCCCGGCGGTCGTATCCACTCGATTTTCCGTGGAAATCCAGCTGCGGCAAGGTACTTGGCGCCTACAGCACGCAGCAGAAAAATGCCGGCCTCGGCGCCGCGGACGACCTCCAGAACAACGATGCGGGGTACTACCGCCCCATGCCCGTCAACTACGGGCTCTACAACTCCATCAACACGGCAACCTTCGCTGAGGCCGCCCAGCTGGACTTCTGCGGCATCCAGAGAATGGTGGACACCGTGGGGCTCCACAGCGGCCTGGACAACGCCCCGGTGAACATGCACCAACTGGGCAACCTGTTGGGGGCCATCGGTGTGGCGCCGCTCCACTTGGCCAATGCGTTTGCCACCTTCGACAACGACGGGAAGTACTGCGCGCCGATCGCCATTGTGGACGTGACCGACGCGGCGGGACGGAAGCTTCCGGCCGAGACCAGCAGCTGCAGGGACGCCGTCAAGCCCGAGGTTGCCCGCGGAGTGAACTCTGTGCTCCAGGACGTGCTGAAAATGGGGTCCGGTATCTACATTAATCCGAAGGTCCAGAGCGTGGTGCCCGTGGCGGCCAAAACAGGTACCTCCAACAACAACGGCGCCACCTGGGTGGTCGGGTACACCAGCGGCATCGCCACGGCGTCCTTTTTCGGCGACACGATGGAAGGCCAGAAGCGGGCCGGCCAGAACGTCACCGTTAATGGCAAGTTCTACAAAAGCATCGACGGGTATATGCTCGCCGGGCCGCAATGGGCCAACTACATGCTGCAGGTTGCCGGGCTGTACCCGGCCGGAGCCTTTCCGGCGCCACCAGCGTCCATGACTACGCCGCCGGGCCCAACCCCGGGTCCTTCGCGATGACTGCACTACGGCCCCCCGCCGTCGTCTTCTTGCGCAATCTGCGAAATAACTGCACCCCGGAGGCGGTTGCCGCAGATATGAGAACAATCGGAATCATCGGTGCAGGACACATTGGAAGCCAAGTTGCGCGCAAGGCGGTGCACCTGGGCTATGACGTGGTGATCAGCAATTCGCGGGGACCGGAGACGCCGGCGGAGCTCGTGGCGGAGCTCGTGGCGGAGCTTGGTCCAAAGGCCCGTGCCGCGACGGCAGCCGAAGCGGCCGCGGCGGGCGATTTCGCCGTCGTCACGGTGCCCTTGAAGAGCCTTAAGGACATCCCCGTGGAGCCGCTGGCGGGCAAGATCGTGATCGATACAAACAACTACTACTGGGAACGCGACGGCCGTTTTCCTGCCCTGGACAACGGTGAAACCACCACCTCCGGGCTGCTGCAGGAACACCTGCCAACGTCAAAGGTGGCCAAGGGTTTCAACCACATTCAGTACGGCCAGATCACCATCGACGGGACCCCGGCAGGCACGGACAACCGCCGGGCGCTGGCCACGGCCAGCGACTACCCCGAGGCCAGCGGGCTGGTGACAAAGCTGTATGACGAATTCGGTTTCGACACGGTCGACATCGGGCCGCTGTCCGAGAGCTGGCGCGCGGAACGGGACCGCCCGGCCTACGTCGTGCGGCAGAACGCGGCGGAGCTCACCGAGAACCTGGCCAAGGCGCCGCGGACCATCTGACGGTTCTTCGGACCATTCCAGAACGCGAGAGGACGACGGCGGGAGCCTCCCGCCGTCGTCCTCCCCCGGCGATCCCATCCGTACCATCCCCCGGCGGCCCTGCGGCAGCGAACACCTGCCCGATGTTGTCAACAAACTATGGACATGAGCGCGTGCAGATCACCCGCCATGAAAAGCCTGTCGCCGTCCTGATAGGTATGGAGGATTTTTACGCGCCTTGAAGAAATCGAAGAGGCGGCGGATCTTGCCGAATTCCGTGCGGCCAAGGCCAACGACGATGGCGGGCGCGTGAATCTGGCCGAGCTGCAGGCTGAGCTCTTGGCGCGGCCGGCCACACGGTGGATTTCACCACCGCGGCCGCCAAAGAGATCCGCAAGCTGGACACCAGCACGCGAAGGAGAATCCTGGTCTCAATCGCCGAACTCGGAACTGATCCCCGCCCAACGGGCTGCAAGAAGCTGACCGGTGAACAAAGCGCTTGGCGGATCCGGATCGGGGACCACCGGGTGCTCTACGAGATCCAGGACAACATCTTGACCATCACCGTTGTCCGGGTCGCGCACCGGCGCGAGGTCTGCACGCGCTGATCCTACGCGACGTAAGCTCGGCTGCACCCAATCCTGCGGCTACTCTCCGGTTCGCCCGTCCACCGATTCACGGAGGAGATCGGCGTGGCCATTGTGCCTGGCGTACTCCTCGATCATGTGGCACAGGATCCACCGCAGGCTCGGTGCTGTGCCGTCGGACCAGGTGCGCTTCGCGAGCTGTCCCAGGCCACCGTCGGCCAGCGCCTCCGCCACCAAGGAGCGGGAACCGGCGACGGCGTCCCGCCAGAGGGTGCGGAGCTGTTCCGGGGCGTCGTTGGCGGCCGAATGCCACTCCCAGTCGGGGTCGGCCTTCCAATCCACCGTGTCCCACGGAGGCTGGCGGGCCCGCCCGTGCAGGGACCCGGAGAACCAGTCGCTCTCCACGTAGGCCAGATGCTTGAGCAGGCCGCCAAGCGTCATCGACGACGCGGCAGTCGTGGCCTGCAAGCCGGCCGCATCCAGTCCCGCGCACTTCCACGCCAGCGTGGCCCGCTGGTAATCCAGGAAACCCAGGAGGGTCGCGGTCTCATCAGCTGCGAGGGGAGGCTCGGGGCGCCCCTGATCGTCCACTTGCCTCATGGGCGCGAGTCTACCCGCGGTGCCGCTGATCGCTCCAAGGGCCCGCCGGTAGGCGTCGATCTGGCCAACAGCCCCGCTGATGTGAGGCTGGTGTCCGGTCAGCCGCAGGCGATGCAGCTCGTGCCGGCTCATCGAGGCGACGTCCACGCAGTCAAGGGTTAGCCGCCCCGCATCGAGTCCGGAAATGCATGATCAGCTGGTCAGGGGCGTCGGACTCCGCAGAAGCGAAAAGGACGACGGCGGACGCCACGCACAGGGACACCGGGCTGTCGGGTAGCAGCCGGCTGGTCCGTGGATGATAGATGGCACCGGCGATGGTTTCGCCGGGCCTGTGGTCTTCACCGTGAAGGCTTGCCCGCCTGCGATGAGGAGCGAACCCGATGGATGCTATTCAGATGCTTTCCGGAGCCGCCATGTCCGCGGTGCTGGCGCTTCTCCTGGTCCTGCTGGTGTTGCGCGAGAGGCGCCCGCTCCTGCTTGCAACAGTGTTTGCCGCCGCTTTTGTCATGCCGGTTTTCTGGAATTCCATCCTGGGCTGGACCGGAGCCATGGGCCTGTTTTCCCATGACCTGCCTTTCGCATTTTTCCCCGTCAGCTGGCAGGATACCGGGTCGGGTATGTTCGCCCTTGCCGGGGCGTCCGTGGCCGTAGCAGTCGGTCCGGGGCGACGGGACCCTGCGGTGCGTACCGGCTACACGGCCCTGCTGGCGGCCTCCGCCGCCCTCATCGTGGACGTGTATCTCTACTGACCATCTGGAGAATCCCGCTACAGTCCTCGGAGATCATCCGGTCATACTCCGGCTTCCATTGTCCCGAGCCGACGCCCGGCCCTGCACTCTGCTTACAATCGATACCTCAATCAACTACTGAGGGACCCATGAAGAGACTCGCCACCGCCCTGATCGCCACCGGACTTCTCCTCTCCGCATCGGCGTGCTCCGCACCGACGAAACTGACCACTGCCGAAACTTGCGAGCGGGTCAAGACCGTTTTGTCGAGCCCGGCTAACGGCATCGGCAAGACCGGGATGAACCGTCTCGCAAACCAGATCCGGCCCATCGAGGCAGTGGCCTCGGACGAGCTGAAATCCGCGCTGCAGTCGATCATCGAATACACGGACGAGTCGGCGAAATCAAGCCCGGACTCGGAGAAGCTCTCCGAGCTGAAGTCCGATTATCAGCAGGCCGGCACCACCTTCACCCAATTCTGCAGCTGAGGCTTCAGCTGAGCATTTCCGGTGCGGGCGGCGGAAGGCAAGATCGCGACCGGGATCTTCGTGACCGCATCGACGCGATGGTTTGTTAGCACTGCCGCCCTTATACCTCCGCCACCGGCGCCGCGAACTGCGCTTCATACAACCGCGAATAAGCCCCACCCACAGCCAGCAATTCCGCGTGCGTCCCCTGCTCCACGATCTGCCCGGACTCCATCACCAGGATCAGGTCAGCGTCGCGGATGGTGGACAGGCGGTGCGCGATCACGAAGCTCGTCCGGTCGGAGCGCAGCGCGCTCATGGCCTTCTGCACCAGCACCTCGGTGCGGGTGTCCACCGAGCTCGTCGCCTCGTCCAAAATCAAGACTGAAGGCCGGGCCAGGAACGCCCGGGCGATGGTGAGCAGCTGCTTTTCGCCGGCGCTCACGTTGCCGCCCTCGTCGTCGAGGACGGTGTCGTAGCCCTCCGGCAGCGAGTGCACAAACCGGTCCACGTACGTCGCTGTCGCCGCCTCCAGGATCTCCGCCTCGGACGCGGACGGGCGGCCGTATGCGATGTTGTCCCGGATGGTGCCGCCGAACAGCCAGGTATCCTGCAGGACCATCCCCATCCGCGCGCGCAGCTCGTGCCGGCTCATGGAGGCGACGTCCACGCCGTCGAGCGTTATCCGTCCCGCATCGAGCTCGTAGAAGCGCATCATCAGGTTCACCAGGGTGGTCTTGCCCGCACCGGTCGGCCCAACAATTGCGACCGTCTGCCCCGGCTCGGCCACCAGGCTCAGATCAGCAATCAGCGGCTTGTCCGGCGAATAGGCAAAGGAGACGTTCTCGAACACCAGCCGACCGCGCCCGCCAACAGGAACAGCGGCACGAACCGGATCTGCACTCTGCTCCTCCGTGTCCAGCAGCTCAAACACCCGCTCGGCGGACGCCACACCGGACTGCAGCAAATTGGCCATGGACCCCAGCTGGGCCAGCGGCTGGGTGAACTGGCGCGAGTACTGGATGAAGGCCTGCACGTCGCCCAGCTGCATCGCGCCGGTGGCCACCTGCAGCCCACCCACCACGGCGATCCCCACGTACACGAGGTTCCCGATGAACGTCATGGCCGGCATGATCAGGCCGCTGATGAACTGCGCGCCGAAACTGGCGGCAAAAAGCTCCGCGTTCTTCTGCCGGAAGCGCTCCTCCACCTCCCGCTGCCGGCCGAACACCTTCACCAGCGCATGGCCCGTATACGTCTCCTCGATCTGTCCGTTCAGCTCCCCCGTGTTTTTCCACTGCGCCACGAACAGTTTCTGCGAGCGCTTGGCGATCAGCGCCGTGGTCACCAGCGTCAACGGAATCGTGAACAGGGCAATCAGGGCGAGCGTGGGCGAGAGCAGGAACATCATCAGCAGCACGCCCACCACGGTGAGCAGGGAGGTGACCACCTGGCTGATGGACTGCTGCAGGCTCTGGGAGATGTTGTCGACGTCGTTGGTCACCCGACTGAGCAGCTCGCCGCGCTGGATGGAATCGAAATAGCGCAGCGGGAGCCGGTTGATTTTCGCCTCGATCTGCTCGCGCAGCCGGTACACAGTGCGCTGCACAACGCCGTTGAGCACGTACGCCAGGACCCAGCCGAACGCCGAGGCCAGGGCATAGAGCGCCAGCGCCCACAACAGCAGGCTGGACAGTGCGGCAAAATCGATGCCCACACCAGGGGTCAGCGCCATGCCGCTGAGCATGTCCGCCTTCTGGTTTTCACCGGCAGCGCGCAGGGCGGCCAGGAGCTGGGCCTTGCTCACCCCGGCCGGCAGCTCCTTGGAGATGACACCGGAAAAGATCAGGTTTGTGCCTTGGCCCAGCAGCCGCGGGCCAATCACCGAGAACGCCACGCTGCCCACGGCGAGCGCCAGCACCAGCGCCAGCCACAGCCGCTCCGGCCGCAGCGTCCCCAGCAGCCGCTTCGCCGTCGGCCCGAAGTTCATCGCCTTTTCCGCCGGGACATTCATCCCGGCGAACGGCCCGCCACGGCCCGGTCCCATCGGCGGGCGCGGCGGGCCTGCCGGCCGTTCTGCGGAGCGTCCGACGGCGGCGGCTCCCGTTCCGGCAGGAGGCCCGGTGCGGTTTGAGGTGCTCATGCCGCTTCCTCCGCAGCCAGCTGCGAGGACACGATCTCCTGGTACGTCACGGACGATTCGAGTAGTTCCTCATGTCTGCCCTGCCCCACGATCCGGCCGTCCTCCAGGACCAGGATCTGATCGGCGTCAATGATGCTGGACACCCGCTGGGCAATGATCACGATGGTGGCACCGAAGGTGTTCTGCTTGAGGGCCCGCCGGAGCCGGGCATCCGTGGCGGTGTCCAGGGATGAGAAGGAATCGTCGAAGATGTAGAGCCCGGGCTGTTTCACCAGTGCACGGGCTATGGCGAGGCGCTGGCGCTGCCCGCCGGAGACGTTGGTGCCGCCCTGCGAGATGGGTGCGTCAAGGCCGCCCTCCATCTCCTCCACAAAGTCCCGCGCCTGGGCGATCCCGAGCGCCCGCCAGAGTTCGTCCTCCGTGGCATCGGGCTTGCCGTAAAGCAGGTTGCTGCGCACCGTGCCGGAAAACAGGTACGGCTTCTGCGGGACCAGGCCGATGTGCCCCCAGAGCAGGTCCGGTGCCAGCTCCCTGACATCCACGCCGCCCATCCGCACCGAGCCGCTGGTGGTATCGAAGAGCCGCGGCATCAGGTTCACCAGGGTGGTTTTCCCCGCACCGGTACTGCCGATGATCGCCGTCGTCTGCCCCGCACTGGCCGTGAAACTGACGCCGCTGAGGACCGGCTGCTCGGCACCCGGGTAGGCAAATCCGACGTCGCGCAGTTCCAGCTCGCCGCGGCCGGTGGTCTCGTTGACCGGGTTCGACGGCGGGCGGACGCTCGATTCGGTGCCCAGGATCTCGCCGATCCGGTCCCCGGAGACGGCCGCGCGCGGGATCATCACGGCCATGAACGTGGCCATCATGACTGCCATGAGGATCTGCATGAGGTAGCTCAGGAAGGCGATCAGCGTGCCCACCTGCATGGAGCCGTCCTCGATCCGGAACGAACCGAACCAGATCACCGCCACGCTGGAGATGTTCAGCACCAGCATGACCACGGGGAACATCAGCGCCATCAGGCGTCCGGCCCGCAGCGCAACGTCCGTGACGTCCTCGTTCGCCAGCGCGAAACGTGCGGTTTCCATGTCCTCGCGGACGAAGGCACGCACCACCCGGATGCCGGTGAGCTGTTCGCGGAGCACGCGGTTGACGGTGTCGATCCGGGTCTGCATTTTGCGGAACAGCGGCACCATGCGGACCACGATCAGTCCGACGGCGATCAGCAGCACCGGCACACTCACGGCGATCAGCCAGGACAGCTGCACGTCCTGCCGGATGGCCATGATGACGCCGCCGATGCTGAGCATGGGCGCAGAAACCATCAGCGTGCAGCTCATCAGCACCAGCTGCTGGACCTGCTGGACATCGTTCGTGGAGCGGGTGATCAGCGACGGCGCGCCGAAGCGGGTGACTTCCTGCTCGGAGAACTCCCCCACCCGGGTGAACACCGCACCGCGCAGATCCCGCCCCATCGCCATCGCCGCCTTCGCACCGAAGTACACGGCGGTGACCGAACAGGCGATCTGGAGCAAGGTGATCAGCAGCATGACACTGCCCAGCCGCAGGATGTAACCGGTGTCCCCCTTGGCCACGCCCTCATCAATAATGTCCGCATTCAGCGTGGGCAGGTACAGCGACGCGATGGACTGCGCCAGCTGGAAAATGACGACGGCGATCAGCAGCCGCTGCTGCGGCCGCAGGTATTCAACGAGCAGTTTCCAGAGCATCCGTACTCCAACCCACGCGTGGTGATTCGAAGGCCAGTCTACGACTCGTTGCTGGGGGCAACTAGGGTTCCTCTCAGGGCGAATACGCGTTCCGACACCGCAGGGGCAATGGCGAACCCTGCTCGCGAGCGGCCGTCAGAGCATTCAGAGGGCCTCATCACTCTCTTAGCCGTCGCTGCGGGCAAACGCGGCGGCGATATATTCGTCACAGCGCTCGAGGCGATCTCCAAGCTGTCTGACGGCGCCGCTATGAAATTCGTCGCGCATGGAATGGGCCTGATCACCCTCGAAGTTCCGCGGCTGACCCGTAACGCCGAATCCGGGGCGGCGTCCGTTGGTAAACTTAGAGAATGCTCAGCACGGTCAAGGCGTCCACCCCGGGCCTGTTTCGAGGCGGCATAAAGCTCAGGCTCGGCGTCAATCGCCGGCCAAGCGTTGTCGCAAACTCTACGGCTGGAGCCCGGATCGGAAATGCACCTTCCTTGTTGACTTTCCTAGTACCACCCGCCTCGAGAAATCTACTGCGAGGTGCCCCGGTCTCTCTGGGGTTTGTCGCCGTATTCTGGACGGTGGGCATCCTGTCCTCCAGCATTGTCTCCGGACCGGCCGGGCCGTTGAGGACGGAAGTTTCAACGACGGCGCATGCGCTTGCCGGCCACTGGTGGGCGTTGCTGGCCTCCGCGTTCTGGGCACGGGATCTGGCTGGTTATGTGCTGGGAACCATCCTGGTGCTTTCTGCCGGCATACCTTTGGAACGGCAGATGGGAAGCCGGAAGCTGGCCGTCTCCGCCTTGGTGGCCCAGATTGTGGGCATCGTGGCCGCCGCTGGATTCTGGAACACCCTACAGAACCTGATGGGGAGCTGGACCCAGGAAATGAGCGGGCATGTGTTCCTGGGGCCGAGTGCTTTCATCGTTGGGGCGGCCATGGCCTGGACCGCGGGTCTGGCCACCCTGTGGCGCCGCCGGATCCGGCTGGTCATCTTTGCACTGCTGATACTGCTCACCCTATACAGTGGAGGGTTCGCTGACCTGGTCAGACTTGGGGCTGCGGGCGCGGGGGCTCTTCTGGGGCCGGTGCTTCTGGGCCGCCGGCCCCGGTTCGGCCGCCCCGTCAGTTCGCGGCATGAAGCCCGGGTCCTGGTGGCACTTCTCGTGGCGGTCTCGGCCGTCGGGCCGGTCGTTGCCGGCCTGATCCCGCACGCGGCCGGACCGCTGTCGGTCCTGCGTTTCCTGTTCACCAACATCCAGCCCGTAGATCCCCAGACACTGCAGACTCTGTGCGCCGACCCGGCGCAGGCCAAAGAGTGCGCCGGCGCCCAGTTGCAGGTGAGGGCCGGGGCCGGCGGGGTTTTCATGGCCATTCTTCCGTCTTTTTTGCTGCTGCTGCTCGCGGACGGTCTTCGCCGCGGTCGGCGTTTCGCCTGGGCCGCTGCGCTGCTGGTCCAGGTGGGATTGTCGGTACCGGCCGTCATTGCCATCACGGGCGTCCTGCAGGCGACCAATCCGGACACAGCCGCCGCGGAGGGGATCGGAGCGATCGAAATGACCAGCCACGCACACCCGCTAACTCTTGTACTGCCGCTGCTCTTGCCGGTGGTTCTCTCCGGAGTGCTGCTGGCATGCCGGACGTTTTTCCCGGTTGCGGCGCCCCAGGGGACCTACCCTCGCCTCGCCGCCCGCATCCTGGGCCTGGCGGGTGTCCTCGGCCTGGTCTATGTTGGTGCTGCCCTGGCCCTCGCACCGGGCTTCGCACCGGTCCCTGGACCCGCCGAGCTGGTGGCCGATGTTCCGGACAGGTTCCTGCCACTGGGGTTCATGGTTGACGCACCTCCCGCATTTTTCCCCCAAAGCCCGGGGGCTGTTCTGCTCTACGAAGGCGTTGGCATTCTCTTCTGGGCCGTGACGGGCGTGCTGGTCCTCAGTACGTTTCTGCGTCCGGCCTACACGGCTCATTTCGCTGATAAGGTCCGGGCACGGGTGATCCTGACTACACAGGAAAGCAGCTCCATATCCTGGATGACCACCTGGCCCGGCAACACCTATTGGTTCTCCACCACTGGCGACAGCTTCATCGCTTACAGGGTCGTTTCCGGTATTGCCCTCACCCTCGGTGCACCTGTCGGACCAAAATCCCGCATGCCCGCAGTCGTTGAGGAGTTCGCCCGCTATTGCACGTCCAATGGGTGGACACCATGTTTCTACTCCGTTCCCGCGGAAGTCCGAGCTGCGGCCTCCGATCGCGGATGGGGCTCCGTGCAGGTTGCCCAGGAGACGGTCCTGCCATTGGATTCGCTGTCGTTCAAAGGGAAAAAATTCCAGGACATCCGCACCGCGATGAACAACGCAACCAAGGCGGGAATCCACGCAGAATGGATCCGCTACCCCACAGCACATCTCTCGGTCCAGGCCCAGATCCAGGCCATTTCCGAAGAATGGATCGCCGACAAAAAGATGCCCGAAATGGGCTTCACCCTCGGGGGCCTGGACGAACTCAACGACCCCGAAGTCCGCTGCCTGCTCGCCATCGACACCCATCACCGCGTCCATGCCGTCACGTCATGGCTGCCTGTCTACCGCAAGGGACACATCGTCGGCTGGACCCTGGACTTTATGAGGAGGCGCAGCACGGGATTCCGGGCGTCCATTGAATTCCTTATTGCCTCCGCCGCAACGAGTCTCAGGGACGAAGGATGCGACTTCATCAGCCTTTCCGGGGCACCCCTGGCCCGTGCGGCCGGAGACCGGCAACCCGGCCCGTTTGACTTCTCTCCGCAGGCAGATGGAGGCCTCGACCGGCTGTTGGACCGCCTGGGATCCGCCCTTGAACCGGTCTACGGGTTCCGGTCCCTGCTGGCATTCAAAGGAAAGTTCCGCCCCCGCTATGCCCCGCTTTACATGGTTTACCCGGACTCTGCGGCCCTTCCCGGCATCGGAAATGCGCTCACCCGGGCGTACCTGCCCGACCTCTCCCTCGGGGAGGGATTCCAGCTGCTGCGCAGAATCCTCAGGCGCCCGCCATCGCGGAAATGAGCATGACGCAATAAGCCGCCGGAACGACGACGGCAATCTCCGGCCACCGCTGCGGCCGCACGGAACCGATCAGCTGCGTCTAACCAGTCATTCATCGACCATTTGGCGGACGGTTCCCTGCGGGACGGGCAACCGTTTTCCAGGTTCCCTAGCCTTGGGCTCATGGAAAACAAAACAATCCCGGTTCTCGTCGGAACGTTGGCTTGCGTCCTTGTCGGAGGGACAGCCATTGCGGCGGTTTCCACTTTCGCCGGACCTCATGACGATGGAACGGCGGTCACCCCCGTCGGAATGCGCGTCACGCCGGCCGGCCAGCAAACTTCGCTGGGCGATCTCCCCCTGAACTCTGCCATCTCCCCCGACGGCAAGAAGCTCGCCGTCACCAACAACGGACAGGGGACCCAGTCCCTGCAACTTGTCGATCTGGAAGACCACGAGGTGGACCAGACCATCCTGTACCGGTCCCCGGAATCCCTTTACATGGGCCTGGTGTGGAGCCCGGACGGCACCAAGCTCTATGCCAGCGCCGCCGCCAATTCCAAAATCCGCACGTACGCATACTCCGGCGGCAAACTGGCCGAGGGCACGCCCATCCAGCTCCCCACCAAAACACCTGCCGGCACGGCCCTGAACCTCTTCCCGGCCGGCTTGGCGCTCACTCCCGACGGCAAGCGCCTGGTGGTCGCGGACCAGTTGGCCGATGCCGTGTCCGTCGTCGATCTCGCCACCGGCAACGTCGCGACAACGCCGGCCGGGCACCGTCCGCTCTCCGTCACGGTCTCCCCGGACGGGACGACGGCGTACCTCACCAACCAGGGTGCCTCCGACGTCTCCGCGGTGGACATCACCGGAGCTGAACCGAAGATATCCCGCACCCTCCCAGCGGGCCTTCACCCCAACAAATCCGTCCTCTCCAAGGACGGGAAGAACCTCTACGTCTCAAACGGCGACGACGACACAGTCTCCGTGGTCGATACTGCCTCCGGCACAACCGCCAGCATCAGCATTGCACCCGAAAAGGGCGCACCGGTCGGAACTAACCCGACCGGGCTCGCCTTGGACGAGACCGGACGCCGCCTCTTCGTCAGCAACTCCGGTAACAACGACGTCGCCGTCGTCGATCTTGCGCACAGCGCCGTTGCCGGTGTGGTGCCCGTCGGCTGGTACCCGACCTCGCTGACCTTCACCGGCGGGACGTTGCATGTCACCAATGCCAAGGGTCTGGGCGCCGGAGCCAATGACGGCCCGGGCCACCCGAACCCGGAGTCGGCCGCCAGGACCGCCGAAAACCAGTACAGCGGCTCCATGATTCCTGGCACGCTGAGCAGTTTTGATGTCCCCGAGGGCGGGCAGCTGAAGAAAACCACCGAGCAGGTCAAAAACAACAATCGACCTGAGAACTCCACAGGCAACGTCATCCCCCGCCAGCCCGGTCAAGAGAGCCCCATCAAACACGTGATCTACGTCGTCAAGGAAAACCGCACCTATGATCAGGTGCTCGGCAGCCTGGGCAAGGGCAACGGCGATCCGTCGCTGAATCTCTTCGGCGACGAGTCCGCTCCGAACTTCCGGGAACTGTCCAAAAAGTTCACCACCATTGACAACTTCTACGCCGACGCCGAAGTCAGCGCCAACGGCTGGAACTGGGTGGCCTCGGCCAACTCAAACCCGTATGCGGAGCAGATGTGGCCGGCCAACTACTCCGGCCGCAAAGCCCCTTATCCCAGCGAGGGCAACGCCCCGGAAATCGCGGCCCAGCAGCCTGACAATACCTACGTCTGGCAGCGGCTCGCCAAGGCCGGCGTCAGCTTCCGCAACTACGGCTTCTACGTCGCCAACACTGCCGGTACGTTCAACGCCGCCGATCCGGTCCTGAACGCCCAGACGGACCACAACTATCACGGCTACGACCTGAACTGCCCGGATTCCGCCGGAACGTTCACGCCGCTGAACGCCACCTGCGGGACTCCGCGTGTTGATGAATGGGCCAAGGATTTCCAGTCCCAGGTAACTGCCGGGACAGTACCCACAGTCCAGTTTGTCCGGCTGCCCAATGACCACACGCAGGCCACCCGCGCCGGTGCACCTTCGCCCAAGGCCTACGTCGCGGACAACGATTACGCGCTCGGCAAGCTGGTGGACACCGTCTCCCACTCATCCGCATGGAAGGACACCGCCATCTTCGTTACCGAGGATGACGCCCAGAACGGCCCCGACCACGTGGATGCACACCGCACGCTGGCCCTGGCCATCAGCCCCTACACACAGACCGGGAAGGTCGACTCAACCTTCTACAGCACCGCCTCCATGGTCCGCACCATCGGCCTGATCGCCGGCATCGCGCCGCTGACCCAGTTCGACGCGTTCGCCACCCCGATGAGCGCGTCCTTCACGGCCAATCCGGACAACACGCCGTACTCCGCGCTCAAACCAAGCTACGACATGACCACCGTCAACGGAGCAAATGCTCCGCTGGCCCCGCAGGTAGCCAAGCAGGACATCGGCACCGAAGACAAGATTGATGAGCAGCTCTATAACCAGGCCATCTGGAAGTCAGTGAACGGAGCCGACTCCCAGATGCCCGACCCCAAGCACAGCGTCATCGGTTCCGGCAGCCAGCCCGCCGACCCCGGATCCGGGCAACCCGCTCCCAAGGACGCCGACGGCTAGCCCTAGGGCTGTGGCGCGTACCGAGGATTTTGGTTCAGAGTACACTCGTGCAATGAAGCTTCTGTACGTAACAGAAAGCGTGCCCACCCGAGATCCCGTGCTTGGTGATGGCAGTTCGATGATCCCTTTCGAGGTGTTGCGAAATCTGCCGGCGGATGTCGAGGTTACCCTTATGACGTTCGCCGGACCCGTAGAACTGCCAGACGCACTGCGCGGGCGGTGTGAGTCGGTGCACGTCTTGGCCACTCGGAAGCGTATCTGGGCGACCGTGCGGTCAGTCTATGGCCTCAATGGAGTCGGAACGCACGAACGGGCCACAGCCAAAGCAATTTCAACTGCATCGGAACTGTCTGCTCAGGGTGATGCCACCCTGATTCACGGGCCGCATGCGCTATTTCTCGCCCGCCATGTGCGTGGACCGATGGTCTTGCAGACGGTGGACCCCTGGTCCATCAGAGCCGGGATGGATGGCACCATGGCACGGGGTTGGCGGTCCGCCTACCGGGCGCGGGAGCACCAGGCACTGCGAGCCGAACGCCGCCTGCCCTCACGGGCGCGGCTCCTCACTGTGGGAGCCCAGGACGCCCTTGAATGGTCGGAACGCCTGGGGCGGCAGGTGAGGAGCATTCCTAACGGTGCCGAGCACGCCGCCCGCCCCGCCGCCAAACGGGGCCCTCCTGTGGTCTGCTTTGTGGGCAGCCTTAACTACGGCCCCAACATTGATAGCGCGCAGGTATTGATCAGCAAGATCGCGCCGTTGGTATGGCAACAAGTTCCGGATGCCAGGTTTGTCATCGCTGGCCGTCGCCCCGCACCCTCTGTCCTCTCGCTGGCCGGCCCCCGCGTGGACGTTCTGGCAAACGTACCTTCGGTCCTCGACGTTTTCCACGCCGCCGATGTGGCCGTGTTTCCCGATGAACACGGGGTGGGTATTCGGAACTCGGTGCGTGAAGCGCTGGCTGCGGGCATTCCAGTGGTAGCGACGCCGGTCGCCGCGCGTGAACAAGATACCCACCCCTTGCTGTCCATTGAAGAGGACACCGATAAGTTTGTTCGACAGATCGTGGACCGCCTGACGGCGCCTCGAACAGATCAGCGGGATGCAGAGGGTGGCGTCGCGACAATTCGAACCTGGAAAGCGGTCACACAGGAGTACCTGGACGAGCTTCGCAGTGCGATCCACGACGGCGGCGCGGCCCCACAGAGAAGAACCTCGCCGGTATGACGTACGCTCCTGGGGAACTCGCCCGGGCCGGCGCCCGGGGAGCTATGTGGCAGGGGCTCGCATACGCCGCCGGGAAGATGATCGTTCTTGTCGCGATCATCGTGCTGGCACGGCTGCTGTCTCCCCAAGAGTATGGATTGGTCGCCTTGGCGCTGGCCCTCATGGCCTACGCGGAGACCATAGCTGACGCTGGAGTCGCCCAGGCGCTGGTCTACTTGCCACGCACCGGCGAGGTAGCGAGATCCGCGCTCTTGATCTCCGTGGTGCTCGGCGGGCTCCTGGCCACAGGCGCCGTCCTTGCCGCACCCATGGTCGCCGACCTCTTCAACCTTCCCGACGTGGCACCCCTCGTCAGGGTCCTGGCGATTTCGCTGCTGGCCACGTCATTGGCCGCGGTCCCAGAAGCCCTGCTGCGCCGTGACCTGCGCTTCAAGCGGCTGACCGCGGCTCCCGTTCTTCGCGCCGCCACCATGGGCACAGTCACACTGATACTGGCTTTTACCGGCCACGGGGCTTGGTCGCTGGCCATCGGAACGGCTGCCGGTTCGGTTTCGTACGCCGCCGCGTGCTGGTTCCTGCTTCCCGGGCGTGCCCCGTGGCAAATCTGGCGTGTGCGCAAGGATGCCCTTCTGGCGAACCTGAAATACGGTGCTCCAGCCGCGGGCAGTACTTTGCTGGCCCGAATGATCTTTGACATCGACTATCTCATCATCGGCCTCTTGATGGGCGCGCAGGCACTGGGCTTCTACACCTTGGCCTTCCGCCTCCCCGAGATGGTGATCATCAACATTTTCTTTGTGCTGTCATCGGTCATGTTCCCGATTTACACCCAGATGCGCAACGAGCCAGAGCGGCTCCGGGGCGGCTACCTGAAGAGTGTTCAGATTCAATCCTTGTACGGGGTCACTGCGGGTGTCGGGCTGGCGGTAGTGGCACCGGTCCTCGTGCCGGTGCTCTTCGGCGAACAGTGGACGGACGCCGTGCTTCCGCTGGTCTTCCTGTCACTCTACGCCGCAGCCCGCTCCATGGGAGTCGGCGCCAACGACGTGTACAAGGCAATCGGCCGGCCGGGTCTTTCGATCGGGATTTCGCTCGTCCGGCTCGCCATCCTTGCGCCGGCTCTCCTGTATGCCTCACGGTGGGGCATTGTGGGCGTCGCGTGCGCACAGCTGGTTGTCGCACTGCTTTTCGCCCTCGGAATGCAGATGGTGGCGGCCAAAGTGATCCACCTGAAACCGCGGCAACTGTTGCGCGCTTTCGTGCCCGGCCTGGTCTGCGGCGTGGCCGTGGCAGCGGCGGGACTGGGCACATTGGCTGTTCCGCTATTGGGTGGCGTGACCACAACGATCGTCGTCGTCATCTTGGGCATTGCGGTGGTCTATGCGATTCTGCGCCTGGGCTTCTCGTCCCTGCACGATGAGCTCCTGCAGCTGGTTCGGCGCCGTTGAACTACGACATCGACCAGGTGTTCACGACGTGTCGCCACAACCAATAGTCCCGATCAGCGAGAACCGCGGCTCGCATCTGGGTCCTTCCTTGTTCTGGGGCCGCTTGGCCTGCCAGCCTGTATGCCAGCGTGGCTGCAGACCGAGCCCACGTCGCGGTGATCAGCAACGGAAGCAGATCAGGGTTCACCCCTCGCAGCTGCAAGTGGCTACGCAGGGGGGCCAGAGCCCACCCGGTGGATCCGAACGCTTTGTCGAAGGCCTCGAGCTGGCCGATGCGGGAGAACGCCTGTTCGTTTGATTCGCTCAGGTACTGCAGATAGAACACCAGATCATGGCCGGGCAGACCATCGGTCCGGGACCGCTCCCAGTCGACGACTTGAAGCCTGCCCTGGGGCGGCAGGAAGAGATTGGGGTGGCTCAGGTCGCCATGTTCGACGACGGCGGGCAGCTGCACTGAACGCAATGGTGCCAGCATCTCGTGTGTGCGTTCGACCAGCACGCTCAGGTCATCGTCCAGCGGCAACATACCGGCGAGGGCCCGCAACGGACGGCTGATGGTGCGGTCATACCAACCCTCGTTGGCTGGCGCGGACCGTGTGAAAGGTAATGCAGCCACGAAATCTGTGCCCGCGCTGATCGCGCCGGACAAATCGGCAGCTACGCGATGGGGATCCAAGGGAGCGCCCGTCACGGCAGTCTCGATGAGGACGGTGTGGGCACCGACGTCGAGGGTCCCCAGCACTTCCGGGACGCCGATCAAAGGTCGCCCGCCGCGAGCCCTGAGCTGTTTCATCATCTCGGCTTCGTGGCGAACACTGTGGTTATCCCCCGGCTGGCGAGGCACCTTGACCACCAGGCTGGGCTCGCGGGCACCGATCGCAAAGATCAGGGCCACCACATGCCTTGAGGTAACGAACCGCGGCGTGAGCAAGACTGTGGCCCAGTGCCTGCCGATACCGTACTTCTCCAGCTCGAGTTCCTGATAGTGGTCTTGAAGGACGCTGTCGATGAAGTTCATTTCCGCTCGTCGCTCTCCGGGCGGCGGCCCGTCACGGTACCTTCCGGGATGGCGACGTCGAACAGGCGCAGCGCCAACGCGAGACGGCCGATGAGCGATCTTGCCTTTCCGAAGCGAATGGCCTCGTGCAGTGACAGGGTGTCCAGGACGGCGGTCCTCGATGCCACCGGCACGATTCGGGCTGGCCGGTCCAGGGTCGGCGCATGCCAGTAAACCCTGACGTCACGGAATCCCTGCATCGCAAAGGCGCGCTTCCAGCCTTTGAGGGTGCGCGGGCCCGAGCGGCGGAAGAACGAACGCCGGAGCTGGGCACACATCCAGCCGCCGGGCTGCACCGCTGCCGCCGACGCCGCGAAGAGCCGGAGATCGGGATCCGTGAGCAGAACGACTTCGAACACCTTGTCCGCGGTGCCGTTGTGGTCAGACCGGATGAGGGCGGCGTTGGGGTCAAGCAGGCGGAGTGCAGACATCATGTCGGCACCGATCGTGCCGCCGTAGCCCACGCTTTGGGGTTGGAGGACCGGCAGGAGGAACCGCCAGTCGAGCAGCCTCCACAAGTGCAAGGACAGTGCCGCGGCCCCGCCCGGATCCGCCTTCTGCGGATTCGCGGTGCTCGGTGACATACCGCGCCACACGATCTCCGTGGCCAGTCGCTGAACCAGGGCCCGGGGCTGGTCGGCGTCAAGGACCCAGGTCCTGGGCAGCCGATCAGCGAGCTCCAGGTAGGCCTGCCTCCAGTTCTCCAGAACCTCGGCAGAATGTTCGCCCTTCCTGGCAAACATCACCTCGCCGGGCGCATCAAGTACCAACAGGACATCAGGTTCAGGACTCAAGCGGAATGCAAGAGCATTGGTGATTCTGCCTGCGACGCTGGTGTCAACCGACCCAGGCAGCATTGCATCGTAGGGGACGCGATCCATGAGCACCAAGCGGCCCCGGAGGCGGTGATACCTGGCGGCTAGGCCACCTCGGAGGAGTCGGAACACCTTCTTGGCCGACCGTCCGCCCGGAACCCGGCGGAGCCATGAGTCCCAAGGACCGGCGCCCCACATGCCCATGTAGACATACTTGCTGGGGATGGGGAACGCTGCGCCGAGGTTGTGCAGCAAGGTGGTCTTGCCGGCGCCGTCCGGTGCCATCACACCCACCACCATTCCGCGTCCCTGAAGCCTCGGGCTGAGCAGGCGCAGGGCGCGGTTCCTTGCGCCGCGCAAACGCGTGCGCGATGGCGCGGTGTTGGCCCAGCTGGATTTCATGTGGGCCACCATGGCAGGGACTTCGTCATGTCTGTGCGACCGGACCAGTTTCAGCATCCGCCCGGCTGTGCCCGGACCGCTGCGTTGATCTATGTATTCGGCGATCAGGTCGTCGTCGGAAGCGACCGCGGCGGCTCGTCGGGCGGTTTCGAACCGTTCTGGCGCGATTTCCCCTTTGTCCAGCACCAGGTGGAGCAGCTGCAACCATGCGTGGTCTGCCGGAGCGGGCAGCCAGAACGGACCGTTCCGTATCCGCCGTTCAAGGCAGCCAGCGGCCAGCGACGTTCGCCACTGCTGGAGCGGCCCGAAGGAGATCTCCGAGACGACATCCAACTTCACCCACAACTCATCAGGATCGGCATAGTCGAAGTAGAACCGGTGACTTCCGTGCCCTGCCGCACGTACGCGGCACAAACCGATGGAGTTCATCAGTTCGTCCAGTCCCGGAAGTTGCCCGCCGGCCACGAGGAGGTCCACATCGCCGTATGGACGGGCGAGGTCGTCTTCTCCTCGCAGCAAGACCCAAGCCAGTCCCGATTCGTCAAGTGCACGGAACGCCCTGGCCACCGTCGGGTGTATGACCATGGGTATGTCTGCCTGGCCCCGCGGCTCTGCGCTACCGCCGCCCGAGCTGGGTCTACGGTGCATAGGCATACTGCACCACCCAATCTACTTCCAAATGGCCGGCTGTACTTGCCTCGGGGACAATTGAGCCAGGCCCTACGCCGGTCTCGGCTTGCAATGTCCAGCGCAGAGGTGTCCACGGTACTCCGGATGCCAGCGCGGTCTGGCTAATAAGTTCGCCGTCCCAGAACCACTTGACCTTTCCTGGGGTCCATTCGGTCGTCGCCACATGCCACTCCGATGAATCAGTGGGCGAGTAGGTGGTAATGGGCGGATCGAACTCCATCGCGGCTCTGTCCGACGATCCCGTGATCGCGGAAGCGCCGTACATCGTCCCGCCTAATCCACCCTCCGGCCAGTCGATCTCCCCCTCACTCCATTTATCGCTCGAGGGCCAGAGCATAAAAGCAACTTTGTAGCCCGGCAAGGAGTCAGATCTGAATCTGATGGAATACCTGCCGTATTTTTGTCCTGAGTATCCGAAGGGGATGACGCTGGCCACCCGCGGTGAATCTCCGTCGTAATGAAGGTAGTAGTCGAGTTTACCGTCGGCCACCGAAAGCACTGAATCTGGAGTGTAAATTCCGTGGCCGGATGTATCAGAAAAACCAGAATAGCCACGCATGTCCTGCCCGTAAACCTTAGCTATCTCACCCATATCGGCCGGCGTGCTGAAGTCCTGAGTCCCGGTCTGCTCCCACCCTGGAATGTCACCCACGGGCATAGCAGCAGCATTATCCGTTGAGTGGGAGGACACCATGAACCCACCCACAAGAGTCGCCGCTGCCGCTGCCGCGCCAAGTGTCAAGATAATCTTCCTACCTTCCAAGGCCTAGCCTGTTCTTGTGAATTTGTATATACGGACAGCACCGTTATCGAATATATTCTCGGCGGCATTACCCGTAATCAGAACATTTTCAAGTTTGGGCACCAAATTCACTTCGGATCGCCCGTCCTTAACTGCGCGTCTTTGTTGTTCATCGGAAAACAGGACATAAATGTTTCCCGAACTCTGATTTTTCCCTGCATACGCCGCAAAAGACTTGACGGTGACGGTGCCTTTGGAATTTTTTAAGTAGTCGGACAACGACGCCACGCTTCCCCACTGAATATAACGGGGATAGTTCGGGCCAATAAGCAGCGGGAAAAAGTCGTTCGTCTTGAAGACCCGGTCACCTGGCTCGATGCGCGCGTCAAGCCACTCGCCGGCAACCACGTCATCTTTGGCGACTCGATGGTCCGCCTCTGGCTGGAAATACACCAAAGTGAATAAAACAGCCATTGCCGTAAGCGCCGCAGTTGCACCGATAACGGAGTTCCCACGCCTAACAGGCCCCGACCAAAATAGCCACGCAACACCGATCGCCAGCCACGGCAATGCGAAGAGGTAGACACGGAGGCGCGCCTCGCCGCCGTAGGACTGCCCGAGCAGCCCGAGTACCGGTGCCACGGACAGCCAGGCAACCGTCAGCGTCGTACGGACTTCCCCCCGCAGCAGGTGGCGGACGAAACCTGCGATGGCGAGTACCCCTGTCAGAAGAGTAAGCACTACGGCTCCGTGGGCCAGCGACTGGCCCGTGAACACGAACTGGCCTATGCCGAACAGGCGTTCGGTCTGCGGGGCGCGGTAACCGATGTTGGCAAACACATTGAAGCCACTGAAAAGGCCGTACTTCCCATTGACGTAGGCGAGATTTGGGAGCAAGTAGGCCAGCGCGATCGCCAAAAGGGCTGGACCCAGCCACCTTGGTCTGAAGTATCCGAGGCTGAAAAGCGGAAGGAGGCCCAGAACGGCCATGTAAGGGGTCAACTGGTGACTCGCAACAATAACAATCTGAAGCCCGATAACAGCGAAGACTGCCGCGTTCCGCAGCCCGCGCCCGGGCCGATCTCCCTCTTCCGCCAACGTTGTCCAATGCCGCTTCTTCAGCCGCTGCTGCAGCCGCTGTTCGACGCCGCGCGCCCATTTGAGCGGAGTGCCGCGAAGGAACGTAAGGCAAATGAGACACATGGTCAGGTACAGGGTGAACGCGAACGCCTGTGGGGAGTAGTAATTCTGATTCACCCAATTCGTCAAGGCGAACACCAGCGTCGCCGTCCAGCAGACCCGCGGATTCGCTGACAGTGTCCGGGCAATGGCGAGAACAATCACCACATTGAGGAGTGCGAATCCGGTCTCGGCCCATGCGGCATAGGCAAGGGCATCCCGGTATCCGATGACCTCACCGAGAAAGGCACTCAGCGAGAAGAATCCAGGCCAGCGGTTATATATGTCGATCGAGGGATCGATCTGGCCGGCGGTACCGATAAAATTAGTCACCGCTAGGTGTTTGTACGTCCACGGCAGCCTGGGCACCTCGGCAAGCAGGCTGGCCGACGAGTAGAGCATCAGGACGAGGCCTGTCACCGAGGCGGTCATGAAACGGTTTGAGCCTACCCTCGGGGCGGTTACCCCCCAGACGCAGACGCCCACGACCAGGGCGAGGGCGACGTACCATATGACCGGAAACTCCGGAAGCAGGCCGAAGCTGCCCAGTTCTTCCGGGTTGGTCAGAGCCAGCGCCCCGACCCACAACAGCATCGCGGTGCCGAGGATCACCCAAGGCAAGAACTCCGTGAAGCTGCGATGACGCGGCCCGCCAAGGCTCCATGCAAAACGGCGGTCGCCTGACCTGCTGCCAGCAGGCGAGATTACAATGAGCGCCGCAGCCGCGAGTAGCACGGCAGCGGCAACCGGGCGTGGATGCCACACGTGCAGCCACCCCATGGCAAGCGCGAAGACGGTATATATCACCGCGCTTGCTACGATTGTCCAGACCAATCGCGCCGCTGGGTCGGCGTCGGGAAGTCGACGCAACAGGGCCCAACCCGGGAGAACCAGGCACACCATAAGCTTGAAGGCGGCGAGCGGTGGGCCGCCAACATCGGGCAAGATGAGGATCGCGGCTACCAGCCCGCAAATCGCAAGGCCCACATCAATGGACCGAAGCGCCTTCCGAGCCGGCGCCGACCGTCTTAAGGTAACTTCGGCTTCCTGTACTTGAATGTTCATGTGGCTGAGACCTCCCTACTCGACCTGAGTGTTTCTGTGGAACTATGCGGAACGGAACCAGCATCGGCCCCGCAGTTTGCCGAACAGGGAACAGAAGTTGTTCATTCGCTCCTGCTTTCCCCTGAAAGGCGTTGAAGCAGGTAGTTAAGCGGTCCACGCGCCACTGAAATCAGTTCAAGCCGCAAGACCTTGGCGAGCTGCGGATCGCGTGGGTCGACGGCTCCCGTTCCAGCCGCCGCCGGTCGGGCAGTGCGACGCCGGGCGTTCGGCAGAAAGTGTCGAACCGCGTGCGGACTCCGGGCCAGAGCGAGCCGGGCCGTATGGGGGTTCAGGAGTATTTTTGTGAGCCATGCCCCCAGCCCGCTGCCGTAGCTACGCGCCTGGGCGCGCAGCTCCTCCAGACCGTCGCGGTGACGGTGCCAGACAATCGCGGAGGGCTGAACCACGAGGGAGTACCCCTCCAGAATCACCCGGGTGAACATGTCAATGTCTTCACCGCCGCCGGTGCGGGTTCCGGCCCCCAAGGCGGTGTCGAAGCCGCCCAGGCTCAGTGCCGTGCGGCGGTCCAGTGCGAAATTAGCTCCCGTGCCGTAAGCGCCGACGCAGAATGGGAACCTCGGAAGATCGGCAGGAGGGGCTGCGAGGGAGTACACCATCGGCGCCACGCTCTTGGACCAACTGACCCGGTCATCGAAGTATCCCTGGGCGCGCGAGCGCACTTCGCCCGCCGGTACGAGTCCCGTAACGCACGCAGCGTCGGGAGCCCGTTCGAACCCTGCGGCGATCTCACGGAGCCATGCTTTGTCGACGACGACGTCGTCGTCGGTGAATGCGACGATGTCCCCTCGCGCATGGCGAAGTCCGGTATTGCGCGCTTGGGACAATCCCGGAACGGGCTCCTGGATGAGCGTCACGCGAGAGTCCTGGAACTCCTGGCGCACCATGTCGCTCGTGTCAGTGTTCTGTGCCGCGTTGTCGACCACAAGAACGTCGAAGTTCGGGTAATCGAGACGCAGTATCGCGCCGAGTGCTTCACGCAGCAGAGAAGCCCGGTCGCGCGTGCAGAGGATCACCGTGATTGGAGGGGTTGACGATACCGGGGGACTCGACGTCGCCGCTGGAAGCGCCGCAGCAGCAGTGTCGAGCACCCGGCGGTCGATGATCCCATCGGGAGCTTCAACGTCGACAAAACCGCGCACCGATGATCCCTCGCGCACCAGCAGCCGCGCACGTCCGTACCCTCGGGAATTCTGCAGTCTCACGTGCGTGTGCCCATTGAGGGACAAATAATCTATGGTGCCGATCCACCGGGCCCCGGACCAGTCCGGCAGTGTGCGGCTCTCCATGACGGGGACCAGCTCGAGAACCGAACCTTCGGCGGCCGGGAGCATTTCGCTTGCGCGTTCGCTCACTGGGCTTCCCTTCACGGCGCGGATCGGGGAGTTGTACTGGCCAGGCAAGGTATCGAAACGTGGGCGAGGCATCGAAACGTGGGCAAGCCGGCGCCCCCGCAGGTATCCGGCGGCGGTGAATGCCAGAACCGCGACGACGGCCCCGGCTCGACCGAGCCCATCCGGGTTGGTCCCCCGGCTCCAGTCGCGTATTCCGGAAAAAACCGCTCGCGGCAAGACACTTCGTACATAGCGCCGTTCCGGGCCCAGAGCCCGTTTGTGGCCCACTACATGGCTGACCTGGGCCTTGGATATCCCTTCGGACCAGGAACGAGCCAACATGTACCGCAACGTCCCCCTATGGGCGGGCACATGGTGGCGCACCAAGGCGGCCGGTTCATAGACGATCCGTGACCCGGGTGCGCCCATGGTGGATCGAATGCAGATCTCGGTCTCTTCACAGCCAAGTGGCCTTGTGCCTTGACGGCCAAGCGCGAGGTTGAAGCCGCCGACTCGTTGGAGAACGTCAAGCCTAAAGGACATGTTTGCGCCGATGACATTTCGCACCTCAGACGCGACCCTGGGCAGTCCGCGGTGGCTGCACCCGACGATCCAGTCGAGCTCCTCGCCGAAGTGAGCGGGACGGCCGGTTTCCCACACCGGTTCAACGCGCCCACCAACAGCCAGAACATCGGGGTCGTCATATAGCGCCGTCAGCCGTTCGAGCCAATCCGGAGCCGCTTCGGCGTCGTCGTCCAAAAAAGCTACGATATCGGAGGTCACACGGCTTACCCCCGTATTGCGTGCTCCGGAGAGCCCCCGAGGCCCGATGCTCTCCACGAGGGTCACACCTCGCGCAGCGGCGATGAGGCGCTTGTAGAGGTCCTCATTGTGGTCAACCACAACGATCACCTGCTCTGGGGCGAACGTTTGGGCGTGGACGGAGTCAATAACGTCCATCAATAGATCCCAGCGCTCCACTGTGTACGAACAAATGACCACGGAGACAGTGGGAGGTTCAATAACAGCGGACACGCTAGAATCCTTCCCCGATGGCCAGAACGCTCCGTGGATCCGTGGGTGTGTGCGGAAACCGGACATTTGGATAGGTGTACTTCACCCGTCGGAGCGCTTCGGGACGGGCTCCGGCGGTCGGAGCCTCCCAGACGATAGATTCCCGCGCAAGCGTGCGTAGGACCCGCCACCCGTCACGGAACGTCTGCAGATTCGAAGCACCGGATATGCGGTCAAGCTCAATGCTCGGCACCTCGGCGATACGAAGGCCCGCTCTGGCTGCCCGCACAATCAGCTCAGTCTCGATTTCAAAGCCGTTCGACTCCAGCTCCAGAACTTCTAAACATTCCCTGCGGAACGCTATGTATCCATAGCAAAGGTCAGAGTAATTGCTGTGCAGCGCGGCGTTGGCCAACTCTGTCAGCGCCCGGTTGCCGGCGCTCCGCAACCAGGTCAGGTCCTCGGACCCGCCTCCGGTTATGTACCGCGAGCCTTTCACGAAGTCGTAGTCATGCTGAAGGGGGGAGACGAACCGGCCGATCTCTTGGGGGTCCATGCTTCCGTCCGCGTCCAGCATGACGATGATGTCTCCTGCGGCTGCGGCGAATCCGGCACGGACTGCAACGCCTTTCCCCGCGCGGGGCTCGGCCACGACTACGACGTCAACACGGAGCGCCCGTGCAACGTCGACGGTGTGGTCGTGGGAACGCCCATCCACGATGACGACCTCGTCCACGTAGGAGGGCATGCGGCGAAGGACCCAAGGCAGATTCATTGCCTCATTCAAGGTGGGGATGACCACGCTCACAGACGCCGTCGGTGACGAGACGTTCGATTCGGAGCGCAGAGTTGGAACTAGGGTGGGAATAGACACAAGCCTCACCACTTCATAACATTTACGGGCTTTGGTGGCGCCGTCGCGATTAAGTTATGCCGGAGAAATATCCGGTCGTGTGTCTGTGGTCCCGATTTTTTGTGCCCACTGACGTAGCCCCCGCATAGTCGAGCCTATGTTTCCCCTCGGGGGGTGTCACGAGTAGCGGGTACCTGCTTTAAGTCACTTTAAATCACACCGCTACTTGGTATGCGATGGTCTGTTGCGCATGCGACCGCCCCCGGGTTAAGCTGTGCAATATGTGAGATTTGGCCTTCACAACTCCTGAGTCGATGGATAGCATCACTCCAGATAGACCGACTTTCATCTGCTCAATGAGAAGCGGCGATGAAGATGAAAAGTACCGCCCGCCGGCTTAGTCAGGCTCTCGTCCTGAGCACCGTCGTCGCCGGGGCTCTGCTCGGTATTTCCAACTATGCGTCGGCAGACACCAGCTACGGCCATCAGAGCATCAGCTATTCGGGTGTCAGCAATCCGCCGACGTCGGACAAGCCGCAGAGCAAGCTGTGGTGGAACGGCGGTTCGTGGTGGGCGGACATGTGGACCTCGGGCAGTGGATGGCACATTTACCGGCTGGACCGCGGCACGGAGACCTGGGTGGATACCGGCCTGCTGAACGACAGCCGCGGCAGCACCCTGGCGGACACCCTTTGGGACGGCACCCATCTGTACATCGCCTCCCACGTCGTCTCTGTGTCCAGCGATGAAGCGCCTGTGGCGTCCGCATCCGGTCACCCGGCCAAGCTTTACCGGTACAGCTACTCCGGTGGCACGTACACGCTGGACAGCGGTTTCCCTACCACGATCACGGACAACAGCAGCGAGTCGATGACCATAGACGAGGACTCCACGGGGGCAATCTGGGCCACTTGGACCCAGGTCGCCGGCAGTTCGTCCACAGGGTTCACCAATACGGTCTATGTCAATTACTCCGCGCCGGGCGGCACCACCTGGGCGACCCCATTTGTCATACCAGCGTCCGATCCGAATCCTGCACCGGATGACATCTCAGCGATCGTAGCCTTCGGCCCGAACAAGATCGGCGTCATGTGGAGTGACCAGCTCACCGGGACTGTGTATTGGGCCACCCGCACCGATGGCACCGATCCGACCGCGTCCTCATCGTGGCACGACCAACCTGCGATCAAGGGCAAAGGGCAGGCCGATGATCACCTTAACCTCAAAACGTTGCAGGCCGACGCCTCCGGCCGGGTGTTCGCCGCGGTGAAGACCAGCTTCAATGACACCGCCACCGACCCGACGCTGGCGCAGCTGCTGCTGCTGGTGTTCAAGCCGGGAACGGGGTCGTTCTCGCAGTCGACGATTTCTACGGTCGGCGATTGTGTGACTCGCCCGCAGATTGCTCTTGACACGCAGAACAATCTGGTGCACGTGTTCCAAACCGCACCGGCGGCGTCGGTCAGCGGCTGCGCGTATTCCGGTGTTGCCGGCAGCATCTTCGAAAAAACCGCGTCCCTGGACAATCCTGTCTTCGGCTCCGGCCGTGGCACCACGGTAATTCAGAACTCCGCGTCCGCAAACATGAACAATGTCACCACCACCAAACAGAGCGTGAACGGCACCACCGGCATAGTGGTGATGGCCAGCGACAACGTAGCCAAGCGCTACTGGTTCGCTGACGAAAGCCTGGGTTCGGCCACGGCCGCGCCCGTGGCGGCTTTCACCGCCACCCCCACGTCAGGTACGGCCCCCCTGACTGTAAGCTTCACCGACACCTCCACCGGCACACCGGCCTCCTGGTCATGGACCTTCGGTGACGGCACCACCTCCACGGCACAGAACCCCTCACACACCTACGCCACCGCCAGCAGCTACACCGCGAAACTGACCGCCGCCAACAGCGGCGGCTCAACCTCCGCCACCGCAACCATCACCGTCAACCCGGCCCCGCCGACGAACGGGATTAGCGTTGTCGGCTCCACCACCACCTATTCAGCAACCGCCGTCGGCACTGTGTCCATCACCGCGCCTTCCGGCACCGCAGCGGGCGATGTGCTGGTCGCATCGATCACTGCGGACCTGAACCCCTCTATGGCTTCCGTTCCGGCAAGCTGGACCCCGGTCGTCAACGCCCTGGGCATCAACAGCTCACCGACCTCCGGCGCGCGGGTCTTTGCCTACTACCACGTCGTGAGCTCCGCTGACCCGGCGAGCTACACCTGGACCTTGAGTGCAGCCGTAAAGTGGGGTGCCGGCATGACTGCATACCGAGGCGTCAACAACACAACGCCACTGGATAGCCCTGTCGTTACGGCCGTCGACACGAGTTACACGGCCACCAGCATCACTGTTCCGAGCATCACCACTGTCAGCAACGGCGCGATGCTGATCGGTGGAGTCGGCCTTGACACCGCAACACCGGGCATTTCCCCGCCCAGCGGATGGACCCAGCGTTGGCAGGCCGCCGGCGGCCAAATCGGCGAAGAGGCAGACACAACGCAATCAGCGGCGGGCGCCAGCGGCACCGCCACTTGGACGTTGAGTTCCGCCCGTGCAGTTGCCGTATGGCGGACGGCGCTGAAACCGGCTAGCTGATAGATGCCGTCGTCGTCCTGCCTGGGTGTCCGTTGATTGCGGATACGGGAGGAGCTAGTTCAGATTCATGGCCAGATTTGCTGTGCCGTCCTCCGCCAAGGGCGCCAAACCCCGCTCCCGGCAACCCGGGCGGGTGCGCCGGTGGGTTCGCCGGCACCGCTCCCTGACTGCTGTGTCTGCCGCCGTCGTTCTCGTTCTGCTCGTCACCGGCGGATTTTTTGCCGCCACCGGCGGCTTTTTTACCGCTACCGGGTCACGGCCAACCGCGACAAACGGCGGACCTGCTTCCGCCTCCGGGATCTCCAAGATCAAGCACGTGGTGATTATCATGCAGGAGAACCGGTCCTTCGACGGCTACTTCGGCACCTTCCCCGGCGCAGACGGGATCCCGATGCAGAACGGCGTCCCGTCGGTGTGCATACCAGGCAACGGCTCCTGCGTCACGCCGTACTACAACCCAGCGGACCGCAACGCCGGCGGCCCCCACAGTAAGTCCGACGCCGCCGCCGATATCAACAACGGAAAGATGGACGGCTTCGTCGGACAGGCCGAAAAGGCACCGAAAAACTGTTCGCCCGACGATCCGGCCTGCACCGGCGGGAACCAAACCGATGTGATGGGCTACCATGACGGCCGGGACCTGCCCAACTATTGGGCCTACGCCCAGCACTTCACCCTCCAGGACCACATGTTCGCGGCCGGCGCGGCATGGAGCCTTCCGGCGCACCTATACATGGTTTCGGCATGGTCCGCCAAATGCAGCCGCGCCGGCGACCCGCAGTCGTGCGTCAACGCCCTCCAGGCCCCTGACAGCCCGCCCGACAATAATTCCGTTAAAAACTCCCTGATCGGTAAATGCCGGACCGGGCTGCAGAATCAGGCCTGCCAAGACGCCCTCACCGCCGCTGGCATCAACCCCGGCCTCGCCGCCGGCCTGGACGCCCTCATCAGCCAGAATTGCAAGCCGGCCGACTCCTATGCCACGTGCCGGTCAGCCATCGACAAAGCCACCATCCCCGACCCCCTCAAGAAAAAGCTGCTCGCTGCCGCCAAAGCACTGGCGCCCCCGGACTATGCCTGGACCGATCTGACGTACCTGCTCCACCAGCAGAACGTCCCCTGGGCGTATTACGTCTTCAACGGCACCGAACCCGACTGCCAAAACGACGCCGCCAGCTGTGCCCCCGTGGCCCAGAACGCGAAAACACCGGGTATCTGGAACCCCTTGCCGTACTTCGACACCGTCAAAGAGGACGGTCAGCTGGACAACATCAAACCCGTGGCCAACTTCTACGCCGCAGCCCGGGACGGCAGCCTGCCCGCCGTCAGCTGGATCGCTCCCACCGACGCCGTCAGCGAACACGCCCCGGCCCGGATCAGCACAGGCCAGGCCTACGTCACCGGCCTGATCAACACGATCATGACGGGACCAGACTGGGACAGCACCGCCATCTTCCTATCCTGGGACGACTGGGGCGGGTTCTACGACCACGTGGCCCCGCCCGCAGTCGACGGGAACGGCTACGGGCTGCGGGTCCCCGGCATGGTTATCAGCCCCTATGCCAAAAAAGGCTACGTCGACCATCAGGTCCTCAGCCACGACGCCTACCTCAAATTCATCGAAGACGACTTCCTCCACGGCCAGCGCCTGGACCCCGCCACGGATGGACGGCCCGATCCGCGGCCCGGCGTGCGCGAGGACAACCCCCAACTCGGTGACCTCACCAACGACTTCGACTTCAACCAACCCCCCGCTGACCCCATGGTCCTCCCCAACGCCACCACCTACTGATACCCTGACGCAGCGCGGAAACATGCGGACGCGAAGCCCGCCCGCGCTCGCCGTTGGTGGGGCGGCCTCATTGAATCAATGCGAAGGAGCGCGCCCCATGTGCCGTCTGTTCGGCCTGCACGCAGGCAACACCCCCATTAAGGCCACGTTCTGGCTTCTGGATGCGCCGAACAGCCTGTCCCTGCAGAGCCGTTGCGAACCCGACGGCACAGGGATCGGCGTCTTCAGGCCGGACGGCAGCCCTGAGGTGTTGAAACAACCGATCGCCGCATGGGATGACCGGGACTTCGCGCTGGAAGCGCGCGGGCTGGAGAGCATGACCTTCCTGGCCCACGTGCGTTACGCAACCACCGGGACCCACACCATGGTGAACACCCACCCTTTCGAGCAGGACGGGCGGTTGTTCGCACACAACGGCGCCTTCGAGCAACTGGAGAAGCTCGACGCGCGCCTGGCCGAACTGGGCGCTGGGGAACTGGTCCAGGGACAGACTGACAGCGAGAGGCTCTTCGCCCTCATCACTGCGGAAACCCGGCTGGCCGCCGGCGACGTCGCAGCAGGAATTGCCAGCGCGCTCCGGTGGACCGCCGAGACACTGCCCGTCTACAGCCTGAACCTCGTCATCACCACTGCCACCGAGCTGTGGGCCGTGCGCTACCCGGAAACCCATGAGCTGTACGTCCTGGAACGGCGCCCTGAAGATCAGAAGGGCCGGAGGCACATTGAGGCCCGCAGCCCCAGGATCAACGCCCGCAGCCAGGACCCGGTAGCCACGCCGTATGTCATTGTGGCGACCGAGCGCATGGATACCAGCCCGGGATGGCGCCGGATGGAACCCGGCGAACTCCTCCACGTGGACTCGAGCCTGAATACCATCAGCAGCCTCCCGTTTCCGCCTCAACTGTCGCACCCCCTCGCCCTGGCCGACCTCGATCCAGCCACGGCCGCCGCCCAGCACCCCCACGTACAGCCGGGCCAAGCCCGCAGGACCGCGATGCCGGGCGAATCTTAGTCCGGCCATTGACTTGCTCCGACACCAGCCGCAGACAGGATTGAGGGGCCCTCTGATGACACCGACCACAGCCACTGGCAGAAATCGGTTAAGGGCACTGCCCGCCTTGGTGCGCAATTCGCCTTGGTGGGTTTTGGCCGTGGTTCATATTGCTGCCATCGTGCTAGGTTTATTCCTGCTCTCCCGTCCGCTCAGCTTCCTGTCTACTTTGGCCGACTACTGGGGCTCAGCTTCATCATTTCGGGCATCGGAGATTTGCTCTCTCCCGGGACATGCGCTCCGTCCTGGGTCAAACCGCTGCTCGCGGGCCTTTGGGTGGCCCGTGGCATCGCCGTCCTGGTAGCCCTCGGCACCGCCATCGATCTACTGGCGCCCTTCATGGCATTTCACTGATCGTTTCCGGAGCCCTGGGCGCATTCAGAGCCAGTGGCGGGGAGAACTGGCGCACGGATCGCAGCGCTCATCTCGGCTGCCGCGGACCTTGTGTTGGGCATCATTGCAGCACCCGCACCCACGATGATTCAACGGCCCTTGCCGGCGGACTGGTTGTTGTCCCCACCGCACCGTCATCCGGACCCCGCCCCGCCATCGCGTGGGCCCACGGTACCACCGGTTACGGACGCAGTTGCGCCCCGTCCAACCTCGTTGAACCCTGCATCTCCGGAGCCATGCCGGCACTGGACGAAGTAGTAGCCAACGGAGGTGTTCTCGTGGCAGCCGACTATCCCGGCTTGGGTACCGCCGGCAGCCAACCCTATCTGCTGGGCAAGGGCGAGGGGCAGGCGGTCCTCGACAGCGTCCGCGCTGCGAAAGAACTGCTCAGCGGAGAAACGGCCACCGGCCAAACAACAATCTGGGGTCACTCACAAGGTGGACACGCGGAGATGTCCAGCCGTTGCCTGTCAGAACCCGGCGTGCTGGTCTCCGTCCTCGCCGCGCTGTCGCTTGACAGGGACCGGAACTTCTTCAAGACCGACCCCGGCACCGGCTCCTTCGGTAAACGACTTGCCGACAACACTCCTGCCGGTCGTACCGCACCTAATGCGGAAAAGACCACATGGGACTGGTCACCGGAGACTCGCCCCTCCTTGGAGAGCTCGTAGCCTGGACCCAGGACTGCTTCGCCGGACGCCCTGCAACACCCACCTGCAACTGACATCGCCCGCAGCCCGGCGTACGGCTCAAAGCAGGTGGGTGAGGGCGGCCCACTGAAGGAGAATGACGGTTTTTCCGTCGACGATTCTGCCGTCGGATGTCATGGCAAGTGCTTCATGGAAGGGGACCTCAAGAACTTCAATATCTTCCCCCTCATCCTGCAGTCCGCCTCCTGGTCCTTTCTGATCGTTGGGAACGTAGGGCGCTGCGAAGAAATGGACCCGCTCGGTGACAGAACCGGGGCTCATATAGAGGTCGAAAACGTGCTGTAACTCCCCCAGCGTGACACCGAGCTCTTCACTGGCTTCGCGTCGGATCGCAACGTCGGGAGCATCATCATCAAGGAGGCCGGCAGCTGTTTCGATGAGCATACCGTCGGCGTGCTCGTTGACATAGGCGGGGAACCTAAACTGCCGGGTCAGGAGAACAGTTCTCCGGGCAGGGTCGTAGACCAGAATCGTTGCACCGTTGCCTCGGTCATAGGTTTCCCGCTGCTCCGTGACCTGCTGTCCATCGCGCCGGCGGTAGGTGAAGGTGGTCCGGCGCAGAACATGCCACCCTTCCGATGTCACCTCCACGCGGGTGATACCGACGTCAGGGTTCCGGAGCAAACCCATACCCTCGCGGTCCAACCCCGTGCGGCCCCGGCTGTCCGGGAGATCCACTCCGGGCTGTCCTGGCGACGCCCCTTGCCGGTTGGTATTCAACGAAGCAGTCATGCCCCTTACAATAATGCATAAACATGCATCAATCGGAAGGAACGCGAATGCTCGCTGCCGAACGCCATGACCTCCTCCTCAGCCGCCTGGCGCACGACGGGAAGCTCGTCGCCAAAGAAATCGCGGCCGAACTGGGTCTGTCGGGTGACAGCATTCGCCGGGACCTCCGGGAACTCGCCGCGGCCGGGTTGTGCCAACGCGTGTATGGCGGAGCCCTGCCTGTCTCGCCAGCGATTGCAGACTACGCCGCCCGCAGCAGTGTTCAACCGGAAAGCAAAGATCGAGTGGCCCGGTGCGCTGCCCGTCTCATCGATCCGGGCAGTACCGTTATCCTCGACGGCGGCACCACGACCCTCGCTGTTGTTCGCGCTCTGGCACCTTCCTTGGACTGCACGATCATTACGCACAGCCCCACCATCGCGGCAGGGCTTGTGTCGCATGCCGGTATTGACGTCTTCCTCCTTGGGGGCCGTATGTTCAAACATTCGGCAGTGACGTGCGGTGCCGCCGCGGTTGAGGCCGCACAGCGGATTTCCGCTGACCTGTTCCTGCTCGGGGTGACCGGCGTGCACTCCTCCGAGGGGCTCACCACAGGGGACGTTGACGAAGCGGCGATGAAGCGGGCACTCGCCAGCCGGGCAGCCGAAACCTACGTTCTCGCGAGTGCCGAAAAAGTTGGTGTGTCCTCCCGCTACAGGGTCTTGCCCCTCAACCAGATCGCAGGAATCATCACGGACTGCCCGGCGAATCACCAGATACTGAGCCAGCTCCGCAGGGACGGCACTTCCATCATCGACGCGAACGCCTGACCGCTTCCGCCGCCGATCCCTTAAACCTGCACAGCCCTCCCTTGTCCTGAGAGAATGGCGGCATGAACGTTGCCCTGGGGTTACTTGTGCTCGTGGCCGTGGTGTGCGCCGGCAGCGCACTGGGCCGGAAGATCAACGTCTCCGTTCCGCTGCTACTGGTGCTGGCCGGCGTCGTGGGTTCATTCCTGCCGTTCGTCCCCACCATTGAACTGAACCCGGAACTGGTTCTCATTGGACTGCTCCCGCCGCTGCTCTACTCCGCAGCGCTCCGGACCTCGCTGTTTGATTTCGGCTCCAACCGGCGCGCCATCGGCCTGCTCTCGGTTGGCTACGTCATATTCGGCACGGTCTCCGTGGGCCTCATTGTCTGGTGGCTTTTCCCTGAGATCCCGCTGGCGGCCGCCATCGCTTTGGGCGCCGTTGTTGCGCCGCCGGATGCCGTTGCCGCAACAGCCATCGCCCGCAAAGTGGGGCTCCCCCGCAGGATTGTCAGCATCCTGGAAGGCGAATCGCTGGTCAACGATGCGACCGCGCTGGTATGCCTCCGCGCAGCCATCGCCGGTATTTCCGGGACTGTTTCCGTCGCAGAGATTGGCGGCAACTTCATACTCGCCGCGGGTGGCGGCCTGGTGGTGGGCCTTGCCGCGGCATATGTTCTGACCCAGCTCCGCAGAAGGATCCGGAACGTAGCGATCAACACATCGACGTCGCTGATGGCGCCTTTCGTCGCTTACCTGCCGGCGGAGGCGATCCACGCCTCAGGCGTCCTTGCAGTCGTCGTCACCGGTCTGATCATGGGAACCAAGGCGCCTTCCATGCCCGGCGGTGCGGCACGTCAGAGCCAGCGCAGCAACTGGGACACTGTGCAGTTCCTGCTGGAGAACTCGGTATTCCTGCTGATCGGCCAACAGGCCCGTACCATCATCGAAGGCGTCCAGGATGACTCTCTTGGGGGGCCCAGAATCTGGGCCGGCTGTGCCATGATCCTGCTGGCGGTGCTGCTGCTGCGGCCGGTCTGGGTCTTTCCCGCGACGTACCTGCCACGGCTTATCCCTGCCATCCGCCGTGCGGATCCGTCGCCTCCGTGGACCTACCCTGCCATCATCTCCTGGGCCGGGATGCGCGGCGTGGTGACACTCGCCGCGGTATTGGTGCTGCCCGCGGACATGGAACACCGCTCCGTCCTGATCCTGGCCGCGATGGTGGTGGTCGGCGGCACTCTCGCGTTGCAGGGCTTCACCCTGCCGGTTCTGGTCCGGTTGCTGCGGGTCCAGGGGCCTGACCAGCGCGAGGATGCCCTGAACCAGGCCTCGCTGATGCAGCTGGCCACGGCTGCGGGAGTGGATCGCCTGCAAGAACTGCGCTCGGAGAATGATCCGCCGGAAGTTGTGGCGATGCTCAAACGGCGGACGCAGGAACGCGGGCTGGCAGCCTGGGAACGGCTGGGCCGGCCGACGGCGGAGGCAGCCACTCCCAGTCGACGCTACGCCCAGCTTCGGCTAGCCATGCTGGATGCCGAGCGCACCAAGGTACTGGAGCTCAGGCGCGGAGGCGGGTACGCCCACGAAGTCCTCAGCGAAGTCCTTGAGCGGCTCGATGTTGAGGAGTCCATGCTCGACGCCTCACTGGACGAGCTGGACGTACCCGGCTCTGACGCTGCGGACAGCGTCAGAGCGGGTGGCGGCTGCGAACACCTGCAATCCGCTCCGGCCCCGGAGGTGCCCCTCGACGCTTTCTGCGCGGACTGTGTCCATGAAGGTACGACGACTGTGCACCTCAGAATGTGCCTGGACTGCGGAAAAGTGGCCTGCTGCGATTCCTCGCCCGCGACCCACGCCTCCAGGCATCACCAATCAACCGGCCACCCGGTCATGCGCAGCGTCGAACCGGGCGAAGACTGGCGCTGGTGCTACGTGGACGATCTGCTGGGGTGACAGAGGGAGCAGCTGAGGATGTGGCTGTCGCGAATCCCAGCCGATAAACAACGCCCTTGGCGTCTTCCTCATCAGCGCGATCAGCTGCGGGCCGTGACCAGAACTACCTCAAAATCGGTGGCCCCTGGAGTGAAGAACTTCGCGTTGACCACGGCGAGGGTATTGCCGAACAGGGCCGCCGTCGTCGGGGTCTGGAAATCAGCACTTGCGATGACGCCCACCGTGTCGCCGGAGGACAGATCGGGTGCGAGGAGGACGCGGCTGACCTGGTTGAGCTGGTTCTGAACCGCCCAGAGGTTATCGCCCTGGACGATGATCCCGTCGACGGCGGGCACGCTGACACCGGCGATGAGCGCACTTTCACCGGTTACCGGGTTGACCGTGTAGAGCTCGCCGGTTCCCGAATGCGCGACGATGAGGGTTCCGCCGTCGGGTGTGGCTGCGATGCCGTTGAGGTTAAACGCCGAAACAATTTCAGCTGCCGGGCCCGTCAGCGTAAGGGTCTTAACGCTGCCCAGCTGACCGGATTGGCCCACCGGAATGAAATACAGCTCCCCTTGGGAGGAGTTGGTGAACCAGGCGCCGTCCCGGGTCAGGGCGACGTCGTTGATGAAGCCTCCTTGCGTGGTCAGCTGGTATGTGGCCACGGTTGCACCGGTGTTCGTGTCATAGACGTACGCCTGTCCTGTGCCGCCTCCCGCCACAAACAGCAGGTTATTGCGCACATCCGCCTTCATGCCGACGGCGGCCCGGCCGGCCGGAACGTCGATGAACAGCTGCGCAGTACCTGCGCGGACATCTCCGCGGTAGATGTCGCCCAGGAAGAGATCGCCGGCGAAGAACGTGCTCCCCCGTCCGGCGGCTATGCCCTCGGCCGAGCTGGCGCCCGGCAGTTCTATCACCGACGTGGCAGTTGGCGGTGCAGCCGTAGCCAGTGGTGCCGGAACAAGCAGGGCCACCAGTGCGATGAACCCGAGGGCGGTGCGGCGAAGAGCTCTTCCTGAATTCTGGGTTGTGCGGCGCATGATGCATCCTTTATAGGGCTTTTCCGCGCGGGGCAATAGGCGGGAGCACCGCACGATTGTCCTGCCAGTCTAGGCACCCGGAAGTGTGCTGGCCATAGACTGCGGAGAGTCAACGCGGCAAGGCACCTACTGTAGCGTGTCGTGGATTCATTTAGGTTTGGCTGGCCGTCAGGTTTGAAGCATGGTTTATGTGGCAAAGGCTTTGGTATTGCGTCAGGGTGACCGGGAACTACTGCGGGTGGTGAGACGCGTTTTCGAGACAATGGTATGCCCCGTTCAGCGCCAGGATCCTGGGAACTCGTGACCAGCATCCCGGGATTCAGCACTGCCGTCGCCGAGGTCTTCATCGCCGAAGCCGGGGCCGGCATGACCGTCTTCCCCAGCGCCGCGCATCTGGCGTCCTGGGCCGGGACATCCCGGGAGCCAACGAGTCCGCCGACCGGGTCAGGTCCACCAAGACCCGACCGGGCAACCGCTACCTCAAGCGAGTCCTGGGCCGCGGGCCCTCTCGGCGGCCAGGTCCAACGGCACCCTCTTCTCAGCGAAATACCGGCGCCTCGCATCCCTGCCCCGACCCGTCAGTGCGCTTCGCGTCCAACACTCCACGCCTCTGGCAATCTGGAACATCCTTACCACCGGCGAGGTCCACCGCGACCCCGGCCCGGACTACTCCACCCAGCGACGGCCAGCCCAAGTAGTCAGCCGAGCCGCAGATCCAATCTCTCGGATTCAACGTGACCATCGAGCCAGCTACCTGAGCCCACAAAACGGGATCAACACCTGCGTCCGCATGCACCTCACCATTTCCGTAAGAAATCCAAGGAATACACACCACTTGATCAACGGTTCTTAGCAGTCCCTCCCCACCGTTACCTACACAGCAGCCTCGACGAGCTTCTTCTCGCTTGAACGAGTGCTGCGCTTACCATTGGCAGCCGGTGCGGCGCCGGCTCGTTGTTCCACGGACTCGGCCGCAATGTAGAGACCCTCACGGTTCAGGTTTCGCGAGTAGGAGGAATCCAGGTACAGAGTCGGGAACGAGTCCACCGAGTTCATCTCGGTGGCCTTGGCCAGAAGTGCCGGATACAAATGTGCCTTCACCGGACCTGCCCCGCCGCCGAAGACATACGCGACCTCTGTGGTCGCACCAACGACGGCCAGAACGCGGCCGAACCGCTCGGCAACTTCCTTGGCAAAGAACCGCATCTCTTCATCGACGAACTGAGCGATCTTGTCGTAGAAGTTACGCTTCAACGGCGACGCTCCGGCCTGCAAGTACTCGGCCAACTGCTTGCGGGAAGTGAAGCCAGGCGAGAAGCCCTGGTCCTCCATCGCCTTCAGCGCATCATTAAGAACCGAACCGTAACCTCGGTTGTGAGTGGTCGAGGCGTCGGCATTGAACTCGCCGGCGGTGAACACAGGAAAATTTACTGTCCCTTCACCGACATCAATGCCGACAGTGTGCTCGGCTGCAAGCACGTCACCAGATGTGATACCCACTAGTGACAGGCCCCTGCGGCGGACATCGGCGAGCATAGCGTCCATCAACGGCTCACCCTTGGCAGTGATCGCGTACTGAGCCGACGCACCCTCGGGGATCACCTGTACATCCACGAATTCAAGCTTCACGGTGACCGGGGTCTCGAAGTTATGCACGGTAACCGTATGCGTGCCGCTCATGAACTCGGCTGCGTAGCTCGTGCGGTGTGAGAGGTACTCGTTGATCGGCAGCGCAAGTGCTACCCGGGCCTCCACACTTAAGGTTTCGATAGCCGGCGGCAATCCACCGTGCTGACGCACGTAGTCACGCAGGGCCTTGGCGGCGAAAGCACCCATGACCAGAACCTTGCTCAGCTCCTGCTGGGCCTTGCTGCGACGGCCGACCACGTCGAATTCATCGAAGGCACCCTGGGCGCTCAGGGCACGCAGGCCGAAGAGCCTGCGGTGATGATTGCTTACCAAAGGGGAGACGAAGCTGACGTCCAGCTCATTATAGAAGTTGCCTTCCATCTTCGCTGGGGCTTCATCGTCAGGGGTCGGCAGAGCGTTCGGGCGCGTGATCGTTGACACGCCGCTTGGTAGGTCGATCTCGTCGACGTTGGTGGTACTTGATGCACCGGCGCCGCGGATGAGGCCTTTGACGTAGCCGTTGCCAACGTCGATGCCACCGGTGAGATTGATCGAAATGGTCATGAATGTGATCCCTTCGTGGAAAGTGTTTGGTGTGGTTACTGAGTTGCCATACAAGAGAAAGTGCTGGGAGTCGTTACGGGAGTCAGCGCAGCATCGAGAAAATGTCGTTGACTTCAACCTGTCCGACAGAAGGCTGCTCTGGTTCAGGAGTGGTCGAGGAGGAAGTGTAGATGTCGTCCTGTTTTGCTGCAGACTTCTGAACCCGTGTCGGGGCTTCCAGGGCGATGCCCAAGATCTCGGGTTCGGTGTTTGTCTCCTGGCTGAGATCCAGATCCGCGGACGCAGCAGGTGTCGCCACCTGCTCCACCAACGCAGCCGGAGCCCCAGCCGTTTCTGCATTCCGCTCTGTCTCTGTTGATTCATCTTCGGGACCAACAGGACGCCCGCGCGTGGGAAGCTGAGCAACTGGTCGGTTAATGAAATCGACGTAGCCAAGGCGCTCGATGCTCTCACGGATCAGCATCCGAATAGACAGTGATGGGTTGTCCTGCAAATTCATCCACACCAACACGGCCTCATCGGCTGCGGGGACGCTCACGCGGAAACGGTGCGGCTGCGGTTTCACAGTTGTTACAGCAGAAGTTTTTGCCGTTTTCACAGCAGCGGCCTTCGCCTTTGGTGCTGCCACCTTGCTCTGAAGATTGGCCATGGACCCCTCCCCCTCTCTTTCTCTGATCAACAAAAGTTCATGATGAGACTCAGACAAAACCCCTCGCTCGCGTAGCTCTCAACCCACATATGACCCCACTCCGGTCAGTTCTGGTCAGGAACAACCCAACCTTAGCCCGCAATTTGTGGAGCAATTTACCGCATTACAACTAATCCTTGCGCCTCGGCGCAGCGGTTTCTTTTTTGTTGGTATCTGCCCGTGGAACTAGTGTTGTCCACATGAGTGCAGAACGAAAAGCCAGCCGCCACGCCCAAGAATTTCGTTGGCACCAGATTAACCTCCAGTTACCGGAGACCGAAGCCGCTCTTCGTGACCTCAGGACCCTCAGCGAGGCGGTTGACCAGCTCCTCATCGAAGCTGTCATTCGAGCCCACGACGAAGGAATGAGCTCGGCAAGCCTTGCTGAGGCGCTCGGATTCACCAAACAGGTCGCGGCGGAGCGACCCTCCCCTGAAATCCTGAACCCTTCAGTAGCACGACCTTCTGGTCGCCGTGGCATTCATTTTGAGCCAATGGCCTAATTGAGAAATAGGCCCCACCCGGGTCATGAACTGCTCCCCGAATGTTGGACTGAGAAATCCGTTCATCCCCATCCTCGATGCACCTGGTGAAGTTTTTAGCTGGTCGGTATGGGTTTCAGTTAGTGAGGAAAGCATCCAACAGGTCGCAGACCACTGGGAAGACCCGGCCCGTGCGTCCCTGCCTCCAGTGTTCGGGTGGTTGTGTAACGAATTGCCCTACGAGCAGTCAACCATCTCCACTCCAACCCTTGTGCATAGTAGGGACCCAGGAGTTGTTCCTTTCATTCAGCTCGACCCGTCGTTGGACCACCCCTTGGCCGGAGAGCAGGGTATGGGCATAACGCTGCATCGGCTAGCGGAGATCAATAACCTGGTCGAGGTTGAGGCCCCGTGAGACATTTGGAAGAGCTGGAAGCGCACTATACGTCCGCTGTCGGCGCCGAACCTGAGTTCGGCACAATGACCTCGTTGGAGGGCAACACGGCCGGCATCTTTCACTGGCCCCGGGTATCATCAAGGATGGGGGTCAGCTTGTACGCCTCCGCCGGGATCAGCGTCCCCGGCCCCGGCGGCCGCGGTCATTCACACACCGTGGAAGTCTTCACCGGCATTAAGCAGGATTCTGCCCAGGTCCGGGAAGGGTTCGCGAACCTCATCACGAGCCTTGTTTGCAGCACCACACCGCACCCAGCCCGTCACGGCGTCTTCGTTGCCGGGGACTGGGAAGTCATCGAAGGCCGGAAGTTCACAGGCTGGATCCTGACCGAACGACCGGACGAACTCATTCCGGACCTCCAGCTGAAGGATGGTCGCCACATCACCTTCCTTGACGCGCTGCCAGTCTTCCCTGAAGAGGCCGAGTTTCGGCACGGAAACCGCGCAGAAGGCCTGCTCGGAATGTGGGAGGAATGGGAAGTAAAGTCCGCGGATCTGGACCGGGAGCTGCACCCAAGCCTAAAGAAGCCGAAAAAAACCTCCTGGCTGCGGTCCGCCCTGAATATGGGACGGCGATGAGACGGACCAAGGGGAGCCGGAGCACCGTACCAGTTCTAAGGTTCTATGGGGGTCAGACCACCTGTGGTGGACTGACCCCCATAGAACCTTAGAAGCGGTATAGCCCCAGCGGGATGCTCCCCCACTGGTCGGGATCCGCGGAATGCCGCGTAACCCGGCTGTCCCGTATGTTGTCCGGAAGGTCCTGCCAAAATGGTCCGTCACAGGTGCAGCTTCCGGTACGGTGCACGGATGGACCTTGGGTATGCACGGGTATCGACGCCAAAAGAGGATCCGACCCGGCATCCGAACTCCCTGTCGGCCACAGGCGTCGATCACGCGCGCATCCATGTTGATAAGACGTCAGGGGTCACCACCGCCCGCGCAGGCCTCCCTGCGGTGGCGGCCTACGCCCGAGATGGTGTCGTGCCAACCGAGATCTCCCCCGGCGTTCACGGTGGCATCCCAGCGGGAGATGGCAGCATGGGGAGATGACTCCTGCTCACGGTTTTTCCGGCTTCTTCCGGCGTCCCCAGCCCATCAAACCCAAGGCCGGTCAAGAATCGGTGTGGGACTACCCACGGCCGCCTAGGGTCGAGCCGCGACCGGAACGGGTCATCGTGCGGCTTGGCGGGCAGGTGGTTGCCGACACCACCGATGCAGTGCGCGTCCTGGAGACGAGTCATCCGCCTGTCTACTACCTGCCATTGGACTCATTCCCTGGCGGGGTACTCGTCCCGGTCGAGGGCACCAGCTTCTGCGAGTTCAAGGGAGAAGCCCACTACTTCGACGTCGTTGCCGGCAGAGTCGTCGTTCCCCGTGCAGGGTGGACCTACCCGGAACCCACCCGGGGTTTCGAGGCGCTCAGTACCCGAGTGGCCCTCTACCCGCGTCACATGGACTCCTGCGAGGTCAACGGCGAGCAGGTGACCTTCCAGGATGGTGACTTCTACGGCGGTTGGATCACCACGCAGATCGTTGGTCCGTTCAAGGGTGGCCCGGGCACGGCCGGGTGGTGAGCACGCCGCTCTCACGCGCCCGCAAGACTTGCCCCTGACTTTGCGTCTGACGGCTCCGTAAATGGTTGCCCTTCCGGGGCGACGGCCGCCGGCCAGCCTACGGGCTCTCTACCGAGGACCAGAATTCACGAGTTCGTAGTGTTCGACTGTGAATCGCGGCGGTATTTGGCGTTGTTCTGTCAGCGCTATGTGGCGGTGCTTTTCCATGGCCGCGGCCATCGCCATCGCGGACCACGCGCCCATTCGAGCTGTACCTGGCGTCGCCTTCGGTCCCGTTCAGACCAGTTCATTGCTTTCCATGCTCAGGTAGCGATACACGGTGGCGCGGCTGGCCCCGATGATCTTACCGATGTCGGCCGGCGTGAGCCCTTGGGCTTTCAGGTCGCTGGCGCGTTTGACCTTCGCATGCGCGGCCGTGACTTCCCGCCGTCCGGCCTTTCGCCCGTGTTCGGCGGCGACGGCCATGCCTGCCCTGGTCCGCTCGGCCAGCTGGTCCAGCTCGAGCTGGGCGAACGCGGACATGACGGTGAGCATGGCCCGGCCCATCGGCCCAGTCGTGCTGATGCCTTCCGTTACGCTGCGGAAGTGCACGCCCCGTTGTTCCAGGTCATCGATGAGAGCCAGCAGGTTCCGGGTGTTGCGCCCCAGCCGGTCCAACTTCCAGACCACTACCTCATCACCGTCGCGCAGGTGATCAAGCATCTTGTCCAGTTCGGGCCGGCTGACCTTCGTTCCGCTCACGCCGTGGTCAGTGAAGATCCGGTGGCAGCCCGCGGCATTCAACGCTGCATGCTGCAGATCGGCATTCTGGTCCGCGGTGCTGACCCTGGCATACCCGACACTCCCCATACCGACCCCTCCTAAGCTCATCAAAGGCCAATTTCCCTTTTGTTGAGAATAGCCCATATGAGACACATTGGTGAGACGAAGCACTGTCCAGGTAGACACCGGAATTGCTGGGATCCTGCAACCGACCGACCGACCGGCCGTCACGTCCTGATAAAGGATCCATTGCGAAGACAAGACGGCAAGCCCGTTTTGTTGATCCCTCGCGCTGTCGCTTTCCGAAGCCGACTGCACAGAATACCCGCGCTGCCTTTACGGATCGCAATCTAGCTTCGGACGGCCGTTCTCCATCGGCCGGAGCCCGCTCGGTTGCGGCGGCGGCGTATGGGTTGGCCTGCTGTGAGGACTTGCAACCTCCGGCTTTCCTGGCCGGCCCGCCCGCGCGGGTGTTATTCGCCGCGGGTGATGGCTTCGGCCTCGAATTCGGGGGTTTCGTGCACCGGGTGGTCGGCCCGGGTGAGCGTGCGGCGGAAGACGGCCAGCAGGAGGGCGCCGACCAGGGCCGTGACTGCGGCGAAGATGAAGGGGATTCCTGCACCGAAGACGGCCAGGCCTGTTCCCACCGGGGCGCCGATGGCGCCCCCAAAAAAACGGACGCCGGAGTAGGCGGAGGAGGCGACGGCACGGGGAAGGTCGCTGACTTCCATGACGGCTTCGGTGAGCACAGTGTTGGCCGCCCCGATTTCGAACCCGAGCAGCACGACGCACACGACGAGCCAGGGGGCGTTACCGGTCAATTGAGAGGCCGCGAAGTGTGTGGCGGCGAAAACCACGAGGGTGGCAGCGAGCACGCGGGTCGCGGAGAACCGGTGAGTGAGCCGCGGCGCGATGACGATGCTGGTCAGTGCCAGGCCGATCCCGAAGCCGGTCATGACCAGGCCGATGCCGACGGCGGACATGCCCAGCGGGTAGGGCACGTAGGCGAGAGTGACGAAGAAGGATGAGTTGTAGAAGAACGCGACGATACTCAGCACGAGGATCGAGCGGATGCCCAGGGCCTTGAAGGGCGCCGAAACGTGGCTTTTCTCCTGGGATTTACCGGCACCGCGCACCAGTGCAATGATCGCCACGAACCCGATTGCCACCAGAGTGGCCGTTCCCCAGAACGGGACAATCCAGGAAATCTCTCCGAGCAGGCCGCCGACCAGCGGACCGACTGCCAATCCGAGTCCGAGCGCGGCTTCGTAGAGGATGATGGCCTGGCCGGCCGTTCCGCCGCTGGCAGCGATGATGGAGGCCAGCGCGGTGGACAGGAACATCGCGTTGCCCAGTCCCCAGAGCGCACGGAAGGCGATGATGCCATCGATATTGACGGCAAGGGCACAGCCGACCGCGGCCGCAGCGATGACCGCCAGTCCGATCAACATGGTGTTACGCGTTCCGATGCGGGAGGAGAGCCAGCTGGTGAAGAACATGACCACGGCCGTGACCACCAGGTAGCTAGTGAAGAGGAACGAAGTCTGGGTCGGCGTGGCGTTCATGGCCTTGGAGATCGTCGGAAGGATCGGTCCGACCAGTCCGATGCCCATGAATGTCACCATCGAGGCAAAAGCGACAGCCCAGACTGCCGGCGGCTGGCGGAACAAAGAGCTGTGCGCCTCCGCGGGCGCCGCCGCTCCGATGTGCGTGGGGGCTTGAGTCATTGAGGAATTCTCCATTCTTCTGCGGCGCGATGGGGTGCAGCTGCTGCGACGGAGGGGCGTCATCACCTCCGGGGCTGGACCATCCGCCCGGGCCGTCGAACAGCGGGTGGAGGAACTACTTCACAAATAATACACTGATAAAATACTTATGTACTAATCGTGAACTTTAGGATGAGTGTATGACCTTGCCAGAATCCCCGAGGGATGACTTCATCACCCGACTGCGCAGCAGCTGGAAGCGGGCGCTGCCGGAGGTTGACACGTCGCCGGTGGAGCTGCTGGGGCGCATTACCCGCATCAGCGCCCTTTCCATCCAGCAACTGGACCGGGTGCTGGTCTCCAGCGGAATATCCCGTTCGGAATTCGATGTTTTGTGCGCCCTGGCCCGGAGCGACCGGCCCCTGCGGGCCAGCGAAGTCACCGCAGAGACCATGTTGAGCGGGGCGGCGACCACGAAACTCACGAGCCGGCTCGAAGCCATCGGACTCATCCTGCGCCAGCGACTTGAACGCGACGGACGGGTGGTGCTCCTGCAGCTCACCGACGCTGGCCGGAACCTTGTCGAAACGGAGTTCCCCCGCTGCGTGGCTCACGACCGCGAGCTGCTCGCCGGCCTGGATGACAGCGAACAGCGCGTACTCGCTTCGCTGCTGCAGCGCATCTCCGCCAACGCCGAAAGCAGCCGCTGACCACGCCCATCGGTGCCGCCGGACCCGACGCATCATCCGGAACAGCCCCATGATGGCGGATCCTCCAGGCCGAGTCCACCCGCGCGGATGTGCTCAGACAGTGTGGAAGGACTCCGACTGACAGGCCGATAGCGCCGCGGCCGATGAACAGATCGAGGCGCAACTGGCCCCTTTCGCGGCTACGCCGGGGCTGAGGCGGGCGGCGGGGCATGCATCGGCTGGGGTACAACCTCTCCAATCCGGTATGGACTGTGCGTACAAAGGCTTGCCGTGCCCGCACCCCTGGAGTCTGACAAGCCGCGGTTGAGGTCAAGCGCGATAAACCGGCGCCATACACGGGAAGGACGTTGACCAGATGCTGCATCTGATGCCATCTGACAGGTCCTCACGCCCAGTTCAGATCCGGTCATCCCTGCGACTTTGGAATCAACGGAAGCCGCGGGTCTGGGCCTTTTCCCTTTCGGAGAAAAGCAGACCCGCGGCTTCTGCGGCCATGGGGGGTCAGGCGACCCGGGCGCCCGAGGCGAGCTGGACGGCGACGTCGATGATCATGTCTTCCTGGCCGCCGACGTAGCCGGCTTTGCCGATTTCTTCGAGGATCTGCCAGGCGGGTACGCCGTAGCGTTCGGCGGCGCGTTCGGCGTGGATGAGGAAGGAGGAGTAGACGCCGGCGTAGCCCTGCATGATGGAGGCGCGGTCCATGATGGGCATCCGGGTGATGATGGGTTTGACGACGTCTTCGGCCGCTGCCATGACCCCGTGAACGTCGACCCCGGTGTGGATGCCCAGGCGTTCGAAGGCGGCGGCGAGGACCTCGGTGGGTGAGTTTCCGGCGCCGGCGCCGAGGGCCAGCAGGGTGCCGTCAATCTGTTTGGCACCGGCGCGTGCGGCGTAGACGGAGTTCGCGACGCCGAAGGACAGGTTCTGGTGACCGTGGAAGCCGACCTGCGCGTCGTCACCGAGTTCGGCGACCAACGCGGTTACCCGGTCCGATACGTCGTCCAGGATGAGGGCGCCGGCGGAGTCGACGACGTAGACGCACTGGCAGCCGGCGTCGGCCATGATCCGTGCCTGCTTGGCCAGGTTTTCAGGGGTGGTGCGGTGCGAGAGCATCAGGAAGCCCACGGTTTCCATGCCGAGCTTGCGGGCGTGGGCGAAGTGCTGGATGGAGACGTCGGCTTCGGTGCAGTGGGTAGCGATCCGGGCCACGGACGCTCCGGCGTCGTGGGCCTGGTTCAGGTCGTGGATGGTGCCCAGGCCCGGGAGCATGAGCACCGCGATTTTCGCGTTCCGGGCTTCGTCAACGGCAGCACGGACCAAGTCCAGTTCCGGGGTGAGGGAGAACCCGTAGTTGAAGGAGGAGCCGCCGAGGCCGTCGCCGTGGGTGACTTCGATGACTTCGATTTTGGCGTCGTCGAGGGCACGGACTATGGAGCGGACGTGGTCTTCGGTGAATTTGTGGCTCATGGCGTGGGAGCCGTCGCGCAGCGTGGTGTCGGTCAGCCGGACATTAAGGTTCTTGTCCGTGGCGGGTGCGGGGGTCATGGTCATGCTCCTACGGGGGTTGAAGAGGCGGCGGCGTCCATGCGTTCGGCCAGCAGGTCTGCGGTCCGGGTCGCGGCGGCCGTGATGATGTCGAGGTTGCCGGCGTATTCGGGCAGGTAGTCTGCGGCGCCCTTGACCTGGACCCAGACGCCCACCCGGCCGTTGCCGTCCCAGTCTTCGCGGGCGGAGTCGAACTGCGGCTCAACGCGCAGCGAGTAGCCCGGGACGTAGTCCTGGATCTTGGCCACGGCCTCGTCGATGGCTGCCCGGATCTTGTCCTGGAGTTCGCCGGGCTCGGCGGCTTCCGCCGGAATTGCGGCGTAGATCGTGTTGCGCATGATCATGGGCGGTTCCACCGGGTTGATGATGATGATGGCCTTGCCGCGTTTAGCGCCACCGACCTCCTGCAGGGCCTGGGCGGTGGTTTCGGTGAACTCGTCCACGTTGGCACGGGTTCCCGGTCCGGCGGACTTGGAGGCGATGGACGCAACGATCTCGGCGTAGTCGACCGGGACCACTGAGGAGACCGCGGCGACGATGGGAGTGGTGGCCTGCCCGGCGCAGGTGATCATGTTCACGTTCAGGACATCGGTCAGCGAATCCAGGTTCACTACCGGGCAGAGATACGGCCCGACGGCGGCGGGGGTCAGGTCGATCGCGTGGATGCCGGCAGCCTTGTACTTGGGCGCGTTGGCTTCGTGGGCCTTGGCGGAGGTGCATTCGAAGACGAAGTCCGGGAGTTCGTCCTGGGCCAGGAGCCAGTCGACGCCTTCGGCCGAGGTGGTGATGCCGAGCCGGGCGGCGCGTGCCAGCCCGTCAGAGGCGGGGTCGACGCCGATCATGTACTTGACTTCAAGGTTCTTGCTGCGCCGCATGATTTTGAACATCAGGTCGGTGCCGATGTTGCCCGAGCCGACAATTGCGGCTGTTTTCTTTGCCATGGGAGGGTCCTTAGTTTGTGAAGTGGATGGTGAGTGAGCCCAGCGGGCCGAAGTCCGCTACGGCGGTGCTTCCCACGCTGACCGGCTCGGCTTTGGTGAAGGAGCCGGGCAGGACCAGCTGGCCGGCCTCGAGGGCCACACCCTGCTCACCGAGGACGTTCGCGAGCCAGGCCAGCGGTGCTAAGGGGTGTCCCATGACGTCGGCGCCGGTCCCGGAGCCTGTCACCGTGCCGTCGATGACCAGTGAGCATTCGACGTCCAGCAGCCCTACGGGATCGGCAGGATCAATGGCAAGCGGCGTGGTGCCGACGGCGATGGCGCCGCAGGAGGCGTTGTCAGCCACCGTGTCCACGAGTGTGATATCCCAGTCCCTGATCCGGGAGTCGATGATTTCGATGGCCGGGTACACGGCGCCGATGGCGGCCGCTGCCTGTTCCAGCGTGACGCCCGGACCCTTGAGCCGGGACTTGAGGACGAAGCCGAACTCGGGTTCGACCTTCGGCTGGATGAACGTCGATGCCGGGACGCTGTCACCGTCGTGATGGACCATGTCCTCAAAGAAGAAGCCGAAGTCCGGTGAGTCCACGCCCAGCTGCTGCTGCATGGCCAAGGATGTCAGGCCCACCTTCCGGCCCGCCAGCACACGGCCGGACGCAAGGTGGTGATCCAACTGGACCGTTTGAACATAGTAGGCATCCCGGAGGTCCATGCCCGCCAGCCGGTCCCGCAGAGGGGCCACGGGAACCAGGGAGCCGGTGGCCTCCAGCAGTTCCGCGGCCAGCTGGTCCTTCAGTTCAGTACGGGCGGTTTCGATCTGTGTGCTCATCAGTTCACCATCGCTGTCGTCACGCCGAAACCGGCAATGAATTCGGGAATCGGGCGGTAGTACTCGGAGGTCACGGTGTATTCGCCTGCTGCGCGCAGCGCGTTGTAGGCGGCCACCCAGGTGCGGACCTCGTGGGCGGAGTTGCCGGCGGTCGCGGCCATCTGCGCTGCGGTCCAGGTGTCCAGTTTTTCCAGCTCGCCGGAGGCAATGATGGACAGGAACTCGCGGTCCCATTCGGGGTTCAGGTCCATGATGTTGGCCTCTCCCTTGGCGAAGGCTGCGGCGGTATCGATGACCCGCTGTTGGCGGGCGTTGCGGGCTGCAGCGGTGGGGTGCCGGCCGTTGAGGAGCATGGCCTTTTGTTCCGGGGACGCCGTGGCGATCTGGGGTACGGGCGGGTCGTGGGAGAGGCCGCCGGAGCCGACCAGGAGCACCTTTTTGTCCAGGGTCTTCAGGTAGTTCCCGACGGCGGTACCGAGCTGGCGCACGCGGCGCATGGAGGCGAAGGGGGGAGCTACGGAGTTGACAAAGATCGGGATTACCGGCTTCGCCGCAATGGAGCCGAACAGCACTTCCAGCGGCTGCACCGCGCCGTGGTCGATTTCCATCCTGAGGGAGATCGCGGCGTCAAGGTCGGCGTCGATGACGGCCTGTGCCAGCTCCTTGGCGATGTCGGTGGGGACGTTCAGCGGGCCTTCCTCGCTGCCGTAGTCGCCGACGCCCACGGCTTCGTAGCCGATGCAGAACGGGGGCATGAGCTCGTAGAAGAAGCCGTTGTAGTGGTCGGGTGCGAAGGAGACCACGAGGTCGGGGTTGAAGTCCTCCACAAACTTGCGGGCGACGGCGAACGCGCCGTCGACGTCCTTCCGGATTTCCTCCGGGGGGTCGGTGACCTCCAGCAGGGGGCTATGCGACATGCAGACGAGTGCGAGCGTCATTGCTTACTCCTTCCTTGAAAGACATTGCGGTGAGGATGGCGGCGAGGGTCTTTGGGGCGTCCTGGGCCAGGCAGGCTCCGGCAACGAAGCGGTCCGGGCGGACAAACACCACCGGGGTGGGGCGCTCATCGAACCATTTCTTGAGCCGGCCCGTTGTGTCGCCGGCAACGATGACCTCTGCCGGGTAGCGCTCCTCACACCAGGTCCGCTGGCTTTCGGGAACGAGGCAGACCAGCTGGGCGCCCAGCTCCTCGAGCCTGGCCAGGTCGGTGGGAGAGAAGACGTCCTGGGGATTGTTGCCCCAGACCAGGACGGTCCACCATTTCCCGGTGACGTCATCGAGCAGGACGTTGGCCTGCGTTTTGGTGGTGACGCGCGGCTGGGGGAACTGGACGCCGACCGGTGAGATCCGGGTGTTGGCCGTGATGATCGGGATCAGTTTGCCGGTGAGTTTGGCGAGGGCGGAGCCCGGTTTGTGGCTGGTGGGGTCGACCACGACGCCGCGGGTGTAGCGCGGCATGGGTTTGAATTTCATGTCGGCGAAGTAGGACTTCACCTGTGGGAAGAGGTTCAGGCCTGCCGCGATGGCGTCCCTGGAGGCCACCATCGCGGGGTGGGTTACTTTAATGACGTTGCCCAGGGTGAGGGAGAGGTCAACCATCGCCTTGGCGTGGTCCCGGCGTTCGACGTCGTAGGTGTCCAGCAGGTCATCGGTGGCCTGCCCGCGGAGGATGGTGGCGAGCTTCCAGGCCAGGTTGGTGGCGTCGCGGACTCCGGAGTTCCAGCCCTGGCCCATCCAGACGGGCATGAGGTGGGCGGCGTCGCCGGCGATCAGGACCTTGCCCCGGCGGAAGGAGCTGGCGATGCGTGCGTGGTGGGTGTAGACGCGGCGGCGGATGAAGTCCAGACGGGCCGGATCCGGTACGTGTGTGGCCAGGAGGCCGTTGACGAAGTCGGGGTCGGTCACCATGTCATCGGTCTCGCCGTCGAACAGCATGAATTCCCAGCGGCGGATGGCGTGCGGGAGTCCGATGGAGACGTAGGGGCGTTTCGGGTCGGCTCCGAGGAAGACGTTGGGAGTTCCGAGGGGGTCGTTGTTGACGTCCACGACCAGCCAGCGGGTCGAGGGGGATTTGCCGTCGAACAGCACGCCCATCCAGAGCCGGGTGGCGGAGCGTCCGCCTTCGCAGCCGACCACGTACTTGGCATGGATCTGCTTCAGCTCGGTCTTGCCGTCGGCGTCTTTGACGTTGACCGTGGCCAGGACGCCGTTGGTGGTTTCCCGCAGCGAGAGGACCTCGTGGTTGAACCTGACGTTCACCGAGGCATGCCGGGACAGACCCTCCAGCATCGCCTGATCCACCAGGGGCTGAATGAAGGCGTTCTTGCGGGGCCAGCCGAACTCGTCGGTGGTCGGGGCGTTGTGGGTGAGGATCCGGCCCTTGCCGTTGACCAGCCGCATGATGTGCTGGGGTGTGGTGTGGGGCAGGACGGTGTCGGTGAGTCCGGCGGTCTGGACCGAACGCAGGGACTCGTCATCGATTCCTACCCCGCGCGGGTAGTCGATCAGCTCGGGCTGGGCCTCGAGCAGGGTCACGTTCTGGCCGTAGGTGCCCAAAAGGTTGGTCAGCATCAGGCCGACGGGGCCCGCGCCGATCACCAGTACGTCTGTGTCAAACTCCATGGTGGTTCTCTGTTCTGTGTAAGCGCGAAGCTGGGAGGGAAGCGGTCCGCATCAGCGGGCCAGCATGAAGTCCAGGAAGATGCGGTTGAAGGTTTCCGGGTCCTCGTACTGGGGCCAGTGGCCGCAGTTCTCCATCACGGCGAGTTCGCCGTTGGGGATGAGCCCGGCGATGCGGCGGCCCTCGTCTACCGGGCCGGAAGGGTCCTTGGTGGTCCAGAGCACCAGCGCTGGTGCCTTGATCTGGGCCAGTGCCTCGTCCGTCAGCATGTTCCGCTTCCGGGTTTCGGGGTCCTGCAGGGCCATGTTTGCCTGGCACGCCTTGAGCCAGTCCGGCTGCTGGAAGATCGCCTGGCGGGTGCGGATAAGGTCGTCGGTGACCATGGCGGGATCGGCCATGAGCCATTCGAGCCGGGTTTTGACCCGCTCCCAGGACGGATCCTTGGCTGCTTCCATGGACAGTGTGTAGAGACGCTCCATCACCACAGGGTTGGCCATGGTGCCGCCCATGGTGTTCAACAGGATGCGCTCAACTTTTTCCGGGTAGTCGATGGCGAACTGTGCTGTGACCCAGCCGCCCAGGGACTCCCCCGTCAGGTAGGACTTCTCGACACCGATGGCGGCCATGAAGCCCAGCAGCTGCTCGATGTAGTGCCTGATCTCCAGCGGATGCTCCGGCTTGGAACTGTAGCCATGGCCGATGAAATCGATCGCCCACACATCGAAATGCTCCGAGAGCGCCTTCAGGTTCCGCACGTAGGCCTCGGCGTGACCGGTGATGCCGTGCATCGCGATCAGTGTCGGCTTGGACGAGTCTCCGGCGTGCAGGTACCGGGTCCGATACGGCCCGGCCTGGATGAAGCCCTGGCTGAACTCCAGCTGGGCAAGGTCGGACCAGACGCTGGCGTATTCATGCTTCGTCATGCAAGACTCCCTTGGCTTGTTGCATATATCGCACTTCAAAAGGCGATATTTACACTCGTGTTGATATGAATCAGATCACATTCACGTCCCGGGTGTCAAGGTTTGGAGTGGCCGTCAGGCGAGGCGGCTGGAGATGCGTTCCGCCGCGGCGATGATTGCCCCTACGGAAGATTCCGCTTTTTCCTTGCGCGTGGTGATGAGGTTGATGCAGCCGGCGATACCTGGCTCCCGGCCCTTGATCGGGGCGGCGACGCCGTACATATTGGGTTCAACTTCGCCGAAGGTGATCGCGTAGCCGTTGATTCTCGCCATCCGGACGTCCTCGGCCTCGCCGGCCGAGGGTCGCTGGCTCGCCTGGATCGCCAGTCCCGCGGCGCCCCTGTTGAGAGGATGGCGGCTGCCCTGGGCAAAGGACACGTGATAAGAGGGCCCGCGCGGTTCCACGACCGCCAGGGCCACGGCATCGCCGCCTTCCCTGATGAGCAGGGAAACCGTGGAGGCCAGCTCGTTCGCCACGTCGTGTAGCACCGGAAGGGCTGCGGCGCGGAGGGAATCGTGTGCGGCGGATGTGAGCTGCAAGAGGCCTGCAGCGCCGCGGTACCTGTTGTCATCCTCACTGCGGTGCACTATGTCGGCATCGCTGAGCGTGTTGAGGATGCGGTAGGCGATGGTCCGGTGCACCCCCAAGGCCTCGGCGACGTCGTTAATTGCCATGCCGTCCCGCGCTCCGGCAATCGCCTTCAGCGCCGCCAGCCCCCGGGCAAGCGTCTGGGATCCAGCGGTCCGTGAAGGGCTTGGGATCTCTTCTGTAGTCACATGCACATCCTAATGAGCCGCCGAACACGGGATTGACATTCACCGTGAGATGAATCACTCTTTTACTAATAGCGTACATGAATGTGCGTTATATGCACACACTTTTACCAGGAAGTGACCCTGCCCTGTCGGGGTGCACTGACCCTTCGCCAGCCAACAATGGAGTTCTTATGTCACAGCTGACACCTGCCATTTCCACCGCGGCGGCGCCTCCGCTTACACCTCAACAGCGCAGGGATCGCCGCCGCGCCCTGGTATCCAGCTATCTGGGTTCCACCGTGGAGTTCTACGACTTCCTGCTCTACGGCACGGCCGCAGCGCTGGTCTTCCCGCAACTGTTTTTCAGCGGCGTCCCCCAGGCGGCAGGCATCATCCTGTCCTATGTCACCCTGGCCGCCGGCTACGTGGCGCGTCCGCTGGGGGGCATCATTTTCGGCCACTTCGGCGACAAGCTCGGCCGAAAGCAGATGCTGTTCATCACCATGCTGATCATGGGCGGCGTCTCGGTGGTCATGGGCCTCTTGCCCACGTCCGCGCAGATCGGCGTGGCCGCCCCGATCTTGCTGGTCTCCCTCCGTGTTTTGCAGGGCATCGCAGTGGGCGGCGAATGGGCCGGCGCCGCCCTCATGGGCATGGAACACTCCAAACCGACCGGGCGTGGCTTCGGAGCAAGCATCGCCGTCAGCGGCGGACCCTCCGGCGCAGTGCTCGCCACGGTTATCCTCGGCGCCTTCTCCACCATGCCCGAGGCGGACTTCCTGGCCTGGGGATGGCGGATTCCCTTCCTCCTGTCCGCAATCCTCGTCGGCGTGGCCCTGTTCATCCGATACCGGGTCACAGAGTCACCGGACTTCCTGGCCGCTAAGGCCGCCAACGCCACGGCTGACCCCTCCCACAAGGGCGCACCGATCAAGCAGGTGCTGCGCCGCTACCCGAAGGAACTCGGCATCTCGATCGTTGCCGGCTTCGCCCCCCTGTTCCTCCAGTCCCTGCTGGCGACCTTCGCGCTGACGTACGCAGTCCAGACCGGCCACTCCCGCTCGGATGCCCTCCTGATGCTGACCATCGCCAACTTCCTGCACATCTTTACGATCCCGGCGGCCGCCGCGCTCTCGGACCGGGTCGGCCGCCGCAAGGTGATGCTGGCCGGCGCCGCTGCGGGCATCATCGGCATCTGGCCCATGTTCGCGCTGATCAGCGACGGGAACATCTGGCTCATGCTCATCGGATTCCTCATCGGAAACCCGCTGGTCCAGGCACTCATGTACGGACCCATGGGCGCGTTCATCTCCGAAATGTTCGCCACCGAAGTGCGCTACACCGGCACCTCCCTGGCCTACCAGGTATCCACCACCCTCGGAGCCGGTTTCGCGCCACTGATCGCCAGCGGCCTCCTGCTCGCAGCAGGCGGCACGACCACAGCACTCGCCTGGTTCTTCTGCGGACTCTGCATCATCAGCGGTGTCGCATTCTTCCTCGCACCCGACCGCCGTTCGCGGGTCTAGCAGACCAATGGTCAGACAACAGCGGAACCCAAACGGGTGCCGCTGGTGTCTGACCATTGGTCATCTCAGCAAGGGATCCTTTGATAGGACGTAAGGCTCTGTCTCCCAGGCGCTCATATCCACTTCATGGACGGGCGCCGTGCCACTCAGTGTTCACCCTCTAAGTGGCGTCTTGGGACGGCGGAAGTCCGGCAGACGACGGCGGGGCACTCTGATGTCGTCATGTTGCGTCGCCGGGAAGCGTCCAATCAAAGTCACGGGGACGTAGTTGCCGGTCTTCTGGATTGAAGTCAACGATCCTGAAGTCTCCCGTCTCAGGGTCCACTTCGCCGTCCACTAACCGCATCCCGGACCACACGCCCATCAAGCAAAGTCCAGGATACCGGCGTGCGTGATCGACCTCATTGCGCGTGACTATAACCGAGTCTCCTCTACTCTGGGTGCCTTTCGCTTCAAGGTAGATCCGTTCAGCACCCCTGACCGCTTCAGCGTCGTAGGGGCGATTTTGCCGGGTGTCTGTAACCGTCCAGCCAAGGTCTCGGTAGTAGCGCATCAGGCGATCCTGTGCAGCATTCTCAATCGCCCTGCGGACCTCGGCGTCCATTTGCAGCCCTTGGCCCCCTGGACCGGGTAAATCCCACGCCTCAGGTAGGTCCGCGTCTACCACTCCGGCCATCTCAGGGTCCGGGCCATACGAAATTGAGTTCCTGCTGCCAGGCGCGTATTCGACCTGCGTTCCGATCAGGGCTTCGTGAATGAAATGTCCGGCTGGCAGGACGCGGCCGATGAGAGCCTTTTTTGGCGCCCGTGTGTTACCTACCAGGAGCTCGTGATCCGGGTCCTTGAGTTCCGCGACCAGCACGACCCTGCCTTGGTAGTTGAGTGCTGCCCAACGCTCATCTGAGATACTCCTCGCGCTCAGAAACCAGTCACCTCGATTGTTAGCCCAGAGCCGCTCCGGTGTTGCCTCAGAGTCGTAGCCGTACCAATCACGTCCAAGCGGATCATCGCTATCGGCGGTCTGTCGGTCGCTGAGCCTGATGTTGATAACCATGAATCGAGTATCGCTTACCGATGTCAGCGACCCGCGCACGACGGCGGGTGGTACCTGGTGCCGCGCCTGAACCCGGCCGGCGTCTGTCCCGTCGTCCGCTCCTGGGCGCCCCTCCCCTACCGATGGGCAGAAACGACTATTTCCTGGTTCTGACCGGACTTGATTCCGACATTGTGTTCTGACCGTGAAATCCGGTGCACAGTGGCCTGTGAATCGCAGCGGTATTTGGCGTGGCTTTGTCGGGGGTAGATGGCTACGCTTCCGCGCAAGGAATCTCCATTGGGAAGTCGTGATGCCGTCCGTAGGATGAGGCCCATGCAGTTTGGTATACCTCTCATCATCGCCGGAGAAATTTTGGGCAATCCCGGCCTACAGCTTTGCTCAGCCGCGGCGAATGAGGGAGCAAGTCCCGCATGAACGGCGGTCAGGCGACTGGGCACTCAATTCAGCAGACGAGGACAATGCAGTGGCGATGGGCAGGGCAGCGGTCAGGAATCGGACCGGCGGCCGAGCCGGGCCAGCCATGATGCGGGCTGGTCCGTCAACGAGGAAAAGTGCCTTCCGCAGTCGCCTGACGGAATCAGCGAGATACGCCAATTCCCTTCCACATCAGAAATCGGGCCTATACGGTGATCCCATGGAGCGGACCCCGAGGGATGGCAGGAGCGTTGGTCCTTGTCGTGTCAATGTCGGGATGGAATATCGGACGATCCGAGCCACAATACCGTTGATCGAACTTACGGCCACTCCGGAGCGACTTGAATTTATGGCGCGGTTTGGGTTGGGTCTGTTTGTGGGTCCATGGCGCTTTGAGCGTAAGCAGGTGACCAGGATTTTCGCTGGGCCCGGCTGGTTCTCGGATTGTCTGCGCATCCAAGCGGATCACCCGGACATGAAAGTCTTTACATACAGCCCGGCGCCGCTGATGCTCACTCTTGAGGAACTGGGCTATCCGGTGGATTGGATCTCGCGCCAATGACCTGACATGTTCCCGGCTTCAGCGGCCACACCCCGACGGGTGCAATCACTAGGACCACATCTGTGGCCCACGCTGGAGTGGCGCCCGATGACGCCTGACGTGCACAAACGAGGTCGGTTCCTTGCCTGAGTCCGGTCGGACCCCGAGAGAACCTTGGAACTGATTCGGTTGCTTCGTGCCGTGGAGGTGCCCCGTGAGGAATCGGCTTACGAGTGTGTATCCCCACTCTCCGCAGCGGGCGACGACTGATCGATAGCATGTGCCAGATCATAGGTTCAGCGCGCGCCCGGTGAGGGTTCGGCGGATTCAGGCGGTCATTGCAACAGGAGGTTTTCGATCAGTTCGATCGGTTTCCTGAACTCTGGTCTTTTCCGCGGCCGGTCGTTGAGTTCCTGGGCAACCCGGTCGAGGTCTGCGGCGCTGTGGACGCTCAGGTTGGTGCCCTTGGGGCGCCTCTCTGGTCAAATCGGATGCCGGTTATGCTTGGTTGCGACGGGTCCGGTGAGTGACTTTTCCGAAAGAACCGGTGTCGGGATGTGAGCCGGTCACGCCGGATTGTTGAGTCGTTCCCTGGTGTCCCGCCGGGCCCGTCGCTTGCCGGTCAAGGTCGGCGATCATTCTCCGAAACACGACTGTTGCGAGGCGTCGTTTCAGGGCTCGGAGTGCCTCTTTGCTGCTCTTGCCTTCGCTGCGTTTTCGGTCGTAGAAGACGCGCCCGGGGCTTGTTCTCATGCTGATCTGGGTGAGCGCGATGGTGTGGAGTGTGTAGTTCAGTTGTCTGTCGCCGCCTCGGGATAGCCGATGCCGGACCACGTCTCCAGATGACACTTCCCGGGGCGCGACACCGGCATAGGCGGCGAAGTGCGCTTCGGTAGCAAACCGGGTGACCGTGCCGGTGCGGGCGAGGATCTTGCCGGCGGTCAACTGGCCGATTCCCTGGATCGCCGTCAACGTGGACTGTGTGTCGGTCACGCGAGTGGTGATGTGGGCGGTGGCGGTGGTGATCCGTTTGTCAAGCCGGCGGATCTCGGCGACAAGGTCGGCTGCGATCAACCGGCGGGTCGCGGTCAAGCTCTCGATCGGTCGTACCCGACGCAGCAGGGCGGCAGCCGCGTCAGCGGTCAGGTTCCGGGGCGCCCCACCCATGACCAGCAGGTTCATTATCGCGTGCAACCGGTTCACGGTTTGCGTGCGAGCCCCCACCAAGTCATCGCGGTGCTCTGTAAGCACCTTCAATTCCGAGGCAGCAGCGTCAGACTGAACCGGCCGCAGCTTGGTAGAGGTAGTCGCTGCCACCGCGACAGACAAAGCGTCGTCCTCGTCCGATTTCCGGCTGTGGCCGGTGGAGAGCACCCGTACTCGGGCGGCGAGCTTAGCGGGAACATCCCACACCGTAACCCCATCCCCGGACAACAACGCCGACAAAGAGGCGCCGAGCCCGTAGGCGCCCTCGACCGCCCAGGCCGGGTCCGGGAAACGATCCGCGAAACGACGCAGCTGCCGATACCCGGCCGCCGTGACTGGTGCCCGCACAGCCGCGAGCTTCTGCCCGCGAGGATCGACCGCAACGGCCGTCCAGCTTTCCTTGTGAGGATCAATGCCGATGATCGTTGCTGTCATCACATACCTTTCAGCTCATCCGATAGAACTGGCGGAGGGCATACCAGCTTCCAGAACCTGTTCAAGCCTCTCTCAAGCCACTCCTGCCAAGAGATCGCGGCAAGCCCGCACGCCCTAAGAAAGCCACACCAGTGATGGTCGACAGGAAATACTCGAGCGAGACCAGCCGCGATCTGAGGACCGCAAGCTGCAGACCCACGATCCCTACCTCCATTCAACAAGCTGGAAATACCGGCGCAGCAGGCCATTGGTGTTTTCATTGATGCCGCGCTGCCAGGGCGGGTGCGGGTCGCAGAAGTAGATCTCGATACCGGTGTCGATCTTCACGGTTTTCCAGTCCTGCATCTCGATGCCCTGATCCCGGGTCAGGGAATGCCGAAGCGCCTCGGGGAGCGTCTTGATCTTCGCGGCCAGCGCATCACGCATCTGCTCGGCCTTATACCCGTCCGGCAGGTGCACGAGCACCGTGTAATTGGTGGTCCGCTCGACCAGCGTCCCGATCGCGGACTGATTCCCCTTGCCGATGATTAAATCCCCTTCCCAATGCCCCGGCACCGCACGGTCCTGAACCTCTGGAGGACGCTCGGAGACATTGATCATCCCCGGGATCCGGTTCTTCCGCTGGCAGGCCTTCCTGCAGGGCCGCCTGAGTGCACGTCCGGTGCGTAAACACGCGGCCAGATCGCGGTTCAGTGCTCCGCGGGACTGAACGTAAAGGCACTGGTAAATGGTCTCAGGTGACACCCGCATCTCCGGCTCATCGGGAAACTCAACCCGGAGTCGTCCTGCAATCTGCTCCGGCGAGTACTTCTTTTTCAGGTCCTCTTCCACCTTCGCACGCAGCACCGTGTTCGTGTGCAGTTTCGCCGGTTTCGGCCGCGAAGCCCGCTCCTACGCCAGTGCGTGAGCCGACGTCGCCCGGTAAGGCAACCCGGCCACCGAATTGCGCCGAAGCTCCCTGGACACCGTCGAGGCAGATCTGCCGACCACGGCCCCGATCCGGCGCAGCGAGTGTCCCTGGGCGCGCATCACCGCGATCTCTTCACGCTGGGCGAAAGTCAGGCACCTGCCCTTCAGATCCCGGCCGCGGCGTGGCCTGACACCCCCGGCCTCGGCCAGGACCCGGCGCCCGGTCCGCCTGCTCGTATTGATCGGCACAACAGCGTCAGTGATGAAATCACCGGCCTGCATCCCGGCCCAAAACAGCTGCAGAAGATCCGGTCTTACGTAAATCGAATACCCCGCCATGACAACACCCATCCGCTAAGTGTTGCAATCACCGCAAGAACCCAAGGATCCTTCACCGTACTCCGTCGCATCTCAGGGACGGACCATCCTGATTTCTGCCAGCTCGCTCCAGTCAGGCGGCAACAGCTTGCGCGCCCCATCCGGACTGAACCCTGACTTCTGGTAGAAGGCTCTGGCACGCGGATTATCCTCAAGCACCCAGAGGTAGGCCGGAGTATCGCCGATGGCGGCTTCTATAAGTTGGGCGCCAAGACCCGAACCGTGGGTCCGGCTCAAGGTATAGATCCTATAAAGCTCCGGGATGCCCGCCATATCAGGGTCTCTTCCCGGGCCCGCGTCTGCCACTCCCATCACTGCTCCGGCCTCATCATGGGCCACGAGCCGGGGGTCTTTGCTATCCAAGAACGGCCTACGCTGATTCACACGTTCCGTCATACTGTTTCGGCGGCTGGCAAAGAATTGCGATGGAAGCAAGTGTCCGTAGCATTCCTCGTGGGCAGCCGTGTGCATCCTGACTATGGCTTCGGCGTCAGCGGGCGTAGCCTGGCGAATCCTGTAGGGCATTCGTTCAGACTAACGAATGAGCCGTGGATAACGCCACGCTTGCTATGAGGATGCCAATCGCCCAGAGCGCCCGTAAGCCGATCGGCGGATTCAGGCGGTCATTGCAACAGGAGGTTTTCGATCAGTTCGATCGGTTTCCTGAACTCTGGTGCTGCGCTGCCAGGGCGGGTGCGGGTCGCAGAAGTAGATCTCGATACCGGTGTCGATCTTCACGGTTTTCCAGTCCTGCAGCTCCTTGGAAACCGTCGAGGCCGATCTGTCGATTACGGCCCCGATCTGCCGCAGTGATTGTCCTTGGGCGCGCAGCACCGCGATCTCCTCTCGTTGGGCGAAGGTTAGGCAACGGCCCTTCAAATCCCGGCCGCGGCGAGGCCTGACACCCCCGGCCTCCGCGAGAACCCGGCGCCCGGTCCGCCTGCTCGTATTGATCGGCGCCACGGCTTCGGTGATGAAATCACCGGCCTGCATGCCGGCCCAAAACAGCTGCAAGAGATCCGGCCTCAAATAAATTGAATATCCCGCCATGACAACACCCATCCGCTAAGTGGTGCAATCACCACAAGAACCCAAGGAACCCTCACCGGGACGCAATCACGCGGGCGCAATTTCTACGTGTGGCGTTTCTCGAGGGGACCCACTTACGGGCGAGCGCTTGTCATCTACTCTACGCATAGGTAAACTATGCATAGAGTAATTCGAACTGATTGGAGTAAGCCATGTGGACCACGGAGTACACGGGGACAACCGCTGTTTCACCGGAACGGGTATGGGTGACTTTGCGAGCGTTGCATACCGGCGAGCTCACGTACGAGGGAGCGGACACCTTCGAACTGCATGGCCCATTTGCAGCGGGGACGGAGTTGACGGTCACTCCTGTCGGCCAGGACGCATTCGAGTCGACGATCGTTGAGTTGGTCGAGAACGAGACCTACGCGGATGAGACGCACTTCGGTGACTTGACGCTGCGATTCCGTCACACTCTTCTGCCCATCGGTGATGGCGGCACGCGAGTAACACACCGGCTGGAGATCAGCGGCACGGACGCGGACGAGATGGGGCCGCAGCTTGGCCCGCAGATCAGTGGCGACTTCGACGAAACGATGTCCAAACTGTTCGAGTTGGCCTTGAGCCGTCCATGACCCGCTTTCCCGAAGGCCCTGAGTCCAGCCCGGGTTTTCTGCTGTGGAACGCCACACTGCGATGGCAACGCGCAATTGCCGCAGCACTCAGTCCGCTCGGACTGACTCATGTGCAGTTTGTCCTGCTCGCAACAACGTGGTGGTTGTGCCAAACCGATCGCGCCCCCAATCAGGTGCAGCTGTCCGAGCGCACAGGCTCTGACGCCCGCATGACCTCTGCGGTCATCCGTCGTCTTGAAGCCAAGGGACTGCTGGAACGACGACCGGACGAGCGCGACAGCCGGGCAAAGATCATCCACCCCACAGCGGAAGGAATCGACCTTGCGCGCCGTGCCATCACCCTCGTGGAGAACGTCGACCACGAATTCTTCTCTCCGGCAGACCAACCAGAACTCCTACACACGCTGCAAGCCCTGACCGGGGTAAGAAAACTCAACTGAGCACCGCCCGCACACCAACGAAGAGAACGCCACCAGCGCATCCCCGTAGAGCGTGCTGCTAAGTGCAGCTCGCTCCGCATGAGTACGCGCGGGAATCGGTTAATCACCGAGTCCGTCTCAGCGACCTTGGTGAACCCGCCCCGCTCGAACAGCGCCCGAGTACCGACGTAGGCCATAGTGAGGTCGACCTTCTCGCCGTGGTTGTCGACCGGATAGCCCTCGATCGCGGGTGCGCCGTGATCGCGGGCGAACTGCACGGCTCCGGCCAGCAGGTGATGCGATATGCCTTTGCCACGGTGCCCCGGTCTCACCCTGATGCACCAGACCGACCACACATCGAGGTCATCCACATGCGGGATCTTGCGGTTTCGGGCGAAGCTGGTATCGGCGCGGGGATGCACGCCGGCCCACCCCACAACCTCATCGCCCTCGTAAGCGAGCACCCCCGGCCGAGGATGCTGCCCGCCCAGCTCCTTCACGAGAGCTCCGCGCTCGGGACCGCGCAGCGCAAGGTTCTGGTTCGACGGGATGCGATAGCTCAGACACCAGCAAACGTTCGCATTAGGCCGCTTCGGTCCCACCATCAACCTCACGTCCTCGAACACCGTTGCGGGACGGACTTCGATGACCACGTCGCCACACTGCCACCCGTGCACAGCATCAGCAACAGCGCTGCCTGCACCGGCACTGCCGGGAGGCGTCCGAACCGACCGTTCAACCGACAGGCCGGTGTCCGGATGAGGATCCTTGGGTTCTTGTGGTGATTGCAACACTTAGCGGATGGGTGTTGTCATGGCGGGGTATTCGATTTACGTAAGACCGGATCTTCTGCAGCTGTTTTGGGCCGGGATGCAGGCCGGTGATTTCATCACTGACGCTGTTGTGCCGATCAATACGAGCAGGCGGACCGGGCGCCGGGTTCTCGCGGAGGCCGGGGGTGTCAGGCCTCGCCGCGGCCGGGATTTGAAGGGCCGGTGCCTAACCTTCGCCCAACGAGAGGAGATCGCGGTGCTGCGCGCCCAAGGACAATCACTGCGGCAGATCGGGGCCGTAATCGACAGATCGGCCCCGACGGTGTCCAGGGAGCTGCGGCGCAACTCGGTGGCAGGATTGCCCTACCGGGCGGCCTCGGCTCACGCGCTGGCGTACGAGCGGGCCTCGCGGCCGAAACCGGCGAAACCGTGGAGGCCGACTCGCCTATCACCGTGCCGATCTCCCTTAAGGAGCGTCCCTGGGCGCGCAGTATTGCGATCTCCTCACGCTGGCCGAAGGTCAGACACCGGCCCTTCAGATCCCGGCCGCGGCGAGGCCTGACACCCCCGGCCTCCGCGAGGACCCGGCGCCCGGTCCGCCGGCTCGTATTGATCGGAGCCACGGCTTCGGTGATGAAATCACCGGCCTGCATCCCGGCCCAAAACAGCTGCAAGAGATCAGGCCTCAAATAAATTGAATATCCCGCCATGACAACACCCATCCGCTAAGTGTTGCAATCACCACAAGAACCCAAGGAACGCTGAAGGGACACGAGGGTCAACGTCAGGGTGGATACGCACCGCTGTGACTGCCTGATCCTTTGACTATCGACGATGACCTACCTCGCCATGCCAGTATCTGCCGTCCTCACCCCCGAACGGAGTATGGCATCTGACTGCGAAGGTTCTGGCCATAACTGAAGGAGATAGGCATCGACTGGGTGTTCGGAGAATTCACCCTCTCTTCCCTGGTCTCGTCCCTTAGCACTAGCGCGTAATCGGTAGCTGCCCGGTGGGATCTTGCCCAGTACCCCGCCGCTCTCGCCCGCCCAGGAGCTCCATCGCATCTCGTGTCCTTCGGGGATGATGAAGGACACTTCGACGACGTCCTCCCCGGAGGCATCATCATCGCCCCCAGGTGGTGCATCCAGCACAACAATGCCAACGGGCGACCCACCTGACCGGCGGGCAAGGTTGACGTACACGCCATGGGGATCGGAAGCGCCAACTAATCCGTTGACCTGGCCATCGAAGAAGCGATCAAATTCCCCATCAAAGCCGCCATTCTCGCTCCAGGAAAGGTCGAACTGTCCATAGTCGGTCGTCGTCGGAAGCGTCATCCAGGCGCTGCTGGGTCTGGCTGTGGTCATCGGCGTTGCTCTGCTTATCGGATTCCGTCCCAGCGCCGGTCCCGTCTAATGGATGGGAGCGATCGGCCTGCTCGCCATGGTCACGTTCGCCTTGGCCTGGCTCTCGGTTGCGCACGGCATGGTGTCCAAGAGTGTCGAGACTGCGAGCAACCTCCCCATACCTCTACTGCTCCTGCCTTTCTTTGGCAGCGGATTTGTTCCCACGGACTCGATGCCGGCCGGGGCCAGCTGGTTCGCGGAATACCAGACCTTCACCCCCTTTATCGAGACGCTGGCTGGATTGGTGACCGGCACTCCGATCGGCAACAACGGGCTGGTCAGCATTGCATGGGACGCGGTCATCGCGCTGGGCGGATATGTGTGGGCCCTGTCCGTGTACACCCGCAATTCCATGCGCTGACAAAGCGAGCACGACGGCGGCACTTCCGTTCCGCCGTCGGCGCCTCCGCGTTGTCAGATACGGGCGTGCATGCCCCGGCTCGGCCGGCCGAACGATGCCGCGCCCAGGAATTCGACGGCCACAAATGGCTCGGAACCCAGTACCCATTCATCATGGCCGGGAGGGATGGCGTAAGTATCGTTGACGTGAATCGTGGAGTGCATGCCCTCGGATGTTTCAACCTCCATGGCACCTGAGACGCAGAACCCGAGATGGTTGTGCTGGCAGAAATCGGTCTTCTCCAGGGGCTTGGTGCACTCGGACCATCGCCAGCCCGGGTCGAGAATCAGCCTGGCCACCGAGTAGTCATCGACGGTGACCAGATCAACCTCGGACTTGTCCGGATAGCGCTTCTTATCCGGTGCATCGAAGGACTTTACAGCCAATGCTGTGACAAAATTTACGGACATAAATCACTGCCTGGGAATTATGGTGCGGGCGCTTGGCAGAACCAAGCCTATGGGCGAGCGAGCTGCGGCCGGCGGCCTGAGTGTGCGAACAACCCGCAATTCGTGCCGCTGCCCCCTCAGCGAACACACGCGCAGCAGGTCCGTGCTGACGTAATTTCAACGGTAGTCCTCCACCGCCTGAAGTCAATGGCGTTTCGGTCCGCCAGCTGGACGACGACGGCAGTCAGCGGCCGCCGCTGCGCCTGCCGGACTCATAACTCGCCCCGGAAGGGCCGACGACGACTGGAGGGACAGCCCGGATCTCAGCGGGCCTTCGCCGCCGGCCCCACACTAATTTGACGATCGCCGCACCTGCTGCGTGAAGCCGGCAGTTATAACAAGCACAGGAATCACCGGGCCCAGTCGTCGGATCCCCGCGAACCCCATCTAGAAGGCCTGCCCCGTCGCCCGGATGGTGACGTCTGAGACGTCGACGCCGGGCGGCTGGGACAGCGCCCACAGCATGGTGCCTGCCACTGACTCCGGAGCGATGGCGGCGTCCGGCGTTTCCTTCCACAGCGGTGTGTCCACCTGACCGGGGGCGATGTGAAGCACCCGGACCCCCGTCCCCACCAGTTGCTGTCGGAGGGATTCGGCGTAACCCGTCACAGCCCATTTGGTGGCCGTATAGAGGTTTCCCGGGTACACCTTGCGGCCGGCGGTGCTCCCGATAAGCACCATCTGCCCACAGTTATGGATGAGCTGCGGCAGAGCGGCCTTGGCCAGGATCGCGGGACCGTAGACGTTAGTGAGGACCATGTCCCGCCAAACGTCCGGGTCGCCGTCCGCAAGATTGCCGGGAGCCGAGAAACCGGCGTTGGCCACCGCGACGTCGATGCCGCCCATCTTCTCGACGGCGGCAGCAACGGCGTCGCTGGTCTGGTCCCACTCCCCGGCATCGGCTACAACGCCATGGACGTTGCCAAACGGAGAGCAGGAGTCCAGGAACGCCCCGAGCCGGCCGGCGTCACGCCCGGTGGTGAACACGGTGTGGCCGGCGCGGAGTGACTCCCGGACCAGGGCGGCACCGATCCCGCTGGTGCCGCCCGTGACCAGGATCCGCATCAGGACGGGTCGGCGATGCCGATATACCGCGTCTCCAGGTACTCCTCGATGCCTTCTGATCCACCCTCGCGGCCCATACCGGACTGCTTGACGCCGCCGAAAGGAGCGGCCGGGTTGGAGACGATGCCGGTGTTCAGCCCGAACATGCCCACGTCCACTTGTTCCGAGAGCCGGAGTCCCCTGTTGAGGTCCCGGGTGTAGGCGTAGGCCACCAGCCCGAATTCGGTGTCGTTGGCCAGGGCAATGGCCTCAGCCTCCGTGCTGAAACTGACCACGGGCGCCACCGGCCCGAAGACTTCTTCCTGCAGGATCCGCGCGGTTGCCGGCACGTTGGTCAGCACCGTGGGCGGGTAGAAGTACCCTGCACCGTCCGACGGCGATCCCCCGGTCAGCGCCGTGGCTCCGCCTGAGACGGCGTCCTGGACCAGTTCGTCCACCTTCGCGCGGCTCTTGGCGTCGATAAGCGGCCCGATGTTGGTGCCCTCCGCAGAGCCGCGGCCCAGCGTCAGGGAACCCATGCGCTCCGCGAGGCGCTGGCTGAATTCGCGGACCAAAGACTCGTGCACGATGAACCGGTTGGCGGCCGTGCAGGCCTCGCCCATGTTCCGCAGCTTGGCCAGCATGGCGCCGTCCAGGGCAGCGTCGAGGTCGGCATCCTCGAACACCAGGAACGGGGCGTTGCCGCCGAGCTCCATGGAGGTCCGCAGGACCTGGTGGGCGGAATCGGCGATGAGCTGCCGCCCCACGCCGGTGGAGCCGGTGAAGGACAGCTTGCGCAGCCGGCTGTCCCGGATCAGCGGTCCGGTGACTTCTCCGGGGCGGGTGGTGGGGATGACGTTCAGGACGCCCGCGGGCAGTCCGGCTTCCCGGAACACCTCGGTGAGCAGAAGTGCGGTCAGCGGAGTGAGGTTGGCCGGTTTGAGCACCATGGTGCAGCCTGCGGCGATGGCCGGCGCGATCTTGCGCGTGGCCATGGCCAGCGGGAAGTTCCACGGTGTGATGAACAGGCACGGACCCACCGGCCGCTTGGTGACCAGCAGCCGCGATTTGCCGTCCGGGGCGGTGGAGTAGCGGCCTGAAATGCGCACTGCTTCCTCCGAGAACCAGCGCAGGAATTCGGCGCCGTAGGCCACTTCACCGCGCGATTCGGCCAGCGGCTTGCCCATTTCCAAGGTCATGGCCAGGGCGAAGTCGTCGGCCCTGGCCGTGACCATCTCAAAGGCGCGGCGCAGGATTTCGCCGCGTTCGCGCGGCGGCGTCGCGGCCCAGCTGTCCTGGACCCGCGCGGCCGCAGCAAGGGCGCGGTCGCCGTCGGCCGGCGAGGCATTGGCGATCCACGCCAACGTGGCACCGGTGGAGGGGTCCTCGACGGCGGAGGTGGCGCCGTCGGACGCGTCCGTCCACTCGCCGTCGATGAACAGCTGCTTCGGCAGCGTTGCGATGAACTCCCGCTCGGCGGCCGTGACGGAGGAGCCGGTCACGGCGGGGTCAAGTTTCAGTGTGTTTTCCATTTAGAGCGCCTTCTCGAGGATGGTGCGGATTTCGACGGCGGTGGGTGGCACCGGGGTGTTGTTGATAACGGCGTCGGCCAGGGCGTCTTCCACGAGCGAGTCGAGATCCGCGTCCGTGACGCCGAAATCGGCCAGCCGGGCGGTCATGCCCACTTCGCGGGCCAGGGAGGCGACGGCGGTGATGGCGGCTTCCGCGTTGTCCTCCACGGTGGCCGCGGTGTCCCCGACATTCAGGGCGAAGGACAGGCGCGCCGTGCGGTCCAGCCGGTTGCGCAGGTTCAGCCGGAGCACGTCCTCGATCACCAGGCACAGCGCCAGGCCGTGCGGGATGTTGAAGCGGCCGCCCAGCGGGTGGGCAATGGCGTGCACCAGGCCCAGCCCGGTGTGGGAGAACCCGACCCCGGCAATGTGCGAGGCCAGCAGCAACTGGGAGCGGGCCTCAATATCCGTCCCGTCTGTCACCGCGCGCGGCAGGAACTCGGCCACCATGGACACCACCTGCAGGGCGATGCCGTCCGAGTACGGGTTCTGGCGCACGGACGAGTAGGACTCGATCGCGTGGGTGAGGGCGTCCATACCGGTGGCGGCGGTGGCCTTCGGCGGCAGGCCCAGGGTCAGTTCCGGGTCCAGGACGGCGGCCTTGGGCAGCGCACTTTCGTGGCCCACGTAGAACTTGCGGTGCGCCTCCACATCCGTGACCACGCCGAACGCGTTCACCTCCGCTCCTGTCCCCGCCGTCGTCGGAACCGCGACGATGGGCAGCGCGGGGTGGGGGAAGTGGCTCCTGTAGTCCAGGCCTGCACCGCGGGCCGGGTTGACGGCGCCGAGGGAGATTCCCTTGGCGGCGTCCATGGACGATCCGCCGCCCACGGGCACCAGGACGTCGACGCCGGTTGCGGCGGCCAGGTCCGAGCCCGCGTCCACACACGTGGTAGTGGGGTTGGGGGTTACGCCGTCGAACATGGTGACCGTCAGGCCCGCGGCCTCGAGCGAGGCGCGCACTGCAGCAACCACGTCCGTGGTGGCGAGGAACGGGTCTGTGACGATCAGCGCCGAGTTCCCGCCGAGCGCGGCCACGATCCCGCCGACCTCCGTCACCCTGCCCCGGCCGAAGTAGGCCGTGGGCTTGGGGTCCAGGGTCAGCTCGGTGGAGGCGAGCTCCGCGTGGATCTGCATCTGGGTGTGCATGTCAGGCTCCTTCTGCTGCGGTTGCGGTTGCGGGGACGGCTGAAGCGGCGGTGCGCAACTGCACGCCGATGGCGTCTTCGTAGAGTTTCACGGGGGTCATCTCTCCGGCCTCGTCGCCGTAGAGCGCCTTGGCCCGGCGGTAGAGCTGTTCCACCAGGGATGACAGTTCCACGGGCACGCCCACCGAGCGGGCCAGGTCCACGGAGAGCCCCAGGTCCTTGCAGGCGAGGGCGATCGCGAAGCCTTCGTCGTAGTCGCCGTGGTTGAGGATGGACAGGACGTCGTTCTGGACGAAGTTGGAGTTGGCAGGGCTGGCGATCAGGGCCTGGCGGAGCACTTCGAGATCCACGCCGGCCTTGACTCCGGTGCTCAGGACTTCGGCGGTGGCCACCAGGTGGGAGAACCACAACTGGTTGATCATCAGCTTCACGGCATAGCCGGCGCCGTGGCCGCCCACGTGCTGGATTCGCTCGGGGTCGCCCATTGCTTCGAACACTGGACGGAGGCGTTCGACGTCGGCGGCGTCACCACCGATGAAGATCTGCAGCATGCCCTTCGCAGCACCCACGGACATTCCGCTGACGGGGGCATCCAGGACGTGGATGCCGCGGGCGGCGCCGGCCTCGCGGACCCGGTTGGCCACCTCGGGGACCGAGGTGGACATGTCCACCCACGTACCGCCGTCGGCGATCCCGTCCAGAATGCCGCCGGGGCCGGAGGCGACGGCCTCCACATGCTTGGGCGTGGGCAGCATGGTGATCACGACGTCGGAGCCGGCGGCGACGGCCGCTGCGCTGTCAGCCCACTCGGCACCGTTGGCAATCAGTTCCGCTGCCGATTCCTTGCGGACGTCGTTGACGACCAGCTGGAAGCCGGCTGCCTGCAGGTTGCGGGTCATGCCGGAGCCCATGTTGCCGAGGCCGATGAAGCCGACTCTGGCAGTTCCCGGGGTTAGCGGCCGCCCGGTCTTTCCGGTAACGGCGGCGGCGGCGTGCGTTGTTGCAGTCATTGGTTCAAGTCTCGTTTCCAAGGAGTCAGTCCTCATCCAGGGGTGCGTCACCCAGGTTGATCCAGGTGGTTTTCAGGGCGGAGTAGGCGTCCAGCGCATGCAGGGACCGGTCCCTGCCGAAGCCGGATTCCTTGAAGCCGCCAAAGGGGGTGATGATGTCTGCGACGTCGAAGGTATTCACCCAGACGGTACCGGCGCGCAATTCGCGGGCCACGGTATGCGCCCTCGTGATGTCCTGCGTCCACACACTCGCTGCGAGCCCGTATTTGGTGTCGTTGGCCATCCGGACTCCTTCGGCGGCACCCCGGAAGGTGCTCACCGCCAGCACCGGCCCGAAGATCTCCTCCTGGCCGATCCGCCCTGCATTGTTGACCCGGTCCAGGACCGTGGGCTCCAGGTAGAAGCCGTTTTCGACGCCTGCCGGGTGGATCCGGTTCCCGCCGCTGGCGATGCTGATGCCCTCGGATTCGGCGATGTCGTAGTAGCCCAGGATGCTCTGCAGCTGCTGCTCATCGATGATGGCGCCGACCTGAGTGGCCGGGTCCAGCGGGTCGCCCAGCTGGAGCGAGCGCCCCACCTTGATGACCTCTTCCAGCAGTTCGTCGTGCACGCGTTCGTCCACCAGCAGGCGGGAGCCGCCGTGGCAGGTCTGCCCCGCGTTGTAGAAGATGCCCCACGCGACGGCGGACGCGCAGGCGGCGATGTCCCCGACGTCGTGCAGGACCACCTGCGGTGACTTGCCGCCCAGCTCAAGGGCCACCTGCTTGCCGTTGGATTCGGAGGCGTAGCGCTGGAAGTACCGGCCCACTTCCGGGGATCCGGTGAAGGTGATCTTGTCCACCAGCGGGTGGCGGCCCAGCGCGGCGCCGGCCACGTGGCCCAGGCCGGGGATGACGTTGAAGACGCCGTCCGGCACGCCCGCCTCGCTGGCAAGTTCCGCCAGGCGCAGGGCACTGAGGCTGGTCTGCTCCGAGGGCTTGAGGACCACGGAGTTGCCTGCCGCCAGGGCGGGGGCCACCTTCCAGGCGGAGATAATCAGCGGATAGTTCCACGGCACGACGGCGCCGATCACCCCGAGCGGTTCCCGCGAGATGATGGCGAGCGCGTTGCGCGGGGTGGGGGCGACGTCGTCGTACACCTTGTCCAGGGCCTCGGCGTACCAACGGAAGGTGCGGGCGCAGCTGGGGATGTCCACGGCGAGGGCGTCGCCGATCGGGTGGCCGCTGTCCGTGGATTCCAGGAGCGCCAGTTCCTCTGCGTTCTCGAGGATGAGCTCGGACAGGCGGGTGAGCACCTGCTGCCGGTGGCGCCGGTCCGTCCTGGACCACACGCCGGCCTCGAATGCACGGTGGGCTGCCTGCACGGCGTCGTCCACGTCCTGCTCCCCTGCGGCCGCCACCTGGGCGGTGACCAAGCCGTCCCGCGGGGAGATAGTGGGGAACGTTTCGCCGTTGCGGGCATTCCGGAAACCGCCGCTGATGAAGAGTCCCGTCGACGGGCGCTGGGCGGCGGCGCGTTGGATCCAGTCGTTCTGTGTTGCTGTCATTGCCTGTTCCTTAGACCGAGTACTTCTTGACGGCGTCGTAGTCGATCACGGCGCCCAGACCGGGGAGATCGGGGACCCTGAGGGCGCCGTCGTCGTCGATGTCCAGCGGCTCCATGAAGAAGTCGCGGCGCTCCGGGGTCCATCCCGGCGGATCGTAGGGGAATTCCAAGTATGGCCCCGCGTCCACGCCGGCGGCCACGTGCAGGTTGGCGAGCAGGCCCAGCCCGTTGCTCCAGGTGTGCGGGGTGAAGAACCGGTGCTTGAGGTTGGCTGTTTCGGCCACCTGACGGGCCCGGTACATGCCCACAGCCAGGGCCACGTCCGGCTGGTAGATGTCGTAGGCGTCGGCCTCGATCAGCGCCATCATTTCTGCCATGCTGCGGACCATTTCGCCGCCGGACACCTGGATGCCGGTCTGTTCGCGGACCCTTTGCGCGCCCTTGACGTCCGCCTGGGGCAGCGGCTCTTCCAGCCAGCGGACGTCGAGTTCGGCCAGCTGGGCGGCAAGCTTGTGCACCTTGGCAAGTTCCAGGGCGGGCTCGATGTCCCCGCTCATGCGCCACATCTGGTTCAGGTCCACCATGAGGTCAAAGCCGGCTCCCACCGCCTCGCGGGCCGCACGGACGGATTCCACGCCTTCCTCCAGATGGTCCCGGGAGATGCGGATCTTCATGGCCTTGAACCCGCGGGCCTTGGCAGCGAGCGCGGATTCGGCACGAGCCACGGGGGCTTTCAGTTCGCCGGAGGAAGCGTAGGCCACGAGCCGGTCGCGGGCACCGCCGAAGAGGGTGGCGATGGGAAGCCCGGCCACCTTGCCGATGATGTCCCAGAGCGCCGCTTCGAGGGGCCAGTAGCGGCCGCCGTGGAAGTTGATGGTCTCGATCCGGCGGACCTGGTTGAGGATGGCCAGCGGATCGGTGCCGATAAAGAGGTGTTCGTAGGCCTCGAAGCCGTCCATGGTGTCGCCGGAGCCCACGCCGGTGATTCCTTCGTCCGTGTCCACCTCCACCAGCGTGGCAGGGAACGACGTGCGGGGTACCGGATCCCAGGCGGCGTTGAAGGGCGGGTGCAGGGGCAGCACCATGCGGGTCAGCCGGATAGCGGTGATCTTCATTGTTCTCAGCCTCGCGGGGTGAAGAAGGGATTGGACGGGGAGTTGCGTGCCTCGATCACGGCCGCCGTGGAGGGCAGCCGCCGGGCGCCGTTTTCCAGGGCCGTCCGGGCGGATTCACGGTTGTTGCGGTAGACGGCCTCTTCGTCGTCGGCGGCGGGGTTGACCCAGACGGCGGCGATCACCACATGGGAATCGGCCTGTGCCTCCGTGACGTTGCCGTTGGCCAGGGCGTCGGCCACGCCGGCGGCGACGCCGGCCTGCGCGGCGCCCCAGATCAGGTGGCCGTGCTTGTCGTTGGCCGGGGCAGCCTTGGTCACGAACAGGGTCAGCGGTTTGACCGGGAGGGAGGGGCGCAGCACGGCCACGAAGGGTACGTGGCCTGCGGTGGGGGTTGCCAGGGCGGTGGCCCAGGCGGTGCCGGCGGGCCCGTCCCGGTAGCCCAGGACGGTGTTCACGTGGGCCGCGTTGACGCCGTCGCCTACAAAGGATTCACCGATCTGCACGTCGGGTGCTGACGTCTGCTGTTCTGCTGCCATTACTTGATCAGGCCTTCGGAGGTGAGCCATTCCTTGGCGATGGCGTCGGGATCGTCACCGTCGACGTCGGCCTTGGCGTTGAGCTGCTGCATGACCGCGGTGGTGAGCTTCGGGGAGACCTTGGCCATGACGTCAGCGATGGCCGGGTATTTGGCCAGCATGTCCGCCTTGATGGTGAGGGCGCCCTGGTAGATGGGGAAGAACTGCTTGTCATCCCCCATGACCTGGAGCTTCAGCGCCGAGATGCGGCCGTCCGTTTCAAAGACCTCGCCGAAGTTGCAGTCCTGGCCCTTTTGGGTGGCCGTGTAGATGACGCCAGTGTCCAGCATGGCCACCTTGGCGTCCGGGCTCAGGCCGTACTCCTTCTGGAGGCCCGGCCAGCCGTCGTCGCGGGTGGAGAATTCGCTCTCCATGCAGAAGGTCTGCTGGCTGGCCGGGAGCTTGGCGACGTCGGACATGGACTTCACGCCCAGTTCCTTGGCCTTTTCCTCCCGGATGGCGAAGGCGTAGGTGTTGTTCAGCGGTGCCGGGTCCAGCCAGGCGATGCCCTTCTTGGCGTCGGCGGCCTTGACGGCGTCGAACATTTCCTTTTTGTCCTTCAGCGGCTTCGTCTGCTTGTTGTACGTGATCCAGGACGTGCCGGTGTATTCCCAGTAGCCGGCGAACTGGCCGGATTCGAAGGCTGTACGGACGTTGGCCGAGCCCACCACGCTGGTGTTGGTGGTGGTTTCCGCGCCGTGGGCGTTGAGCAGCTGGCTGGTGATGTGCGACAGGATGAACTGTTCAGAGAAGTCCTTGGCGCCGATGACGCCGGTCAGTCCGGCCAGCTCCTTGCCTTGCGCATCGTTGCTTGCTGACTGGCTGGCGCCGCCACAGGCGGTAAGGCTCAGGGCGGCGACGACACCGGTGGCCAGGAGGGTGAGAACAGGTTTCTTCATGATGGGTCCTTTGCTGAGGTGGGCAGGCGCCACGGTGCGGGGAGGTCGGGGTGGCGCTGGGGTTTTGACGCGTAGGTGATTGACGGTGGTCATGGGCCGTTCAGGTGCCGTTGGGTTTGAGGAGATCTTCGGCCAGCCCTGCCAGCCAGTCGATGGTGAGGGCAATGCAGGAGACGACGACGGCTCCGGTGATCAGCACGGGCCAGCGCTGGAGTTTGAGGCCGTTGACGATCATGTCGCCCAGGCCGCCGGCGTTGATGAACGTGGCTACCGTGGCGACGCCGACGCAGAACACCAGAGCGGTCCGGAGTCCGGCCACAATCACCGGGATGGCCAGCGGAAGCTCAATCCGGGTCAGGACCTGCAGCGGTCGCATGCCCATCCCCCGGGCGGCCTCGGTGAGGCTTTTGTCCACTTGTTCCAGGCCCACCAGGGTGTTCCGCAGGACAGGAAGGACGGAGTAGGCCACCAGGCCCACCAGCGCCACCTCGAAGCCGAGTTTCCAGACGATGGCCAGCAGGATCACCAGGCCGATTGCCGGGGTGGACTGGCCCACATTGGCTATGCCGAAAACAATGGCGTGCACGGCCTTGGAGTGGATCCGGCTGAGCGCGATGCCGGCTGGAATCGCGATAGCGGCCACGATCGCGGATGCCACCACCGTCAACCTCAGGTGTTCGAAGGTCCGGTCCTGCAGATAGGCCCAGTTCAGTGTCCGCAGCTCGATAGAGTCCAGCTTGAGCGAGGAAACCCACAGGAACAGGGCCAGCAGGGCCAGGACAATAACAATCGGGGTGCCGAAGCGCTTGACGGAGAAGTACTTCCCGCGCCGGTTGGACGCCGTGCCGAAGGCGGTGGACAGGTCCCGTGTGGCCTGGGCCGTCATGGCCGGACTCCGGCTTCAAGAGATCCGGCCGCAAGCGATCCGGCTGCAAGCGAGGCAGGGATATCGGCGCCCAGGACGGCGGAGATCTTTTCGATGTCGATGGAGCCCACCACCCTGCCCTGCCCGTTGACCACGGCCACCGGGGTTCCGCCGGAGAGGACCAGGGAGTCCAGGGCATCGCGGAGGGAATCGTTGACGCTGACTTCGATCGCTCCGCGGATGGCGACGTTGGGGCCGAGGCTTGCCTGGTGCACAGGGATGAGGCCCAGTCGCTTCAGGGCAGCGCCGTGGCCCACGAACTGTGAGACGTAATCGTTGGCGGGGGTGGCCAGGATATTCGCGGGGGTGTCGAACTGCTCGATCTGCGAGCGTTCGGACAGCACAGCGATCCGGTCACGGAGGCGGACGGCTTCGTCGAAGTCGTGGGTGACAAACACGATGGTTTTGCTCAGCTTTTCCTGCAGGCGCAGGAATTCGGTCTGCAGTTTTTCGCGTGTGATGGGGTCCGTGGCGCCGAAGGGCTCGTCCATGAGCATGACGGGAGGATCGGCGGCGAGGGCGCGGGCCACGCCCACGCGCTGCTGCTGGCCGCCGGAGAGTTGCCGCGGGTAGCGGGAGGCGTACATTTTGGGGTCGAGTTCCACGACGGACAGCAGCTCTTCGACGCGGGCCTGGGTCTTGTTTTTATCCCAGCCGAGCAGTTTGGGGACCACGGAGATATTCTCGGCGATGGTCATGTGCGGGAAGAGCCCGATCTGCTGGATCACGTAACCGATCCGCCGTCGGAGTTCGTTCGGGTTGAGGGACAGGATGTCCTCGCCGTCGATGATGATGGAGCCGGAGGTGGGCTCGATAATGCGGTTGATCATCTTCATGGTGGTGGTCTTGCCGCAACCGGAGGGCCCCACGAACATGATCAGTTCGCCGGGGGCGATGTCCATCGAGAAGGAGTCGACGGCAGGGCCAGCCTGTCCCGGGTACGTTTTGGTGACGTCTTTCAGGACGATCCGGGCGCCGGCGGCCGGACGGGAGATTGATTCAGACACGAAGTCCCCTTGAGGTAGTGAGGCGGCGGATGAGCACAAACGCTCCATCCAGCAGGAGGGCTAGGACGATCACGCCGACAGTGCCGACGATCGCGAAGTTGAGGGCGTTTTTGGAACCGAGGCTGGAGAGTCCTTTGAAGATCATTTCGCCCAGGCCGGGGCCGCCTACGTAGGCAGCGATGGCGGCGATGCCCATGGAGAGCTGGGCGGAGACGCGCACACCGGTCAGGACCACGGGCCAGGCCATGGGCAGCTGGACCTGGAACAGGGTTTTGGTTTTTCCCATTCCCATGCCCAGTGCTGATTCGGTGACGGCGGGCGGAACTTCGCGCAGGCCCACCACGGTGTTACGGATAATGGGGAGCAGCGCGTAGAAGGCGAGTCCCACAACGGTGGGGGTCCAGCCGAGCCCGAGTACCGGGATGAGCAGGGCCAGCAAGGCCATGGACGGGATGGTCAGGCCCACGCCGGCGCCGGCGATGGCCACCGAGCGGCTGATGGGCTTGTCCCAGACAAGCACTCCGATGCCCACGCCGACTACCGTGGCGATCAGCAGCGAAACCAAAACCACCACAAGGTGCTCGGTGGCGGATTCGGCGATGTCTGCCGATCTCTTCGTGAGGAACAAACCGAAGTCCGAGAAGAACGAGTCGTTCAACGTGATCCTCCTTTTCACTTCGTCGGGTCAAGGATTACGGCTCACATCTCCGTGAGCCATGCCACAAACGTATTGCCAGTGTTCCCTTTTGCGCAATAGCAGTTGTTGATATGTCAACTGGGTCTTGTTATGGTCATCGTGTGACTGACTCAATGAAGGACACTCCCGACGGCGGACGCCGCCCCGTGCGGCGCAATTCCTCCGGGTTGCGGCGCGACCTGGAACTGCTGGAAATCCTGGGCTCACCGGAGGCCGTTGCGGCGTCCGGCCTGGGCGTCAGCAAGGCGGCCGAGATCGCCGGCAGGGACAAGGCGCAGGTGTCCCGCACCCTGGCAACGCTCGCTGAGGCCGGGCTGGTCAACCGTGACCCGGACAGCCTGCTGTACAGCCTCGGGTACGGGCTTTATGCGTTGGCGGCCCGGACTGCAGAAGCCAGGATGGTGAGCGCCTCGGCCCCGTTCCTGAAGCGGGTTTCCGCGGCCACGCATGAGACTACGCACCTGTGCGTGCTGCGCGGCGGCACGGTGCTGACCTTGAAGAGCGAGATGTCCAACCACACGTACAGGGCCCTTGGCTGGGAGGGAGTCAGCGTGGACGCCTGGGGGACGTCTTCCGGCCGGGTGCTGGTCAGTGACTGGGATACCACGGCCCTCCGCGACTGGTATGACACCAACGCCGCCAAGGCCTCCACGCAGGATGTCTCCGCGCAACAAGACCTTTCGCCCTTGGCGCTTGAATCGGGGCAGGGCAAGGGCGTCGCCCGCCGGCAAAACAAGATCCAGACCTTCGAGGACCTCCGGATTGAGATCGCCCAAATCCGCCGGTGCGGCTACGCGGTGGTGGATGAGGAGTTCGAGCTCGGGGTGGTGGGTGTTTCGGCTCCCGTGTACGACTTCAAGCAGCGGATCGTGGCTGCGTTCAACGTCAGTGCCCCGAAGCAGCGCTTCGGCCGGCATCTGGAACAGGCCGGTGTTTTGGCTGCCAAGGTGGCGATGGAGTTCTCCGCCGCGTTGGGTGCGCCGGTGGCCCAGCCGAACTGATCCGGCCCCGGGCCGGTCACCGCCGCGGGCAACGCAGCGGTGAGCAAGGCGTCAGATACGGGCGTGCATGCCCCGGAAGGGCCGACGACGACTGGGGACAGCCCGGGTCTCAGCGGGCCTTCGCCGCCGGCCCCACACTAATTTTACGATCGCCGCACCTGCTGCGTGAAGCCTGCAGCCATAACAATCGTGAGCCGCAAAACCCCTGCAGCAGCCGGCGAACCCGTCCCGAAGGGCCGGCACCACCAGCGCGGAGGCAAGCAGCAGACCACAGGCCGCCCGGCCCAGAAGGAAAACCCGCAGCAGGGCATCCCGGCCTGGCACTTCCACCGGCCAGAGGCGAACTGGTTCAGTAGCCCTTCGCGGAGTACGCGCCGAGGGCCCGGCTGATTTCCCGGGCTGCTCGCAAAGGTCATGGAGACATTGTGGCGCACGGGTCGGACATTGATCCCGGAGGGCGGGAAGTCAGTCGTGCGGGCGCATGAGCGGCGGGTTGAGCACGTCGGCGAGTAAATCGAGGACCGGAACCTTGTTCCTCTGCTAACTACCCACCCAAAATACCCAGCGTTGAATGTCGCACTTCTGCGGAGTAGTGTGGCGCCCATCACCTACTCGCATCACCATGACTCGGGAGCGACCATGCCATTTGTGAGACGTCGACTGGCTGCCGTCACGGCAGTTCTGGCCATGGGCGTGACGGGCGGCGCCGTCGTCAGCCCCGCGTTCGCCGATCCGCGGGAGACTGAAAAGACCGCGACGGCCACCGGGTACGGCGGCGCAGTGAGCACCGTGGACCCGGAGGCATCCGCTGCGGCGATCGAGGTCCTCCGCAAGGGCGGCAACGCTGCGGACGCCGCCGTCGCCGCAGCCGCGACCCTGGGCGTGACCGAGCCGTACAGCGCCGGGATCGGCGGTGGCGGCTACTTCGTGTTCTACGACGCGAAGACCGGCAAGGTCGGCACGATCGACGGCCGCGAGACGGCTCCGGCAGCGATGCCGCACGACGCGTTCATCGACCCAACGACCGGCCAGCCCTACCGCTTCACGCCCGAGCTCGTCACGAGCGGCGTCTCCGTGGGCGTCCCCGGCACCCCGGCCACCTGGGAGCACGCACTCGCCCGTTGGGGCACTTTGAGCCTCGGCGATGCCCTCCAGCCCGCCATCAAGGTCGCGACCCGCGGCTTCGTGGTCGACAAAACGTTCCGCCAGCAGACCCTCGACAACAAGCTCCGCTTCGGGGCGTTCACCTCAACGAGCAACCTCTACCTCCCCGGCGGCGACGCACCCGCCGTCGGCAGTGTCTTCCAGAACCACGACCTCGCCGCGACGTACCGGCTCCTCGCCAAGCAGGGCACGAACGGCTTCTACAGCGGTCCGCTCGCGGCCGAGATCGCTGCCACAGTCCAGGCTCCGCCGAAGACCGCCACCACCGCGCTGCCCGTCCCGGTCGGCCACATGACGACGGCGGATCTCGCCGCATACCGTGCCCTGGACCAGGCGCCCACGCACGTGGACTACCGCGGCCTGGACGTCTACGGCATGGCGCCGTCGAGCAGCGGGGGCACCACAGTCGGCGAGTCCCTGAACATCCTGGACCCGTTCAACCTTTCCGAGATGTCCACGCCAGGTGCGCTGCACCACTACCTCGAAGCGAGCGCGCTCGCGTTCGCGGACCGGGGCAAGTACGTGGGCGACCCGGCGTTTGTCGACGTGCCCACCGCCGCGCTCACTGACCCCCTGTTCGGCAAGGAGCGCGCCTGCCAGATCGACCCGCTGCACGCGGCTGCGAAGCCCGTCGCACCGGGGGACGTCTCCTCGTACGACGGCGCGTGCCCGGCTGCCGCCGCGGCGCTCGCCGACGAGAAGGACACCGAGAACATCTCGACCACCAACCTGACGGTCGCGGATAAGTGGGGAAACGTGGTCGAGTACACGCTCACGATCGAGCAGACCGGCGGGTCCGGCATCGTGGTGCCCGGCCGGGGGTTCCTGCTCAACAACGAGCTGACCGACTTCTCGACCGTATATAATCCGACCGACCCGAACCGGATCGAGCCGGGGAAGCGCCCGCGCTCCTCGATGTCGCCGACCATCATCCTCGAGGACGGCAAGCCGTTCCTCGCGCTCGGCTCACCCGGCGGATCGACGATCATCACCACAGTCCTGCAGACGATCCTGAACAGGGTGGATCTGGGCATGAGCATCTCCCAGGCGATCGCGGCACCGCGTGCGTCGCAACGGAACACGGCCAAGGTCACGGCCGAGCCGGAGTTCATCGCGGCGTACGGAAGCCAGCTGACACCGTACGGTCATCAGTTCACCCCATCGGGTGACGCGTTCACCTCGGCAGCAGAGATCGGCGCGGCCACCGCAATCGAGTTCAGGCCCGACGGGAGCATGGTCGCCGCGGCTGAGCCCGTGAGGCGCGGGGGCGGCTCGGCGTTGGTACTCAAACCGTCGCCGTGAGCTCCGGCCGGAGTACGGGGGCGGCAGCAGCCAGGAGCTGTGGCCTGTTGCCCGGCTACGCCTCCCGTTTTTCCGTTGTCCGGTCCGCTGACGGGCGCTCAGAGGTGCTGCCAGGCCGGCTTGTTCTGGTACGTGTAGCGGTAGTAGTCGGCCAGGGCCAGCTGCGAAGCGGCTGCCTCATCGATGATCACCCGGACCCTCGGATGCAGCTGCAGCATGGACCCGGGGCACATGGCCGAAACGGACCCTTCCGCGAGCCGGGCGACGGCCCCGGCTTTCTGCTCTCCTGTGGCCATGAGCACCACACGACGGGCGTCCATGATGGTCCCGATGCCCTGCGTAATGACGTGGTGCGGGACTTCCTCCTGATCGGTGAAGAAACGGGCGTTGTCCAGCCGGGTCTGCGGCAGAAGCGTTTTCACCCGGGTTCGTGATCCCAGCGATGATCCGGGTTCGTTGAAGCCAATGTGCCCGTTGGTACCCACGCCCAGGACCTGGACGTCGATCCCGCCGGCGGCCAGGATGGCCCGCTCATAGTCCGAGGCCTCAATTTCCAGGTCAGGGGCGTTCCCGTTGGGTCCACGGACGTTGGCCGGTTCGATGTCGACACGGGTGGTGAATACCCTATCGATGACCTCCTTGTACGTTTCGGGATGCCCTTCGGGCAGGCCGATGTATTCATCGAGCGTGAAGGCGCGTGCGTTGCGGAAGGTCAGCCGTCCGTGGAGGGTCCGGCGTTCGAGCTCCTCGTACAGCGGGAGTGGGGATGAGCCGGTCGCGAGCCCCACCACTGCATTCGGTTTGCGGCGGATGACTGATTCGAATGTGTCTGCCGCGGCTTGGCCGACAGATTCCTGATCGGCACAGATGACAATTTCCACTTTTCTCCCCTCGGGATGTGCATTTCTTGGTCGGTTGCGGGCGCACCGAGCCATCGTTTGTCACGTCGGTGACGTGCGGCATGGGCTCCCTGGCGAGCGTTAGGTCCGAGAAAGGAGCAAGGATGCGCTTGAGTCGCGGGACCCGGTGAAGGGATCGGCCCCGGCCAGGATCAGGGCGCCATGCGCCGGGCTCCTGTCCAGGATGCGTACGTCGTTGTGACCCTTGCGGGCGAGTGCCGCGGCCACACAAGCCATGAACCCGGGCTGGTTTTGTGCAATGCCGCCGGCGAAAACTACCGGGCCGTTCAGCCCGGCGCGGGCAGATACAGTCTGCACGAGGGAGCACAGGGATTCGGCCGCCTCATCGATAATCCGCATACTCGCCGGGTTCCCCGCTGCCGCGAGCGTGAAAACCAGCTCGGACCGCCTGGCCCAGATCCTTCGTTCGGGCACCTGGTAGAACAGGCTCATGAGGTCATGGGCCGTTGCCGCACCGGTTGCCTGCAGAAGGTCGCGGGTGAGCGGGTCGTCCGGGAATCCCGCATCCGCCAGCTCCAGGGCATGGCGGACACCGGCCCGCACGATGCCGTACCCGCTGCCCTCGTCTCCGAGGATGTAGCCCCAGCCCCCGGCCCTGTACCTGGCACCATCGGGGGTGGCGGCGAAGGCGGCCGTTCCCGTCCCGGAGATGACGACGATGCCGGTGGCCAGCCCGGCTGCTGCGAGGATAATTTCCGTGTCATGGGTGACGCTTATCGACGCAGAAGGCCACAGGTCCTGCAGGAGCTGCTCCAGTGCCAGGCAGTCCTTAGCAGTGTCGGCGCCCGCAGCTCCTGCGACCACGCGGTCAGGCTCAAGTGCCATTCCACGAAGCTGGCTCCTGAGCCTCCCGGCCAGGTCGTCCAGGTTGAGCCGGGCCTGGACAGCGCCGACGGACGCAATGTTCGCGCTGGCGGCCACGGCCTCAGCCACGGCTTCCCCGCCCAGAGCCAGTTGGGCATGGGTCTTGGACCCGCCGATATCGATTCCCAAAGTCATGGCGGACGGGTCCGGCCGGTGCCTTGTCATCGGGGCCTGGACCTCGGCCGGCATTCCTCGCTCACAGATCACTTGGAGGTGCCTTGTGTGACGGAGCCCTGGAGCTGGCGTTGGAAGATGATGTACACGACCAGGACGGGGGCTACGGTGATGACGACGGCGGCGAAGAGGGATCCGAAGTCGACGTTGTAGCCGGCCTGGGAGGCGAAGCGGGCCAGGCCCTGGGAGAGGACGTAGTTCTTTTCGTTGCTGTTCAGTGCCACGGGGAGCAGGAATTGGTTCCAGAGGCCGAGGAAGTTGAAGATCGCCACGGAGGCCATGCCCGGTTTTGCCATGGGCAGCATGACCTGGAAGAAGGTCCGCCATTCGCTGGCGCCGTCCAGGGAGGCGGCTTCGGCGATTTCATTCGGCAGGGTCTTGAAGAAGGAAAACAGGAAGAACACGGTGAACGGCAGGGCGAAGGCCACGTAGGTGATGGTCAGTCCGGGCAGGGTGTTCAGCAGCCCCATGTTCTTGAGGATGAAGAACAGCGGGACGACGGCCAGGAAGATGGGGAACGTCAGGCCGGCCAGCAATCAGGTAGTAGATGGCGCGGCTGCCGCGGAACTGGAACCTGGCCAGGACGTAGGCGCACATGGCGCCCAGGACCATCACGATCACCAGGGCCGAACCGACCACCAGGACGGTGTTCAGGAAGTAATTTCCGATTCCCGCGGTGTTCCACGCGGTCGCGTAGTTGCCGATGTTCCAGGTGGTGGGCGGGGCAAAGGGTGAGGCGAAGATTTCGCTGGTGGTCTTGAAGGAGGTCATCAGCGTCCACAGCAGCGGCAGGACCACGATCAGTGACCAGATGATGAGCATGGTGTGGGAGAGGGCCCCGACGGCTTTGTCGCCGCGGGTGGTTTCCGGTTTGCGTTCAACGTGCCCCTCTGCGGGGGCGGGCGCGGTGTGTGTGCGTGTTGTCATGAGTCTGAGTTGTCCTTACTTCCCCCGGTGAGCCGGTTCACCAGGAACACCAGCGCCGCAAAGATCAGCGTGACAATGGCCAGGACCACGCCCATGGCGCTGGCGTAGCCGAACTGGCCCTTGGTGAAGGCCGTGGAGAGCAGCTGCTGGGACATCACCAGGGTGGAGTTGTTCGGGCCGCCGCCGGAGTTCAGGGCCGCCATATACACAAAGGCGTCCAGGGCCAGGATGCCCATGTAGATGTAGGCGGTCTGGATGTTGTCCCGGATCAGCGGGATAGTCAGGGAAATCGCGGTCCGGAAGCGCCCGGCACCGTCGATCCGCGCGGCCTCGAACAGCTCAGCGGGGATGCCCTTGATCGCGGCGATGAACAACACCATGTAAAAGCCGACAAAGCCCCACACGATCACGAACATCGTCGCGCCCATCGCGGTGCCCTCATCGCCCAGCCACGGGAAGGACGTGAACTGCCCGAAGCCCAGCGAGGTCAGCGCGCCGTTCAGGAGCCCGTTGGAGGGATCATAGATCTGCAGCCACATGATGCCGATCGCAATCGCGGGAATGACATAGGGGAAGAAGGACACCACCCGGTAAAAGCTGGAATTCTTCAGGCCCTTGACCTGCCCGCGGCTGCTGCCGCCCACGGTGATCATGGAGGCAAGGACCAGGCTCAGGGCAATCGTCACCACCGGCAGCACCAGGCACAGCACCACATTGTTGCCCATGGCCTTCATGAAAATTTCGTCCGCGAAGAGCTTCCGGTAATTGGCGAAACCGGTGAAATTCATCGAGGCGGTGAAACCGGACCAGTCCGTCATGGAATAGTAGAACGCCTGGATGAACGGGGAGATCACGAAGACCAGGTAGATGGCCAGCGGCAGACCCAGGAACACGGCAAAGAAACTCACCCGGTCAAAGGTCAGCTTTTTCCGGCGCCGCCGGACAGCGGCAGCCCTGCCGCCGCCCGACAGCGTCTTGGTGTCAAGAACGGTCACTTGACGTCAATCTTCTTGACCGAGGGATCGTTGCGGACCTTGTCCGTGATCTTCTGCAGCGCCGAGGTCAGCGTGGCAACATCGGACTTCCCGTCAAGGAAGGTGTTCCAGACCACCAGCTGGTCCTTGTTGGTCCCGTACAGGTCGATGAAGTTCCAGGTAAAGATGTCCTTCGCGGCACCGTCGAGCAGTTTCGTCTGCGAGACCAGCGCCGTGGAACCGAAACCATCAGCCGGAACGGTGTCCTTGACAATGGTCGGCGCAAGCTTGGTCTTGGCGAAGTTGGTCGCAGCCTCCTTGGAAAGCATCACCCGCAGCAGTTCCTTGCCGCCGGCAACATTCTTGCCCTGCGAGGGAACAACGAACGGCTCACCCGCCGCACTGTGCAGGGCCGTGTACGGCATCTTGGAACCGGTAGTGACCGTGGGAACAGCCGCGCCCGTCATCTTGAAACCGGCCTTCGTCTGGTCCTTCATCTCATTCTCGATCCAGGAACCGGACGGGTAAAGCAAAGCCTCCTGGGCGTTGCTCCACTGCGCCTGGGCGGCCGTGAACGCGGTACCGGAACCGCCCGGCTTGACATAGCCGGCCTTCACGATCCGGTCCAGGGCCGTGAACACGCCCTGGATCGCCGGATGTGACCAGCAGCCGTCCTTAAGGTTTTCCAGACCCAGACGGACCTCATCGCCGCCTTCCTTGATCGCCGAGGCAATCGCCATCTCCTGATAATAAGTGGCCGCTTCCTTGCCCCAGCAGAACAGATACTTGCCCTCGGCCTTGGCCTTCGCACCCAAAGCCATCGCCTCCTCCCAGGTCTTGGGAACAGCCCAGCCCTTTTCCTCGAACAGCGCCGCCGAATACCACACCGCATAGACCGTCAGGACATAATTCAGGGCCGCGAGCTTGCCCTCAAACGTTCCCGGCGCCAGGACCCCGCCATACAGGGTGTCCCTGATGACCTTGCCCTCAAGGTTCTTCGCCTCAACAACCGGGGTCAGATCCTCAAGCTGAGCCAGGATCGTACTGAAACCGATCGCCTTCGCACCCGAGTTATCAATAAGGTCCGGAGGAGTACCGCCCACGAAACGCGGCTGCAGCTCCGTGGCAATATCCGTCGACGGGGCAATCTTCGCCGAGGACCCCGCCTGGCCCTTCTCCAAAGCCTTACCCGCGAACTCGACATAATCGATGCCGTAACCGCCCTTGAAGATCACCGCATCAACAACAGACTTATCCGCCATACCAAACGGGTTCGTCGCCGAAACCGCACCCCCCGACGAAGCCCCCGGCGTGCCCCCGCCCCCGGCAGCACAAGAAGCCAAAGCCCCGCCCATCGGAACAAGCACCGCCGCCGCAAGAGCCCCGCGTAAAAATCCGCGCCGAGCAAGCGGCTGATTCTCAATATTCATATCAATACCTTCCAATGACCTCAACGGTCGATTCTGAGCTTGTCGGTGCACCAGGCATTTCTGGATCCCTGACGCCCGTCGCGCACTTTGCCGACTCCGGCGCGGGGGAATCCCGCGCCTCACTTATGTGACCAACGCCACAACTTTCTTTAGTTCGAAAATACTATCACCGATTTTCGAATAAACTACCGGTTGAGATGGGAAAAGTTATTCGATCTTGGCTAGTATCGTTCTATGGAGACTGTTACGCGCTACGCCGAGGCTGAGTATGCACCCGGGTCAGTGGGCGATGTCTTCCGGCTCATCAGGGAGGGCGTGGCAACTTCCAGACCCGCGCTCGCCCGGCGAACGGGCCTGGCTCCCTCCACTGTCTCCCTGAGGGTGGACGCGCTGACCGGGATGGGACTCGTCGTCGAGCGGGGAAGTGAAGACTCCATCGGAGGCCGACGGGCCCGGCGCCTGAGCGTCTCCGCAGATTCCGGCGTTGTCGCTACGGCCGACGTCGGTGCTAACCACGCGAGGATAGCCCTCTCTGACATGACCGGGCAGCTTCTGGTTGTCGAGGAATCCCCGCTGGACACCGCAAGCGGCCCGATAGCGTCGGTCGAATGGCTCTGGGAGCATTTCCAGACCGCACTGGACAGCGTCGACAAGAAGACAGGCGATCTGCGAGGCATCGCCATAGGCCTGCCGGCACCGATTGAACACCCCTCATCCAAGGTCATCCTGCCTTCGTTCATGCCCAGCTGGCACAACGCTGACCTGCCCCGGCTGTTCCGGTCCCACACCGAGCTGCCCATCCTGATCGAAAATGACGCGAACCTGGTTGCACTGGCTGAAAATGCCGTGCCGGACAACGGCCGGCCAAGCCACCTCCTGGCCGTTAAGCTCGGAACGCGAATCGGATGCGGCATCATCAGCGCCGGACGGCTTCACAGGGGAGCCGCCGGTGCCGCCGGCGAAATCAGCCACATTTCCGTGCCCGGGACTGCGACCCTCAGCTGCAGCTGTCCGGAGGAGAATTGCCTGGAGTCGGTCGCCAGCGGCGGCGCTTTGGTAGCTCGCCTGCGAAACGCAGGCTACTCCGTTGCGGGGACCGCCGACGTAGTGGAACTCGGACGGGCCGGCGATCCCGCGGCGGTGGAGGCGCTACGGGAAGCCGGCGCCCACATCGGTTCCGTACTCTCATCGATCGTCAATTTCTTCAGCCCCCATGTGGTTGTGCTCGGAGGCGCCATGTCAGCCTCCGCCCCCTTGGTGGCAGCCCTCCGCGCCGAACTATTCAGGAAATGCCTCCCCCTTATTGCCAACGACCTCAGCGTCAGGACAAGCATCAACACCGCAGATGCCGGCGTCAAGGGCGCAACGCACCTGATCCTTGAAGAGCTCCTGGCTCCCGCCCGGATCGAGCATCTGGTCCGTTCGGTCGAGTCCCAAGGCAACGGGCCTGCGGGCGCCGGAAAATAGGCAAGGCTCACCAGAAACCCTCGTAGCGTTCTGAGGGAACTGCCGGCTGCCGCCGGGTTCCTCCGGGCCTTCCCCGGCCACCCATGCCGGCGGCAGGTGTTCTTGCTTTTCACGTCGGCCTTTGGCGTCCCCGTGCATGTCGGAGTTGCGGCGAACGCCTCCATGCTTTGGTGTCCCAAACCAACCGCCCCTTGACTCGCACCTCAACCTTCCCTAAACTTTTCATAAAGCAGAATATAACTTCCACAATACGAAATAAATCAGGAAGCCAAGACTGCTAGCAAAGACGCCACCACCGGACCCGCAAGGACTTAGACAATGACGTACACAGTGAACTGCTCCATCCTGCTGACGGAACTGCCGCTCCTGGAGCGCCCCGCCGCGGCGAAGGCTGCCGGCTTTGACGCCGTCGAATTCTGGTGGCCCTTCGACACCTCCGTCCCCACCGACGCCCAGACCGCCGAGTTCGAGCGCGCCATCACCGACGCCGGCGTCCAGCTCACCGGCCTGAACTTCAACGCCGGCAACATGCCCGGCGGCGACCGCGGCCTGGTCTCGTGGCCCGCCCGCTCCACCGAATTCCAGGACAACATCGACGTTGTCGCAGGCATCGGCGAACGCCTCGGCTGCAAGGCCTTCAACGCCCTGTACGGCAACCGCACGGACGACGCATCGCCCGAGGAGCAGGACGCCGTCGGCGCCGAGAACCTCGCCGCCGCTGCAGCAGGCGTTGCCCGCATCGGCGGTACAGTCCTCCTGGAACCCGTCAGCGGCGCCCCCAAGTACCCGCTCCTCACCGCCGCAGACGCCCTCAAGGTGATCGCCCGCGTCAAGGAAGAATCCGGCGCGGAGAACGTCAAGCTCCTCGCGGACTTCTACCATCTGGCAGTCAACGGGGACGACGTCGCCGCCGTCATCGAAAACCACGCCAAGGACTTCGGCCACATCCAGATCGCCGACAACCCCGGCCGCGGGGCTCCCGGAACCGGCGAGCTTCCCCTCGGCCAATGGATCGCCCGCAGCCGCGAACTCGGCTACGACGGCTACATCGGCCTCGAATACAAGGAACCGGCGGCAACCGCCTTCGCCTGGGCCATCCGCCAGCGCGTCTCCAACTAAGCCACTCAGCTACATAGCCCACTCGCACTAAACCAACAGACATCAGTAAGGAACCAACATGAGCAACATTGCAGTCATCGGACTCGGAATCATGGGCCTGCCCATGGCCATCAACCTGGTCAAGGCCGGCCACACCGTCACCGGTTTCAACCTCAGCCAGACCCAGATCGACAAGCTCATCGCCGAGGGCGGCCACGGAGCGACCAGCATCGCGGACGCAGCCAAGGACGCCGACGTCGTCATCACCATGGTGCCGGACTCCCCCGACGTCGAAGGCGCAGTCAGCGGCCCGGACGGCCTCTTCGCCAATGTCAAGCAGGGCACCCTCTGGATCGACGCCAGCAGCATCCGCCCGGACGTAGCCAAGCGCCTGGCCGACGACGCCAGGGCAGCCGGCATTCGTGCCCTTGACGCCCCGGTTTCCGGCGGCGAGCAGGGCGCCATCGACGGTGTCCTCTCCATCATGGTGGGCGGCGAGGCGGCCGACTTCGAGGCAGCCGAGGACATCCTCAACGCGGTCGGCAAGACCGTTGTCCACGTTGGCCCGTCCGGCTCCGGCCAGACCGTCAAGGCAGCCAACCAGCTGATCGTGGCCGTCAACATCCAGGTCCTCGGCGAAGCAATCGCCTTCCTCGAGGCCTACGGCGTGGACACCGACGCAGCCCTCAAGGTCCTGGGCGGCGGCCTGGCCGGCTCCAAGGTCCTGGACCAGAAGGGCCAGAAGATGCTGGACCGCAACTTCGATCCCGGCTTCCGCCTGGCCCTCCACCACAAGGACCTCGGCATCGTCACCTCCGCTGCCCGCGAAGCCAAGGTCGCCATCCCCCTCGGCGCCGTCGTCGCACAGCTCGTCGCCGCCACCGTCAACCAGGGCGACGGCGGACTGGACCACTCCGGACTCTTCAAGCAGGTCCTCCAGCTTTCCGGCCGCAGCTAACCAGCAGCTAAGCCAGCGCCCCCACAAGGGGCACCAGAACTTAAAAGGGAACAGCCGGCGTCGTACATTACGACGCCGGCTTCCCCGAACGCACCCAACTTCAGCCCCAGCCGCCACAGCCGGGCACCAAAACAGACTTTCAAGGAGCACACCATGACTAAGATGCGCACCGTAGACGCAGCAGTCGCCATCCTGGAAAAGGAAGGCGCCATCGAGGCGTTCGGCCTGCCAGGCGCGGCAATCAACCCGTTCTACTCCGCAATGCGGGCCCACGGCGGCATCCGCCACACCCTGGCCCGCCACGTTGAAGGCGCCAGCCACATGGCCGACGGTTACAGCCGCGCCAAGGACGGCAACATCGGCATCTGCATCGGGACCTCCGGCCCGGCAGGCACTGACATGATCACCGGCCTGTACGCCGCGTGGGCAGATTCCATCCCCATGCTCTGCATCACCGGCCAGGCCCCCGTGGCCAAGCTGCACAAGGAAGACTTCCAGGCCGTGGACATCGAGTCCATCGCCAAGCCCGTCACCAAGATGGCCATGACCGTCCTGGAACCCGGACAGGTTCCGGGCGCCTTCCAGAAGGCCTTCCAGCTGATGCGCTCCGGCCGTCCCGGCCCGGTGCTGCTGGACCTGCCGATCGACGTACAGATGGCCGAAATCGAGTTCGACATCGACACCTACGAGCCCCTGGCCGTGGAGAAGCCCCGCGCCAGCCGCAAGCAGCTGGAAAAAGCCCTGGACATGCTCACCGCTGCCACGCACCCGCTGATCGTGGCCGGCGGCGGCATCATCAACGCCGGCGCCTCCGCGCAGCTGGTTGAACTGGCCGAGCTGCTCAACGTTCCCGTCATCCCCACCCTGATGGGCTGGGGCGCCATCGCGGATGACCACCGGCTGATGGCCGGCATGGTGGGCCTGCAGACCTCGCACCGCTACGGCAACGAGACCATGCTGGCTTCCGACTTCGTGATCGGCATCGGCAACCGCTGGGCCAACCGCCACACCGGCGGCCTGGACACCTACACGGCCGGGCGCAAGTTCGTGCACATCGACATCGAGCCCACGCAGATCGGCCGCGTGTTCTCCCCGGACCTGGGCATCGCCTCCGACGCCGGGGCGGCGCTGGACGGCCTGATCGAACTGGCCCGCGAGCGCAAAGCCGCAGGCTCCCTGCCGGACTACTCCGGCTGGGTTGCCGAGTGCGCCGAGCGCAAGGCCACCCTGCACCGCAAGACGCACTTCGAGAACATCCCCATCAAGCCGCAGCGCGTGTACGAGGAGATGAACAAGTCCTTCGGTAAGGACACCATCTACGTGTCCACCATCGGCCTGTCCCAGATCGCCGGCGCTCAGATGCTGCACGTCTTCGGCCCGCGCAAGTGGATCAACGCAGGCCAGGCCGGGCCCCTGGGCTGGACCGCACCGGCCGCCCTGGGCGTTGTCCGCGGCAAGCCGGACGAGACCGTTGTTGCCCTGTCCGGTGACTACGATTTCCAGTTCATGATCGAGGAACTGGCCGTGGGCGCGCAGTTCAACCTGCCGTACATCCACGTGGTGGTGAACAACTCCTACCTGGGCCTGATCCGCCAGTCCCAGCGCGGCTTCAACATGGAACAGAACGTGTCCCTCGCGTTCGACAACATCAACTCCCCCGAGACCAACGGCTACGGCGTGGACCACGTCAAGGTGGCCGAGGGCCTGGGCTGCAAGGCCATCCGTGTGGAGGACCCCAACGATCTGGCCGCTGCGTTCGACAAGGCCAAGGCATTGATGGGCGAGTTCAAGGTTCCGGTAGTGGTTGAAGTGATCCTGGAGAAAATCACCAACATCTCCATGGGCCTGGAAATCAGCGCCGTCAACGAGTTCGAGGACCTGGCCGTGACCCGCGAGGATGCCCCCACCGCCATCCTGGCTCTGCAGGGCTAAACCATGCGCGTTGTCATTGCCCCGGACAAGTTCAAGGGCTCACTCTCCGCCCCGGACGTTGCCCGGCACCTGGAAGCAGGACTCCAGGCGGTTGCCGGCGGCAACCTTGAAGTAACGAAGATCCCAGTGGCCGACGGCGGCGAGGGCACCTTGGATGCCGCCGTCGGCTCCGGCTTCACCCGCCGGAGCGCCACGGTGAGTGGCCCTACCGGGCAGCCGCTCCGGGCAGAGTTCGCGGTCCGCGGGAACGAGGCAGTCATTGAAATGGCCGCCGCGTCCGGGCTCGCCGTCCTCCCCGGCGGGATCGTCACCTCGGAAAGCGCCACCACGGCCACCAGCCTGGGCACCGGCGAACTGATCAGCGCGGCGCTGGACGCCGGCTGCCGGCAGATCATCCTGGGTGTGGGCGGCAGCGCCAACACCGACGGCGGCGCCGGAGTCCTGCAGGGGCTCGGCGCCAGGCTGCTCGACGCCGACGGCCGGGAACTCCCTGCCGGCGGCGCCGCCCTGGCCCGGCTTGCCAGCATTGACTTCTCTGGCTTTGACGTCCGGCTGGAGCAAGCACGTTTTGTGCTGGCCAGCGATGTGGACAACCCGCTGCTGGGAGTTGAGGGCGCTGCGGCGATCTTCGGCCCGCAGAAGGGTGCGTCCGCGGAAGACGTCGCAGCACTGGACAGCGCACTGGCCAACTTCGTCCAGGTTCTCGCGGGCGAGATCGGCTCCCGGGCCGAGCGCGCCGCGCTGGCTCCGGGCGCCGGAGCAGCAGGCGGCGTGGGCTACGCCGCCATCGCGGTACTGGCAGCGACCCGCAGGCCGGGGATCGACGTCGTACTCGAATTCACGGGACTGGCGGACCGGCTGGCCGGCGCAGACCTGGTGATCACCGGCGAAGGCAGCCTGGATGAACAGAGCCTGCTGGGCAAAACTCCCGTGGGCGTGGCGCGGGCGGCTTCCCACGCGGGAGTCCCGGTGATCGCGGTGTGCGGGCGCAGTACTCTGAGCCAGGAACAGCTCAGCGAATCCGGCTTCGCCCAGGTCTATGCTTTGACGGATCTGGAAGCCAATGTAGACATATGTATTGCTGAAGCGGGACCGCTTCTGGAACAGCTCGGCAGGCACATTGGCGTGCAGCTCGCAGGCAGCCAGCTGTCCGGAAACCACCCGGCAAACAGCTCCGACACGAAGGAGACCCTCAATGTCTGAAGAAAGCTATGACCTGGTCATCCGTGGCCAGCGCATCCTGACCACCGCCGGCATCACTGCCCGCGAAGTGGGCATCCGGAACGGCGTGATTGTCGCCATCGAACCGTTCGGCAACGGTCTGCAAGGTACCAAGGTCATCGAACTGGCCGACGACGAAACCCTCATCCCCGGCCTGGTGGACACCCACGTCCACGTCAACGAGCCCGGCCGCACCGAGTGGGAGGGCTTCGCCTCCGCCACCCGGGCCGCCGCGGCCGGCGGCGTGACCACCATCATCGACATGCCGTTGAACAGCATCCCGCCCACCACCACGGTGGAGAACCTCAAACTCAAACGCGAGGTGGCCGAGGACCAGGCGTTTGTGGACGTCGGGTTCTGGGGCGGCGCCGTGCCGGGCAACAAGGCCGAGCTCCGCGGCCTGCATGACGAAGGTGTGTTCGGCTTCAAGTGCTTCCTCCTGCACTCCGGCGTAGACGAGTTCCCGCATCTGGAAGCGGACGAGATGGAGGAGGACATGGCCGAGCTCAAGTCCTTCGACTCCCTCATGATCGTCCACGCCGAGGACTCCCACGCCATCGACCACGCGCCCCATCCCGGCGGCGACCAGTACTCCACGTTCCTGGCCTCCCGCCCCCGCGGCGCCGAGAACAAGGCCATCGCCGAGGTGATCGAACGCGCCCGCTGGACCGGTGCCCGCGCGCACATCCTGCACCTCTCCTCCTCCGACGCGCTGCCCATGATCGCCACCGCCAAGCGCGACGGCGTCCACCTCACCGTGGAGACGTGCCCGCACTACCTCACGCTCATGGCCGAGGAAATCCCCAACGGCGCCACCGCCTACAAGTGCTGCCCGCCCATCCGCGAGGCCTCCAACCGGGAGCTGCTGTGGAAGGGCCTGCAGGACGGCACCATCGACTGCATCGTCTCGGACCACTCCCCCAGCACCCTGGACCTCAAGGACCTGGAAAACGGCGATTTCGCCGTGGCCTGGGGCGGCGTCTCCTCGCTGCAGCTGGGCCTGTCGCTGATCTGGAGCGAAGCCCGGCACCGCGGCATCACCCTGGAACAGGTGGTCTCCTGGATGGCCGAGAAGCCGGCGGCCCTGGCCCGGCTGCACAACAAGGGCCAGCTCGCCCTGGGCTACGACGCCGATTTCTCCGTCTTCGCGCCGGACGAGGCGTTCGTCGTCGACGTCACCAAACTCAAGCACAAGAACCCCATCACCCCGTACGACGGCAAGGCGCTCTCCGGCGTGGTCCGCAAGACCTTCCTGCGCGGAAACGAGATCGACGGCCGGACGCCCAGCGGCAAGCTGATCCGCCGCGGCGGGGTCTGAGGCACCCAGCCATGGCCGTCCATGTCCACGAGCCCCGCGGTGTCTCAGGTGGCGGCGGTTTCCGGGAACGGCGTCACCTGGCGCCGGTCCCGGAACAGAAGGTCCCGGGCCGCCAGTCCGCGGAGCGCAAAGCCTCCGACCATAAGGTGCGGGGCCTTGCCGTCTGGATCATGCCCGCGGATGGCCAGGAAATCGATGACGCCGTGATGGCGCGCGCCGCCGAACTCGTGCTGGCGCACGCCCTGGGGATTGCTCCGGAGGCGGAAGTCCACTGGCCTGCCGCCGGAGCTCCAACGTGCGCCGACGGCGGGACTCCCGTTCCGCCGTCGGACCCGTTTGTGGATGGCACCGCCACCGAAACGGACGACGACGGCGCCACCCGGCTCCCGCCGTCGGCCGGCCCCATGAGCCGGGTTGCCGTGGACCTTGCCCAGCGCGAGGTACTGCTGGACGGGAAGCGGGTGGCGCTGACCGGCGTCGAATTCAAGCTGCTGCGGTACCTCGTGGAAAACTGTTCACGGGCCATCAGCCGGGCAGAACTCCAGCGGTTCCTGGAATCGTGGGACAGCCCCGGTGCCGCCGCCCGCTCCATCGACGTTTATGTGGGGCGTGTGCGGCGGAAGTTGCACGGCGCCCGGCATGTGGTGGCCACGGTCCGTGGCGGCGGCTACCAGTTTGTCCCGGGCCCGGCCGCGACCGTCCGGGGGCCTGCGGAATACAGCATATGACGCCGCTGTTGTCCTCTATACGGTTACCCGCTTCACTTGATTAGTCTGATCCGTTTTTGATTCACACCAGAGTCTCCCGAAGGAATGCCATGAGCCCCACACTGACCACCAAGCTTCAGCCCGGAACCCAGGCGCCGGACTTCTCCCTCCCGGACGCCGAAGGCAAGCAGACGGCGCTGGCCGATTACCGCGGCAAAAACGTCATTGTGTACTTCTACCCGGAAGCGGCCACCCCCGGCTGCACCACAGAAGCCTGCGATTTCCGCGACAACCTGGCCTCCCTGCAGGGTTCCGGCTACGAGGTCATCGGTGTCTCTCCGGATGCCCCGGCGGCGCTGGCTGCGTTCACGGGCGACTTCGCGCTGACCTTCCCGCTCCTGGCGGATGAGGACCACTCCGTGGCACTGGCCTACGGCGCCTGGGGCGAGAAACTGGTGGGCGGCGAAGTTGTTGAAGGCCTGGTCCGCTCCACAGTGGTGCTGGATCCCGAAGGCAAGGTCACGCTGGCCCAGTACCAGATCAAGGCGCAGGGCCATGTGCAGGCGCTGAAGGAGACCCTCGGCGTCTGAAGGGCTCCCTCAGTTAGGGAAGACTGGAGGTTCTCGATCACAAAGGTGCGAATCACATGATTAATCTCCAGCAGGATACCGATGGCTTCATCCGCATGAACAGGCATTTTCCGGGCAGCGCGCTCATTTCCATCACGTTCAGCGACGGGTCAGCGGAAGTGGTCTCCGGCCATCAGCTCAATGAGATCTATGACGAAGCCCTGGCCGTGTACCGAGCCCAGAATCACCTGGACGCAAAAGGGTTTTCGCGGGGTCCGAGCAAGACTGTCCACCCGAAGAGCCACATCGAGTTCGTGGCTGTTCAGGCGGGAATGGCCAAGTAGAGCGGGAGCCAGAGCGGTGTGTGCCTCCACGCGATTCGTTTGCCGTGCAGAGCAGCCTTATGTCGGATCACTTCGTCGGATCGGAAGCGATCCGCGATCAGTTCGAGCACCTGGCCGGGGGCCTGGCTCGACCGCCCTGTGGCGTGGAGGGTCGGCCGAAAGTGAGCAGTTTCGGAGCAGCGCCGGTCACCGAGCAGTGCCGGACATCGAGGCGAAGCTGGCTGAGGTGACCGCGGCGGGTGCCACCGTGAAGAAGCCCGCGCACGACGTCGGTGGCGGCCGCCTGGTGGCCACCGTCGCCGACCCCGATGGCACCGTCCTCGGGCTGCTTCAAGACCGGTGAGCCCCAGCCCCCGCACCCGAACCTTTCGGCTGGGGCTGGGCCGCACACCCGCGACGTGTCCACCGGCTTCGACCCGCGTCGTGCGCTAGCCACGCCGTACCGCTGGTTCCGCATCTACCCGCGCCGCATCCAGGCTTGGCGCGAGGTGAACAAGGTGCCCGACCGCTAGCTGATGCGCGACGGCCGCTGGTTGGACCGTTGCCGCGACCGCGCCGACGAAGGAGAACCAGACGTAGTTCGCGAAGCTGGTTAGATAGAGCCAAGCGACGCTGACGGAGACCGCGAAGGCGGCCGCATCTAACAGATGGAGACACGATGAGCATGGCCACGAGGACTGACACGCAGTCGCCTGTGCTGCAAGTTGCTGACAGCCACGATCTGATCCGGGTGCAGGGCGCACGCGAGAACAACCTCAAGGACGTCAGCATCGAGATCCCGAAGCGCCGGCTGACGGTGTTCACCGGAGTCTCCGGCTCAGGCAAGAGCTCGCTGGTGTTCAGCACGATCGCCGCGGAGTCGCAGCGGATGATCAACGAGACCTACAGCGCCTTCGTTCAGGGCTTCATGCCGAACCTGGCCAGGCCCGACGTCGACCTGCTGGACGGGCTGACCACGGCGATCATCGTCGACCAGGAGCGGATGGGCGCCAACCCCCGCTCCACGGTGGGCACTGCCACCGACGCCAACGCCATGCTCCGGATCCTCTTCAGCCGGCTGGGATCGCCGCATGTGGGGCCCCCCACGGCGTTCTCCTTCAACGTCCCGACGCGGAAGGCGAGCGGGGTGATGAGCACAGAGAAGGGCGGCAGGGTCGAGAAGAGCGTGGTGCAGAACGCGGTCTACCTGGGCGGCATGTGTCCGCGCTGCGAAGGCATGGGCTCGGTCTCCGACTTCGACCTCACTGCGCTCTACGACGACAGCAAGTCACTCGGCGATGGTGCCCTGACCATCCCCGGATACAGCATGGACGGCTGGTATGGCCGCATCTTCAGCGGCGCCGGCTTCGACATGGACAAGCCCATCGCGAAGTTTACCAAGAAGGAGTTGGACGACCTTCTCTACAAGGAGCCAACCAAGATCAAGGTCGAGGGCATCAACCTCACCTACGAGGGCCTGATCCCGAAGATTCAGAAGTCCATTCTCTCCAAGGACGTCGACGCGATGCAGCCCCACATCCGGGCCTTCGTGGAGCGCGCCATCACGTTCCAGGCCTGCCCCGAATGCGACGGCACGCGGCTCAGCCCCGAGGCCAGGTCCTCGAAGATCCAGGGCAAGAACATCGCCGAGCTGTGCAAGATGCAGATCACCGACCTGGCCGAGTGGGTCCGCGGGCTCAACGAGGCTTCGGTCGCGCCGCTCCTCAAGGGCTTGCAGCACCTACTCGACTCGTTCGCCGAAATCGGCCTGGGCTACCTCTCACTGGACCGACCCGCCGGCACGCTGTCCGGAGGAGAGGCCCAGCGCACCAAGATGATCCGACACCTGGGCTCGTCCCTCACGGACATCACGTACGTCTTTGACGAGCCGACGATCGGCCTGCACCCCCATGACATCGAGCGGATGAACCAGCTGCTGCTGCAGCTGCGCGACAAAGGCAACACCGTGCTCGTCGTCGAGCACAAGCCCGAGACCATCGCCATCGCCGACCACATCGTTGACCTCGGTCCCGGCGCCGGCACCGAGGGCGGCCGTGTCTGTTTCGAGGGAAGCGTGGATGGGCTGCGGGGCAGCGACACCATCACCGGCCGCCACCTCGACGACCGGGCCACTGTCAAGGAATCGGTGCGTACGCCATCCGGCAAACTCGAGGTGCGCGGCGCCTCGACGCACAACCTGCAGGACGTGGACGTCGACGTTCCGCTCGGCATACTCTGCGTGGTCACGGGTGTCGCAGGTTCGGGCAAGAGCTCGCTGATCCACGGCTCGGTGGCCGGCGGCGACGGCGTCGTGGTGATCGACCAGGGCGCGATCAAGGGTTCGCGCCGCAGCAACCCGGCGACGTACACAGGTCTGCTCGAGCCGATCCGCAAGGCGTTCGCGAAGACAAACGGCGTGAAGCCGGCGCTGTTCAGCTCCAACTCAGAAGGCGCATGCCCCAGCTGCAACGGCGCGGGCGTCATCTTCACCGAACTCGGTGTCATGGCCACCGTCGAGTCCACGTGTGAGGAGTGCGAGGGCAGGCGGTTCCAGGCGTCAGTCCTGGAATACACCCTAGGCGGCCGCAACATCGCCGAGGTGCTGGCGATGTCGATGAACGAGGCGGAGGTGTTCTTCGGCGAAGGGGAGGCACGCACGCCGGCCGCCCACAAGATCCTCGACCGGCTTGTGGACGTCGGGCTGGGGTACCTCACTCTCGGCCAGCCGCTCACCACGCTGTCCGGCGGCGAGCGGCAGCGCGTCAAACTGGCCACCCAGATGGCCGAAAAGGGTGACGTCTACGTCCTCGACGAACCGACCACCGGCCTCCACCTCGCCGACGTCGAGAATCTGCTGGGCCTCCTCGACCGCCTCGTCGACTCCGGCAAATCGGTTATCGTCATCGAGCACCACCAGGCCGTCATGGCGCACGCCGACTGGATCATCGACCTCGGCCCCGGTGCCGGCCACGACGGCGGCAGACTCGTCTTCGAGGGCACACCCGCCGACCTTGTCGCCGGCCGCTCCACCCTCACCGGCGAGCACCTCGCGGCCTACGTCGGCACCGGACCGAGGCCCTCGCGGACACCGTGAGACAAGTTCGCTCATCTGTTTCGACCTGGTTCTGCGTCGATGAGCTGTCGTAAGTCGTCCCGTCGATGTGCGAGGCGGGGTGGCATTCGGCTGCCGGTCCGCCGGTCAGAATCAGTGGACCCATCGTCGCGTTCCTTCCTGGTCTGTATCTTTCCTCCGACGTAGTCCAAGATCTTCAAGATCACAAAATGGAGCCTTCAAACCCAGTCGGCGCCACACATAGTTGCCGACCAACTCGAAAGCGTTCCTCTACGCCCCGTCCCCTCCTCAGGCCCTCTCCATAGCCTCTTCAAGCGCCCCGAGCACCAGTGTCACGCTCGCCTTGTCCGCATTGGGCCCCATCGTGCCGATCCGCCAGACCGTTGACGCGAACTCGCCCACGCCGGCACCGATCTCAATACTGAATTTCTCCAAAAGGTATCTGCGGACGGCAGCCGAATCGACGCCGTCGGGCACGTTCACGGTGGTGAGGCTCGGCAACCTGTGCCCTTCCGCGGCAAAGAGCGTCAACCCCAGCGCCTGGAGCCCGGCCTGAAGCGCCGCCCCGGCTGCCCGGTGGCGCGCCCACACGTTCTCCAGCCCCTCATTCAGGATCCGGTTTAGGCCCGCCTCCAGCCCCGCAATCATGGTGACCGGGGCGGTGTGATGGTACGTTCTGCCGCCGCCGCTCGCCGCCCCGGCATACCCGCCGAGCAGGCCGATGTCGAGGTACCACGACCGGGGATCCTTGATCCGACGCTCAAACGCAGCATCAGACACCGTGAACGGGGACAGCCCCGGGGGCACACCAAGGCACTTTTGCGTTCCGGCATAGCCGACGTCGATCCCCCAGTCGTCGGCAAGCAGCTCTAGGGTGTGTTGCTAAACCCCTGATTTGATCCAGATCAGGGCCGAGGCCAAGGTGACGCCAGCGAGGTAGCTGCGTGCTGTTTTGTCGCTTCTGGTCGCGATGCCACGCCATTGTTTGAGTCGGTTGAAGCAGCGTTCAACGACATTTCGGCCTTTGTAGGCTTCCCTGTCGAAGGATCGGGGGCGTCCGCCTTTGGAACCGCGCCGAGCCCGTCCTGCGATCTGATCTGACCGCTCGGGTATCGTGACTTTGATTCCCCTGCTGGCCAGGTAGCCGCGGTTGGCGCTGGAGGTGTACGCCTTGTCTGCCAGCACCCGGTCGGGCCGGAAGCGTGGCCGTCCCCGGGAGCTTCCGGCGACCGAGATGGTCTCCAGCACTGTTTGGAAGAATGAGGTGTCGGCGGCCTGGCCGGCGGTGAGGACCAGGCCCAGCGGCCGTCCCTTGCCGTCCGTGGCAAGGTGGATTTTGCACGTCATTCCGCCTCTGGACTTGCCGATCGCGTGGTCGCCCGGCTCCTCAGCGCCGAGTTTCTTGTAATTCTGCGGGGCCCCCTGTGACCCGGGTAAGGGTGGCGCCATGCTGATGCACCCGGGTGATCGTCGCGTCCACCGACACGGTCCAGTCAACATCACCGGCGCGCTGGCCGGCTGCCTGCACGGCCGCGAGGACACTGGCCCAGGTACCGTCTCTGGACCAGTCCGCGAAGCGCCCGTAGACCGAGTTCCAGTTCCCGAACCTCTCGGGCACATCACGCCAGGGGGCCCCGGTGCGGAACCGCCAGACGATGCCCTCGACCGTCCGCCGCATGTCCATGATCGGACGCCCGTTCCCCTTCCAAACCGGGAAATGCGGTGCCATCAAAGCCCATGCCTTGTCAGAAATTTCCTGCCTTGCTGCCATGAATCAAGCCTGACGGAAATCAACCTTCAAAGGGTTTAGCAACACGCCCTAGTCCGCCAATCGACGTCACGGCGTCAACGATCAGTAGCGCATCGCCCTTCGCCTTCCCCAGCGGCGCGATATCGGACAGCACGCCCGTGGAGGTCTCGGCATGCACCGCCGCAATCACCTTGGGACTCGGATGGGCTGCGAGGACGCGTTCGACGTCGACAGGCTGGCCCCACTCGTGATCGACCCTTACCACCGTGGCACCGCATCGGCGCGCCACATCGCACATGCGCTCGCCGAAGAGCCCGTTGACCGCGATGACGGCAACGTCGCCGTCGTCCACGGTGTTAACAAACGCCGCTTCCATACCTCCGGAGCCGGTGGCGCTGAGCGGCAGGGTTCTGGCATTGGCCGTTCCCCACATTTTCCGGAGCCCCTCGCAGGTGTTGTCCAGCTTCTCAATGAACACCGGATCCAGATGCCCGATCACGGGATGTGCCAGGGCTGCCGTCACTTCTGGATAGCAATTGCCCGGCCCAGGGCCGAAGAGGTACCGGGACGTCAGGTTTTTTGCCATGGGGATCTCCTTCAACTGGTTGAGGACATTGTCCTCCCGCCCAAGAACAGCGGCGCAACTCAAATGTCGGCCAGATCCTCGTCACAGGATGTGACTTTGGCTGTAATGCGGTAGTAATAGACGTATGTCTCCCAGCCCTGATCCGCGCCGCGCCGTCGTGATTGAAGATGACCCGGACATTTCCGGCCTGCTGGTGGCCATCCTGACCAGGCAGGGCTTCGATGTCACTGCCGCCGGTACGGGCGCCGCCGGAATCGCGGCGGTACGGGCCACCCAGGCTGATCTGGTCACCCTGGACGTCAATCTGCCTGATCTGAACGGCATGGAAGTCTGCCTGCTGCTGCGTGAATTCTCTGACGCCTACATCATCATGCTCACCGCCCGTGTGGACGAGATCGACCGGCTCACCGGTCTGGACAACGGCGCCGACGACTACCTCACCAAACCCTTCAGTCCCCGCGAATTCCAGTCCAGGGTCAATGCCCTCTTCCGTCGCTCCCGCACAGCTGCGGCCGATCCCGGCGCCAAGGACGAACTTGCCCGGGCCGCCGAGGTACAGCAGAGCCTGCTTCCCACCAGGGAGGCCCTCATTGACGGCTACGAGGTGGCCGGTGTGTTCCGTCCCTCGCGCAGTGTGGGCGGGGATTTCTACGATTGGCACCGGACGCCGGACGGGCTGCATCTGACGTTCGCCGACGCCATGGGCAAGGGAATGGGCGCGGCCCTCATCGCAGCCACGGTGCGGGCGGTCATGCGCTCCATGGCCCACAATCCGGACCTGGGCGTTGCCTTCGAAACTGCGGGCCGCACCATCGCCGCGGACCTGGATCTCTCCGGATCCTTCGTCACTCTCTTCCATGCCAGGCTCGATGCCATTTCCGGCAAGGTCAGTTATGTGGACGCCGGACATGGCCTTGCGCTGCACATTCAGGCGGACGGAACCGCAAACAGGCTGCCCTCTGCCGGCCCCCCGGTGGGGGCCTGGCCTGACTCGCACTGGCAGCCGGCGGACCTGGAGCTGGCTCCGGGCGATTCACTGGTGGTGGTCAGCGACGGCGTATTGGATGCCTTCGGTTCCGTGGAGGAATTCACCACGGGAGTGCGGCAGGCCGTTCACGGTGAGCCCAACGCACAAAGCGCGTGCGCTGCCCTGCTGCGCCTGGCCCCGGAAGACACCGCCGAAGACGATGTCACCGCGGTGGTGGTGCACCGCAAGGCCCTCAACCACACGAACGGGACAGCCACACCATGAACCTGTTCTGGACCCGCCTTTTTGTGGTCCTGACGGTCGTTCTCGGCCTTAACTATGTGGCCTGGCGCTGGGCAGTCTCCCTGAACTGGGACGCTTGGTGGATCGCGGTGCCGCTGGTCGCAGCGGAAACCTACAGCCTGATCGACGTCCTCCTTTTCGGGCTGACCGTATGGCGGCTCAAGCTCCGCAAGGCGCCGCCGGCGGCGCCTTCTGACGCCACCGTGGACGTTTTCATCACCACCTACAACGAGCCCCTGGATCTGGTCATAACGACGGCCATGGCGGCCCAGCAGATCCGCCACCCGCACAGCACCTGGATCCTCGACGACGGCGCCCGGCCGAAGCTCCGCGACCTCGCCGAACTGCACGGCATGGGCTACGTGACCCGCAGCGAAGACTGGAAGGACCGGCCCCGCCACGCCAAGGCCGGCAACCTCAACAACGCGCTGATGGTGACTGAAGGCGAGTTCATCCTCATCCTGGACGCGGACCAGATTCCAGAACCGGACATCCTGGACAAAACCCTCGGCTACTTCAACAACCGGCGCGTGGCCCTGGTCCAGACTCCCCAGTACTTCAGCAATGTTCCGGCCGATGACCCCCTCGGCAGCCAGGCACCGCTTTTCTACGGCCCCATCCAGCAAGGCAAGGACGGCTGGAACGCAGCATTCTTCTGCGGATCAAACGCCATCCTCCGCCGCGAAGCCCTGATGCAGCTGGGACTGGTGGGCTATGTCAAGGAGACAGAGAAGAGCATCCGCAGGGCCCTGGCCGCGTCCCGCTCGGCCATCCGGAAAGCACGGAAGTCCGCGGACATTGAGTCCCCGCTGGTGGCACAGATGCTCGATGAAGTGGATGCCGCCACGAGCGAGGCCCGGCACCAGCTGGACGCCGGGGAATCGCTCAGCGAGATCACGTACCGGGTACGCCGCCGGGTGGACCAGGCAGTCCAGGCATTGGTTCAGGCCGATGTGTCCGCGCTGCAGGCTGATCTCGAGGAAATCGCTGCCATGGAGCTGGCACACGTGGGTGAGTCCGGAATCCCCGTCATGGCAGAGGACGCCGTTCAGCGGATGTCCGCCCGTGACTGGTCACCGCTCGGGGCCATGGAATCAGTGCAGGCCGTTCTGGACGCCCTGTCGGTGGAGCGGAATGACGAAGCACAGCCGGTGATGCCGCTGGCCACCATTTCCGTCACAGAAGACATGGCCACGGCAATGCGGATGCACGCCATGGGCTGGGAAAGCGTCTACCACCACGAGATCCTTGCCTTCGGCCTGGCCCCCGAAGACCTGAAAACCATGCTGACCCAGCGGCTTCGCTGGGCTCAGGGCACCATGCAGGTGATGCTCCGTGAGAACCCTTTGGTGCAGCGCGGCCTGAAATGGGGGCAGCGGCTTATGTACTTCGCCACCATGTGGACCTACCTCAGCGGCTACGCGGCCGTGATCTATTTTGCCGCCCCCATCATCTACCTGGTTCTGGGCATCCTTCCTGTGAGCAGCCTCAGCACCGATTTCTTCATCAGGTTTATCCCCTTCATGGTAGTCAACCAGTTGCTGTTCGCCGTGGCTGGCCGGGGCATCAGCACCTGGCGTGGACAGCAGTACAGCCTTGCGCTGTTCCCCACCTGGATCAAAGCGTGCACGACGGCGGCCCGCAACGTCTGGTTCGGACGGCCGCTTGGATTTGCCGTCACCCCCAAGGGCCGCCAGGACGGCGGGCCCGGTTGGAGTCTGATCCGGCCACAGATGGTGGTCTCCGTGCTGCTGGTGGTCGCCGCCGTCGTCGGAATCGTCCGGCTGGCCTCCGGCCTGTCGGAGCCGATCGGCACACTTGTGAACGTCTTCTGGGTAATCTTTGACCTTGTGGTCATGAGTGTTCTGGTGCGGGCCGCCTTGTACACGGGCTTTGACACCGAATCCGGACTGGTCTCTGAGGAAAGGAAAAATGATGGAGCTTAGTTATGAGGACAAAGTCTCATATGCCGAAATTAAAGCCATCGGGCGGCTCAACATGGTGTCCGCGCCAAAGCTCCGTGAGTTCGTGGCCGGAATAGTTGCGGCCGGTTCAAACAGGATCGTCGTGAATCTGGAAAACACGGCGTTTATGGACTCCTCAGGCCTGGGGGCCCTTATCGGTTGCCTCAAAGTCGCGCGGCAGGCCGGTGGCGATCTCAGGATCGCGGGCGTCCAGCCGCAGGTGAAAATGGTCCTGGAGCTGACCAGCATGGACAGGGTCCTGACCGCCTACGATTCAGCGGAAGAGGCCTTCGGAAATGACTGAAGCTATTGCACGCCGGACCTTCAGGGGCCTTTCCGCCCCGGAAGCGATCGAGTCAGTCCACACCCAGCTGGACGAGCTGTGGGAAGATGCGTCGTTTGTCCCGGACATGGACCGGATGACCTTCACCACCGCCATCATCGAGGCTGCGTCCAACATTGTCCAGCACGCCGTTCCGGTGGCCGCGGATCCCGTGGAGCTGGGCGTCGATATCACCGTCCACCTGACAATCCTGCAGGCCCGCGTCAGCGCGTTCAACGCCAAGGAGCCGTTCGCTTCGCAGCTGGAGCCCAGCATGCCGGACGAAGAGTCGGAGTCCGGCCGTGGCCTGGCGCTGATCCAGGCACTTGTCACGACGGTGACGTTCGAGCGCCAGGACGGAACAAACACCTGGATACTGACCAGGGAATCATCAACGTCAGGATCCTGACTGCCGATCATGTCACTGCCGGATCGTGACCTGCCTTGCAGGCTGCGGGTGCTGGATGCCTCTTGACACGGACGCTGCCAGTCGCTTGACTATTACGTATGCTGAAATAACAGTTCCATGATGCGGAAGATTCATGGCGATGTCTCATCGAGAGATGTCCGGCTTTCCGCATAGCCAACACCATGGATGCCAGCACTTGCACAAGGGAATACCAAGCATGCAGCTTGCCGAATTCAACAAAGCACACCGCGCTGACGCCGCTGCGGTTCTTCGACCCTGTATTGATATCCAGCGCTGGGTGGACCAGATTGCTGATTCCCGGCCGTTTTCCTCAAGGGGCGAGCTGCTGGGTCTTGCCCGCTACGCCGCAGCCCCGTTCACTGCCGAAGAAGTCCGGGCAGCGCTGGCGCACCACCCCCGGATCGGCGAGCGTCCCTCAGCGTCCACGGCCGAGGCATCCATGTCCCGCTCCGAGCAGGCCGGCGTGGATCCCGCTGACGCCGCCGTTGCCGGCGCCCTGGCCCAGGGAAACCGCGCCTACGAAGACAAATTCGGCCGGGTCTTCCTGATCCGCGCCGCCGGACGCACCGCCCCGGAAATACTGGCCGCACTCCGTGAGCGCCTGGCCAGCACCCCCGAACAAGAAGATGTCATAGTGGCCCAGCAGCTGCGCGAAATCGCCCTGCTTCGCCTCGAAGGAGTGATCAGCGAATGAGCGTTTCCCACGTCACGACCCACATCCTGGACACCGGGGCCGGGCGCCCGGCGGCCGGCGTCGCGGTCGTTCTGTACACGCACGACGGCGGCAGCTGGCGGCAGCTGGCCGGCGGCACTACCGATGCGGACGGCCGGGCGAAAGACCTCGGTCCAGAGCAATTGCCGGCGGGCAAGTACCGGCTGAACTTCGACACCGGCACTTACTACGCAAGCCTGGGGACGGCCACGTTCTTCCCGGAAGTTGATTTGGTTTTCGAGGTGACAGGCAGCGAGCACTACCACGTACCTTTACTGCTCAGCCCCTTCGCCTACTCCACGTACCGCGGCAGCTAGTGTAGCGTGTCGTTGATTCCTTTGGGTATGGTTTTTTGTCAGACTTGATCCATGGTTTATCTGGCAAGGGCTTTGGAATTGCGTGACGGGGACCGGGGGTTCTTGGAGGCGTTGACTCGTGGGAATTCTTCCTCCGCGACATTGGCGTTGCGGGCGCGCACGGTTTTGTTGGCTGCCGACGGGATGCCGAATATCCAGATCGAGAAGATCACCGGGTTTTCGGCACCCACGGTTTTGAAGTGGCGCAACCGCTATGCCGAGGGCGGGATCGAGGCCCTGTCCGATGTCCAGCGCCCGGGACGGGAGCGGGAGATCGACGAGCTTGCCCTGATCGCGGACACCCTGACCAACGATGGGAAGCCGCCGGCCGGGCTTGGGATCTCGCACTGGTCCGCCCGCATCATGGCCGAACGCCACGGAGTCTCCTTTTCCTCGGTGGCCCGCATCTGGCGCCGTTGGAAAATCCAGCCTCACCGGATCGAGACGTTCAAGTTCTCCACTGATCCCGCCCTGGAGTTCAAGCTCCGGGACGTGGTGGGCCTGTACATGTCCCCGCCGGAAAACGCGGTGGTCGTGAGCATCGATGAGAAAACCCAAATCCAGGCGCTGTCCCGCACCGGCCCGGATCAGCCGTTGTCCTCGACGCACCCGCTGCAGCAGACCCACGACTACAAACGCAACGGCACCACCACCTTGTTCGCCGCCCTGGAGGTCCTCACCGGCAAACTCAGCGCGAACGCCTTCTACCCAAAGCACACCAACATCGAGTTCGTCGATTTCCTGGGCCGGGTCGCCGACGCCCACCCCGGGGTTGAACTGCATGTCATCTGCGACAATTACGCGACGCATAAGCATCAGAACGTGAAGGACTGGCTGGCCAAAAACCCGCGCGTGCGCCTGCACTTCACCCCAACCAGCTGTTCCTGGCTGAACATGGTGGAGATCTTCTTCGGGATCATCACCCGCCAGTGCCTCAAACGCGGTGCGTTCAGCTCGGTGAAAGAGCTGGAACAAACCATGGAACGCTACATCGAGAACTACAACCAGGACGCCAAACCATTCACCTGGACCAAATCAGCGGACTATCTCCTGGGCAAGATGAAACGCAAACAAAACATTAACACGGAACACTAGGGCCTGCCCCCGCGCGGGTTCCGGCGTGCGTACGGGACTGCGTAACTACCAGCGGTCAATACGAGGGCGATCCGCGGATTGGCGGCCTTTGAGTGGCCGTCTGCGCCCAAAAGTTGCGCATTCCCGTTCGCCGCGCCGGGTCAGCACCGGCTGCGCGGGAACATTTCCTGCGCAGCGTGGGCAGTAGGCTAGATTGCATGGATTCCGAAGACACCTCCGGCAGCGGGAACACCACCTCGCCGGCCAACATCCCGCCGGCAGCTATCCCGCCGGAGGTAGCGCCCGCAGCAACACCCGTAGCACCCGCGGCGACTCCGGAGGCATCCCCCGAGCGCCGCGGAATCACCGTCCGCAGCGCACCCCGGTTCGTCCCGTTCCTGATCCTGGGCGGGCTGGTGGGCATTGCTGTGGCCGGGGTGGTCGCCTACGCGCTCCCCGGCGACGCAAGCTACGATCGCAACTCGGTTTTCGGCTTCTTTCTGGTGATGTTCGGTGCCGGCGGCGTGATCCTCGGCGCTATCACCGCCCTGGTTCTGGACCGCCTGAGCGTCCGGCGCGCCCGCCACGCCGTCGTCGAATCCGTGCCTTATACCAAGGATGACGCGTAACCACCGGCGGTCCCGATGCAGAGTGCCGGTCATAAAGCCCCGGCCGGACAAGACTTACCCCATATCGTGAGATAATCGACCAGTGGCACGCGGCGATGGAAAACTTTCTCATGATCTTCTCCCTGGCGAAAAAGGCCCCCAAGACGCTTGTGGCGTTTTCGGGGTCTGGGCACCAGGTGAAGAAGTAGCAAAACTCACCTATTACGGGCTGTATGCACTGCAGCACCGCGGTCAGGAGTCGGCTGGTATTGCTACCAGCGACGGCAAGCGGATCAACGTCTATAAGGACATGGGGCTCGTTTCCCAGGTCTTCGACGAGACCACGCTGAACACCCTGACCGGGCATCTGGCCGTGGGCCACTGCCGCTACTCCACCACCGGAGCCAGTCACTGGGCCAACGCCCAGCCCACACTCGGCGCCACCTCCACCGGCACCGTGGCCCTGGCCCACAACGGCAACCTCACCAACACCGCCGAGCTCAAGGCCATGATCCTGGAGCTCAACGATGGCCAGCTCAGCGGCGAGATGAAACAGGGCAACACCTCCGACACGGCTCTGGTCACGGCGCTCCTTGAAGGCGAAGAAGGCAAGTCCCTAGAGCAGACGGCCGTCGAGCTGCTGCCCAAGATCAAGGGCGGCTTCTGCTTCGTGTTCATGGACGAAGGCACCCTCTACGCAGCCCGCGATACCTACGGAATCCGCCCGCTGGTCCTGGGCCGGCTGGAACGAGGCTGGGTCGTCGCCTCCGAGCAGTCCGCCCTGGCCACCGTGGGCGCAAGCTTTATCCGCGAAATCGAACCGGGTGAATTCATCGCCATCGACGAGAAAGGCGTCCGCTCACAGCGTTTTGCGGACGCGACGCCGGCCGGTTGCGTTTTCGAATACGTTTACCTTGCCCGCCCGGACGCCGCCATCGCCGGCCGCTCAGTGTACGAAGCCCGCGTGGAGATGGGCCGCCAGCTGGCCCGTGAAAACACCCAGGAAGCGGATATCGTCATCCCCGTCCCGGAATCCGGCACCCCCGCCGCCGTGGGCTACGCGGAGGAATCCGGCATCCCGTTCGCCCACGGGTTCGTCAAGAACTCCTACGTTGGCCGCACCTTCATCCAGCCCTCCCAGACGCTGCGCCAGCTGGGTATCCGGCTCAAGCTGAACGCCCTGGAATCCGTGATCCGCGGCAAGCGCGTTGTAGTGGTGGATGACTCCATCGTCCGCGGCAACACCCAGCGTGCCATTGTGCGCATGCTCCGCGAGGCCGGTGCCGCCAGCGTCCACGTCAAGATTTCGTCCCCTCCAGTGCAGTGGCCGTGCTTCTACGGCATCGACTTCGCCTCCCGGGCGGAGCTTATCGCCAACGGCGCCACAGTCGAGGAGATCCGCCAGGCGATCGGCGCGGACTCGCTGGCCTACATCTCCGAAGACGGCATGATCGGCGCCACCCAGCAGCCGCGCGAGCGCCTCTGCACCGCCTGTTTCACGGGCAAGTACCCCATCGAGCTCCCGGGCTCGGACAAGCAGGGGAAGAACCTGTTGGAACGCACGGACCTCGGCGGCCTTCCCCCCACGTCCACAAGCCCGTCCGACGAAGTCCCGGCCGACGACGACCCCGCCGAGAAGCCCGGGGCCACGGGCTGCGATCCGGGGCCGGACGCCGAGTTCGAAAACCTGCTGACCGACGCTGACCGTTACCTCGACGCCACCAAAATCGGCGCTGACAAGAAAGAGCCAGTATGACTTCCGCATCTCCAGCCGCTGACAACACCGCCGGAATCACCTACGCCTCGGCCGGCGTCGACGTCGAAGCGGGCGACCGCGCCGTCGAGCTGATGAAGGGTGCCGTCAAGGCGACCCACAACGCTTCGGTGATCGGCGGCGTCGGCGGTTTCGCCGGCCTGTACGACGTCTCCAGGCTCCTCACCTACAAGCGCCCGCTGCTGGCCACATCCACTGACGGCGTGGGCACCAAGGTGGCCATTGCCCAGGCCATGGACATCCACGACACCATCGGCTTCGACCTAGTGGGCATGGTGGTGGATGACATCGTGGTGGTGGGTGCCGAACCGCTCTACATGACCGACTACATCGCCTGCGGCAAGGTGGTTCCGGAGCGCATCGCGGACATCGTCCGCGGCATCGCAGCGGCCTGTTCCGTTGCCGGCACCGCACTGGTAGGCGGCGAAACGGCAGAGCACCCGGGCCTGCTGGGCGAGCACGAATACGATGTTGCCGGCGCAGCCACCGGTGTTGTTGAAGCCGATTCCCTGCTGGGCCCGGACCGCGTCCGTGCCGGTGATGTGGTGATCGGCATGGCCTCCTCCGGCCTGCACTCCAACGGCTACTCCCTGGTCCGGCGCGTCATCAACCACGCAGGTTGGGCGCTGGACCGCCAGGTCTCCGAACTCGGCCGCACGCTGGGTGAGGAACTGCTGGAGCCCACCCGCGTCTACGCCGCAGACTGCCTGGACCTAGCGCGCACCTTCCCGGTGAACGGCTCCGCACGGGGCAAGGCCGTGCACGGCTTCAGCCATGTCACCGGCGGCGGATTGGCCGCCAACCTGGCGCGCGTGCTGCCGCAGGGCCTCATTGCCACCGTTGACCGCGCCACCTGGGAACTGCCCGCCATCTTCAAACTGGTCGCCGAACTGGGCAACGTCCCGTTGGCGGACCTCGAGCGCACGCTCAACCTGGGCGTCGGCATGGTGGCAATCGTGTCCGCCGAAGCCGCAGACGCCGCAGTGGCCCGCCTGAACGACCGCGGCTTGCCGTCCTGGGTCATGGGTACTGTTTCCGTGAACTCGGATTCGATCATCAAGACCGGCCCGGACTACGTCCAGGGCGCCAAGGGTGTTGACGGCGGCGCTGTCCGCCTAGTGAACGCCTACGCTTAGGCCTCTCATTGAGTGCTCCGTAACAGCCCTTTGGAACCCTCATAACGGCAGTTACGGAGCCCTCGATACCGCTTAAACCTCCAGCAGGCTGAACACCCCGCCCTGCGGGTCCTTCAATGTGGCGATCGTGCCGGCTTCCTCCACTGCAAATGGCTCCACGAGCACCTCGGCGCCCGCAGCCACGGCAGCCAGAATTGCCTCGGCCACGCTGGATACCCCGAAGTAGATCTGCCAGCCCAGTGTCCCACTGCCCGCGTCCGGATCCGGATCCGCCTTGGCGATCCCGGCGACCTCGGCGCCGTTCACCATCAGCGTGGTGTAGGAACCGCCGTCGTCCTGCGGGTATTCGGTCACCTCATGACCGAACAGTTGCTGGAAAAATCCGACGGCGGCCTGCGGTTCCGGCGTCATGAGTTCAGCCCAGGCAAACGCTCCGGGCTGATTGTACCGGGCCGTTCCCTTGTGGGTGCCAGCTTGCCACACACCCGTGGTGCCGCCACCCGGGGCCTCCACGAACACCATGGTGCCGGTCTCCCCGACGTCCTCCGGGCAGAATTGCACCTCCCCGCCCGCAGGGACGGCCTCCTCTGCAACAGCCCGGGCGTCGTCAGCGGCGAAGTAGACGTTCCACTGCGCGTGTCCGCCTAATGCTTCCTGATGGGGGTTCTGCGGCGCAATAACCGTGACCAGGTCATCGTCCAGGAAAGCCTGCGAGTAGCTGCGGCCGTCCGGTGTGGGCAGGTCCTTATACTGCCAGCCGAAGACTGCGGCGTAGAACAACGTCGCCGCCGCCACATCCCGGGTCTGAACATCTATCCAGCACGGTTCGCCGTGGCTGAAACCGCCCGGCTCCTTTACTGGTTCAGCCACCGTGAACCTGCATCCCGTTCCCAAGCTGCGGCATAAAACTCCCTCTCGCTGACTTTTGCGGTCACCCGGTCAATGCGGATCCGCTCCACGATCAACCTAGTACGGGGCACTGACACTGACAACAGTCCGCAAGGAAGCAACAAAAAAGCCCGCCACCCGCGCCGGAATCCGGTGGGGGTGGCGGGCCTGATAACTATGGTCGGCACCGCATTGAGCGAAGCGCCGGGGTGCTGGAAAGATGCGCCGTACAGTGCAGCGTACGACGACGGCGCGCAGCTGAGTGCCTTAAGGCAACTTCAGATTGCGACAACTAACCGATGCGACGGGTGTCTACCTCGTCGTCGTCTTCCACATCGTCCGCGTACTTATCCACATATGCTGAATAATCCGGTTCAACCGGGTCATTCGCGAAATGGCTCGTGGCACGACCCTCTGGGCCTTTGAGCTCCCGCTGAAGGGCCGAATAGTCAGTGTTCGGGGAATAATACTTGATATCCCGAGCCTGCTTGGTAGCTTTTGCCTTTTGACGGCCGCGCCCCATGGCGTGACCCCCTTTGTGTACTCGGACCGGAGGTGGTCACCATTGGCGATTGGTGAGGCCCCGGAATGTTTGGTCAATTTGTCGTACACCTAGATTACATGCTTTCGGCGGCAACTGCTCGCCGGACGGCGCCGCCGGCGGCAATGTCGCGGCGATCCTGTCACTCAGCTGCGGGTGACAGGTGTTTTTTGTTCGGTAGAGTCACGTAGACGACTGCACATCCGGCCGCCAGGGCCGGTGGCTCAACGTGGAGCGAACGCAGGGAGGAGTACCGTACTCGGTGAACGATCAGGACCCAGCGTACGGCGACAAGACGCACGGCGACAGGCCGGGAGCCATACCGCCCCGTCCCGCTGCCCCACCAACGGCAGGACACCCCCGGGTGCCGCCTGCCCCGGTGGACAGCACCCCTGCCGACAGCGCCCGAGTTTACAGCGCGCCCGCCAAGAGTGCCCCTGTTAACAGCGGCCCGGTGAACGCCGGCCAGACGGACAACTCCAACCAAGGCCTGCTCAAGGCCGGCTTTGTCCTCGGCCTCCTCATCGTGGCAGGTCTGCTGGCCTGGCTGGTTGCCACACTCCTGATCAACGCCAACAGCCGCCCGCAAAGCGGTTCACCCGGCGGCGCAGCCGGCTCCGGCGATTCCCCGGCGATTGAATCCTCAGCAGCTCCCCCGGCCGGCGCCCTCCCGCTGCCCCGGAATAGCGTAAGCCCGCTGGATTTCCAGCTGGGAGACTGCTTCAAGGATTTCGATCCGGAGGCTATGGATGCTTCCCAGGTTGCCTGCGATACCGGCCATTCAGCGCAACTGGTTGCGGTGTACCGGTACCCGGGCAGCGATTCCTATCCGGGCAGCGAGGCGCTGAGGGCCAAGGCGCTGGAAGCCTGCCAGGCCGCCAAACTGACCGCAGCGTCCAACCAGTACACGCTGAACTTCCAGCGCGCCTACCCCAGCACCACCAGCTGGGCAAAGGGCGACCGGCGGGTGGACTGCTACGTCATCGCGGACGCCGGCAACATCATCATGACCACAGTGCTCCCCTGATACGCCCAGACGGCTGCTCAGGCCTTGCGCCGGACGGAGAGCCCACTGCCGGCGGGAGCACCGCCGTCGGGCCCTTCAAGGGCTTCCAGCCCCTCTATGGTGAGTTCGTCGACGTCGGCCGCGGTGTCAACCAGCACGGTATCACCGTCCGAGATGTCCCCCGCCAGGATGGCCTTGGCCAGCCGGTCGCCGATCTCACGTTGCACGAGCCGGCGCAATGGCCTGGCGCCGTAGGCCGGATCGAAGCCGGACATCGCCAGCCAGGCCCGCGCGCCGTCGGTCACTTGCAGCGAGAGCCGGCGCCCGTGGAGCCGTGCGGTCAGCTCGGCAACCTGCAGCTCAACAATCCGTGCCAGCTCCTCAACGCTCAGCGGATCAAACAGCACCACCTCGTCCAGGCGGTTCAGGAACTCGGGCTTGAACGAGGACTGCACCATCGCCATCACCGCTTCCCGTTTGGCCTTGGCGTCCAGCAACGGGTCCACCAGGAACTGGCTGCCGAGGTTGGAGGTGAGCACCAGGATCACGTTGCGGAAGTCCACGGTGCGGCCCTGGCCGTCGGTGAGGCGCCCGTCGTCGAGTACCTGCAGCAGGATGTCGAATGCTTCCGGGTGCGCTTTCTCCACTTCGTCCAGCAGCACCACGGAATACGGCCGACGGCGGACCGCCTCCGTCAGCTGGCCGCCCTGCTCGTAGCCCACGTAACCGGGAGGCGCGCCCACAAGCCTGGCCACGGTGTGCTTCTCGGAGTATTCGGACATATCGATCCGCACCATGGCGCGTTCGTCGTCGAAGAGGAAGTCAGCCAGCGCCTTGGCCAGTTCGGTCTTGCCCACGCCGGTGGGGCCCAGGAACAGGAAAGACCCGGTGGGCCGGTTGGGATCGCTGATGCCGGCACGCGCACGGCGCACGGCATCGGACACCGCAGCCACGGCTTTGGACTGTCCGATCAGCCGCTGGCCGAGCACGTGCTCCATGTCCAGCAGCTTCTGGCTTTCGCCCTGCAGCATGCGCCCGGCAGGGATGCCGGTCCAGGCCGAAATGACCTCGGCGATATCGTCCGCGGTGACATTCTCGGCAACCATCAGCTCAGGCTTGGCTGCCCCGCTTGCCTCCCGCGCCGTTTCGGCTTCAGCGGCCGCGGTGAGCTCCCGTTCCAGTGCGGGAACTTCGCCGTAGAGGATGCGGGACGCGGCCTCGAGGTCGCCTTCGCGCTGGTGCTTGTCCGCCGCTGAGCGAAGTTCGTCCAGCCTGGCCTTCAGATCACCGGTGTGGTTCAGCCCGGCTTTCTCGGCCTCCCAGCGGGCTTTGAGGCCATACAGCGCTTCATTTTTGTCCGCCATGTCCGCACGCAACGCGGCCAGGCGTTCCAACGAGGCAGCGTCCTTCTCCCGGGCGAGCGCCAGCTCCTCCATGGTGAGCCGGTCAACGGAACGGCGCAGCTGATCGATCTCTTCCGGTGCTGAATCGATCTCCATACGCAGGCGGGACGCGGCCTCGTCCATCAGGTCAATGGCTTTGTCCGGCAGCTGGCGCCCGGCAATGTAGCGGTTGGACAGCGTGGCCGCCGCAACCAGTGCGGAGTCGGCGATGACTACCTTGTGGTGGGCTTCGTAACGCGGCTTGAGCCCGCGCAGGATTCCGATGGTATCTTCAACGCTGGGCTCGCCCACGTACACCTGCTGGAAGCGTCGCTCCAGCGCGGGGTCCTTCTCAATATTCTGGCGGTACTCATCCAGTGTGGTGGCGCCGATCAGCCGCAGCTCGCCGCGCGCCAGCATGGGCTTGAGCATGTTCCCGGCATCCATTGAACTGTCCCCGGTGGCACCGGCTCCCACCACGGTGTGGAGCTCGTCAATGAAGGTGACAATCTGCCCGTCCGAGTTCCTGATCTCCTCCAGGACGGCCTTGAGACGCTCCTCGAACTCGCCGCGGTACTTGGCGCCGGCCACCATGGAGGCAAGGTCCAGGGCGATGAGAGTTTTGCCGCGCAGGCTTTCCGGAACGTCCCCTTCCACCATCCGCTGTGCCAGGCCTTCGACGACGGCGGTCTTGCCCACGCCTGGCTCGCCGATGATCACCGGGTTGTTTTTGGTGCGGCGGCTCAGGACCTGGATGATCCGGCGGATTTCGGCATCGCGACCGATCACCGGGTCAAGCTTGCCGGAGCGCGCCATCGCGGTGAGGTCCGTGCCGAACTTTTCCAGGGCCTGGAAGGTGTTTTCCGGGTCCGGCGAGTTGACCTTGCGGTCGCCACGGACACCCGGCAATGCGGCCAGCAGCGCTTCGCTGGAGGCTCCGGCGTCGCGCATTAATTTCCCGACGCTGTCACTCCCGGCGGAGAGCCCCAGCAGGAGCATTTCCGTGGAGACGTAGCTGTCCCCGGCCTTATCCGCCTCGCTCTGGGCATTCCGGATGGCCTGCAGGGCCGTGCGGGACAGCTGGGCCTGCTGGACGGATCCGCCGGAGCTGGCCGGCAGCGCCTTGATGGCTGTGCTCGCCTGCGTGCTGACAGTATCGGGATCGCTGCCGGCAGCGCGGAGAAGCGCGACGGCGACGCCCTCCCGCTGATCCATCAGAGCCTTGAGCAGATGGGCGGGTTCCACCTGTGGATTCCCGGCCGTGGAGGCATTCATGGCTGCTGCCGAAAGAGCCTCCTGGCTCTTGGTAGTGAATTTGGCGTCCAAAGAGAGCTCCTTTCGCGGATATGCGGCTAATAAGTTGAGTGTACTACGCTCAACTTTGAGCAATTCCCCTCAGGTCCATGCTTACCCAGAGCGAAGGTACTGTCCAGCCATTGCGGCCGACACTCCGCCTGGACACAAAGAAACCCGGCGGACGGGTCCCCCAAGGAGCCGCCCGCCGGGTTGGGTCTTCAATACGATCGGATCGCAGCAGCCGGGGGCCAGCAATCCATATGCGACGGCACGCCGACGCCGACGTCGCGGTTGATGTACTCGCCGAGCTGATGGGCCATGTGCTGGTGAGCTCGACGCAGGCCTATTACCATAAGAGGCAGAAATGACTGACATGCACATCAAGGAACAGTGGGACCGGCTCTCGCCGGCCACCCGGCAATGGTTCATCGACAATCCCGGATGCGTGATCGTGCCGCGCACCATCACGGCCGCCATCAACACCGAAACCGGTGAAAACGCCGAGACCGACGCCCACGGAGAAACCGTGCTCTCCGCGGAGGAAAGGGCCTTTGTCCAGGCCAGGTCCCACGACGGAACCACCGCAAACCCGACCGGCCACCGATTCTTCGACCCAGTACAGCCGGGGCTGCCGTGACCGTGCCGGTTCCTGCCGCCGTTGGTCATGTTCCGGCGGGGCGGTCCGAAGCAGGGCAACAGCCCGCACACAGGCGTTTTACGCATCTGAACGCCCGGCTCCCCGGTGCCACAACTCGCGCCTGCTCGCCGCCAGAGCATCGATGACGTCCCGCCTGGACCCGTCAGCTTCCGCCACGCCAAGAACCCGGCCGATGTCACGCCACGGGATCCCGGCGGCAACAGTTGCCTGGATCGCCTCACCCAGGGCCTTGTCCACGGCCGTGGAAGCGCGGCAGCATTCGCGCAGGTCCTCCACCGGGTCCTGTCCCGGATGACCGCGCCACCGCAGGCGCAACCGGGCCCGGCTCTTCTTGACGGGCTTATCCGCTCACGGTGCGCGGACATGGCCGCAGCCTCTCCGGGCTCAGGTCCTGCCGGTAGACCGGCGGGCGGCTGACCTGAGCTGGATGATGCGGGCAGCGCCGGCAATGGCCACCAGGACGCCGCCGCCCACGGCGCCGATGACAGGGCGACGCCGAGTGATACGGTCCCGGCGAGGCCAAAGTAGCGCAGCGTGACCATGTCCTGGTTTTGCAGGATGAACGCTATGAGCAGGACCAGCACCACGAGTCCGGCTGCCGCTGCTGCCCAGACCATGGCGGCCCGGTGATCCGGGGCCTGGCTCCTGGTGGCGAAGTCGCCGGACCGGGGACCGGCGGCTGGTGGCCGTCCGCGGTGGAATCCGTTGCCATGGAGGGACCTCCCATTCATGACCTTCTGCGATCAGACTACGCCGCCAGCAGGAGGGCACTATAGCTGGTCCGGCCAGGAAACGACTTCACAGGGCGTTTTCAGATCGTGAGTCCGGTACGTGTTCCGAGAGGTCTTCAAGTGCGGCTGCCGCCGCATCGAGGAACTGCGTCAGCTGTAGTTCGGTCGGAATGCCGCCCCGGATGACTGCGGCGACGACGGCGCGGTGGAAGTGATCATAGACCCAGCTCATCGCGTGGTCTCCGGCCGGGGTCAGCTGCAGCAGCAGGCTCCGCCGGTCGGCCGGGTTGGGCTTGCGCTGCAGAAAGCCTGAGCGCTCGAGTTTGTCAATCATCGATGTGACGGATCCGGTGGTGATGTGCAGGTCCCGCGAGAGTTGTTTGGGCGTGAGGTGTCCGCCGTCCCGGACGAACGCCAGGGCATTGAGTTCTGCCACGCTCACGTCCAGTTCCCTGGCCAGCCGGACCCGGAGCCGGCCGTTGCCGATGTCCAGGCGCCGCATCGCCTTGACAACGGCCCGCACGTCCGCCGCAGCTGCGCTGTCCTGGACCGGGGGTCCGCCCGCGGCGGCTGTCGGCTGCGGGACACCGGGGGCGGCGGGATCGATCATGGTACGGCTCCTGATATGACTTGACTATCAAGTAATCATACTCTTCGACCGCTCCTACTCCCCGCGATGGCGCTCGTCGGTATCACTCATCAGGCAGGACAGTACTGCTTGGAAATCATGTAATTTGAATACCGCGTTAAGTCCGGTAGTGTTCACTCCGTCCCTGCCCCAGGGCGACGCGGCCGGCCAAGCCGCATTCTCTCCCGCCGGTGTCGGCATGCAAGATTCCCCGGTTCCGCCATGTCCCGTTTTGTGAAAGGCCTCCGCCATGTCCGATTCTGCTGCCGCGCCGAAGCGCCGCCATTTTGCCCCGACCGTTCTGCTGGCAGGGCTGGTGGGTACGGTGCTGCTGTCCCTGTCCCTGACCGGAACCCTGTCCGGTTTTGTTGCCAGCATCACCAACAGCGCGAACACGGCCGCGTCCGGCTCACTGGTCATGCAGGAGCAGACCACGGGTGCGGCTCCGGTGACATGCCTGAGCACCGACGGCGGCAGCGTCTCGACAAACTCTGCGACGTGCTCGACGATCAATAAATTCGGCGGCAGCACCGTCATGGTCCCGGGCGGTCCTGCGGTGACAACGGCCATCACGATCAAGAACGCCGGTTCAGTCGCGGCACGCACGTTCACGCTGACCCCGGGAGCGATCTGCACCCAGTCCCTGAACGGCGCCCAGAACGGCACCGCCACGGATCTGTGCGCGAAACTGAACGTCGTCATCACCTCCGGTGCCACCACCGTCTTCACCGGCTCTGCGGCCACCCTGGCCGGGGCACTGGCCACCGCGATCACCATGCCCGCAGCCCCCGCGGCGGGTGCCAGCGTCCCCTTCACCATTGCCGTGACCCTGGACACTTCCGCAGGCAACACCTACCAGGGCCTCGCCGCGTCACTGCCCCTGACCTGGACCTTCGCCAGCTAGACCCTGACCCGGGCCAACCGGTGCGGCACACCGCCGCCCCGGGCCCCTCTCCAGTGAAGGTGGCACATGACAATCCTGGACACCCGGACCGCTCCGGACACCATCCGGACGCCCCCGCCCCGGCGCCGTGGGGGAGCCTGGCGACGGGGTGCCGTCGTTGTACTGGCCGCGATCCTGGGTATCCTGCTGACCGGGGCGCTCCTGTTCTCACTGGCCGGCGGACGCTGGTTCGTGATCAGCACCCCGTCCATGGCAGAAGCCGCCCCGGTGGGCACGCTCGTCCTCACCTTCCCGGAGCCGGCAGAAGACATCCGCGCCGGGGACGTCGTCACCTTCCATCCCCCGACCGCGCCGGATCAGACCTACACCCACCGCGTGCGGGCCCTCACCGCGGCGGGAGGAATCCTCACCCGCGGGGACCTCAACGGCGCGGATGACCCCTGGACCCTGACCGGCGGAGATTTGGTGGGAAAGTCCATCACCGTACCCGGCCTCGGATGGCTCATCCGGGCACTGCCCATTCTCATCCCCGGCATCGCCGGGCTATGGATCCTGACCGGCCGGTTCGTTCCCCTCAGCCAGCGGATTCCACTGCGGATCGTCGGGGTACCGCTCGTCATTTCCGTGGCCACCATCATTCTGCGCCCCTTTATCGGGATCAGCATCCTTGCAGCAGGCATGATGGAGGGAACGCCCCAGGCGACAGTGGTCTCAACCGGCATGCTCCCCATCAGTGTCCATGCCGAAGGCGGAGACCCGGCACATCTGACAGCCGGCAGCGTCGGACAGGTCCCGCTTCCCTCTCTGGACGGGACGGACCACTACCAGATGGCCTCGGCCCTGGACCTGCCGCCCGCCGGTTGGATCCTGCTGATGCTCATCTGCGCCCTCCCGCTCCTGTGGTCACTGGCCTGCAGCCTCCCCGGGCTCGTCAAAAACCGGAGCACCCGCACATGACGTGCCGCCCGGCCGCCGGTGCGCGCCGGGGTCGACGGACCCGGCCCGGCAGCGCCGTCACTGCAACCGTACTTGCAGCACTGTGTCTGCTGGCTCTGTTCACACCCTCCACCACCTCGGGATACTCGGCACGGATCACCAACCCGACGAACGAGGCAGGAACAGCGGCCTACTTTCTGTGCACCGAGGCGGTGCGGGCAGACATCGCCGGCGCCCTGTTCGCCTACCGCCTCAACGAAGCGACGGGCTCCGCCTTCGCCGGCGACTATTCAAACAACAACACCCCAGGCACCTACCGGGGCCCGATGACCGGCGACACCGCCACCAAACCTGCCTGCCCCCGGGACGCCGGCGGCGCCTATACGCTCAACGGCTCCACCAGCTACGTCTCCACCCCCACCCAACGGGCCTCCGGGAACACCTTCAGCATCGAGGTGTGGTTCAAAACCTCCACCGGCGGAGGGAAACTGATCGGGTTCGGAAACGCCCAAACCGGCGCCTCCACCGCCTACGACCGCCACTTGTACCTCACCGACACCGGCCAGGTCGTTTTCGGCGTCTACCCCAACCAGGTCAAAACCATCACCAGCCCGCTCAGCTACACCGACGGAACATGGCACCACGCCGTCGCCACCCTCTCCGGCGCCGGAATGAATCTGTACATCGACGCACAGAAAGTCGCCACCGACCCGGCCACCACGACCGGCCAAAGCTACGCCGGGTATTGGCGTATCGGCTATGACAACCTGGCGGGCTGGGGGGCCACCCAGCCCGCCAACTTCTTTTACAAGGGCTCCCTGCGCTTCGCCGCGGCCTACACCGCCGCCCTGACACCCGGCCAAGTCACCACGCACTACAACGCCGGCCGCTGACCCCGTTGCAACAGCCTCCGTCGGAGCCGCACCCTGAACGTGGTGCGGACGGCACGGGTCGTCCCCTGCCTGCCGCACCTGATCAATAATCCCAGCGTGGACCCGACGAGCGAGGAGCCTGACTCATGACCACCCGCCTCAACCCCTACCTTGGATTCCGCGACACGGCCCCGCAAGCGATGGACTTTTACCAGACGGTGTTCGGAGGCGAGCTGACCCGGAGCACCTTCGGTGAGTACAACGCCAGGGACCTGCCTCTGAGCTGCCGCGGAGTTCTCGGACAGTGGGCCCTCTTAAAATGGGGGTCTACTGAAAGTAGAGATCAGCATGACTGCAGCACGCCGGCGTTTCACCCAGGAGTTCAAAGACGAGTTGTGCCGTGAGGTGATCAACACGTCCAAGCCCATCAAGGACGTTGCCACCACATACGGTGTCGGCCCCGAGACTCTGCGCAATTGGCTGAACAAATACCGCGAGGCCAACGGCGGCACTGAGACGGACCTGACGGTCTCGGAGCGGGCCCGCCTGAAGGAGCTCGAGAGGGAAAATCAGGAGCTGCGCGCGGAGACTCTGTTCCTGAAAAAAGCAGCCGCTTACTTCGCGCGGGAGCAGCGGTAGTGAGCAAGTACGAATACATCGACTCCCAAAAGACTGAGCCCGCCAACCTGAATTCGGTCGTGAAAATGTGCCGCTGGTTGGGAGTCTCAACGTCCGGTTTCTACCACTGGCTGACGCGCCCGCAATCGGCGACTGCCACCCGGCGCAAGGCACTGATAGCGCGGATCCAGCACTATTTTGAGGAGTCCGAAGGAACGTACGGGTATCGCCGAATCCATGCCGACCTCGCGGCGGAACAGATTGAATGTTCGCCCGAGCTTGTGCGGCAGGTCATGCGCCAGGAGGGCCTCCTGGCCTGCCAGCCGCGGCCATTCCGGGCGACCACCGAGGCCGACGCGTTGGCCGCGGCCAACATGCCTGACCTCGTCAAGCGTGACTTCACCGCCACACGTCCCGGGGTGAAGTTCGTCGGCGACATCACTTACATCCACACCTGGCAGGGGTTCATTTACCTGGCCACCGTCATTGACTGCTACTCGAAGAAGGTCGTCGGCTGGTCGATCGCCGATCACATGCGCACTGAACTCGTGGCGGACGCCCTCAACAACGCCGCCGCAACGACCCTGATCGAGCCTGACGCGATCTGGCACTCGGACCGCGGCAGCGTGTATACCTCGGCCGGGTTTCGGGCCTTGGTGACCAGTCTGGGGATGCGCTCATCGATGGGCCGCACGGGCGTGTGTTGGGATAACAGTATGGCGGAATCTTTCTTCTCGATGCTCAAGAACGAGCGTGTTTACCGGACCGTTTACGCCACGAAATCACAAGCACGCAGTGACGTTATCCGCTACATCGAGGGATTTTACAATAGTCGGCGCCGACACTCAGCGCTCGGTTACCGACGGCCTAACGAAGTCCACTATGGTTATCAACAGCCAGCCCTGGCAGCGTAGAAGAATTCACTAATTCCGCTGTCCGAAATCCTCGCGGCAGCTCACTCGCCGGCTCCCGGGATCTGGTTTTTGGGTTTACGCTGGCTAATACGCCGCTCCTCGGGAAATTTCATCGGCTTTCCCAAGTACGCTGCTTTCGTCGCCAAATCGGTATGAAGCTATCTGACGGCTACTGTGGCGGCCGCGAAATGAAAACGTCAGTGATCGCAAGTAGATCGGGACCAAAGGAGTTCAAATGGGTGACGTGTGGATTCGTACCGCCAGCCAGGGCCTGATTCGGGCAGGCCACGTCACTGAAATTGGAACTTCCCGCGGGTCGGTCCACGAGGAGACGGGATATGCGGTGAAAGCCGTCGCGGGAGGCAAGGCCTTCGTCCTTATCGACGACAGCGACCTCGTGGGGACCCAGGCGGAAAGGCTCGACCATGCCCGGCAGATGCAGGACGCATTGTTGCTGGCCATAGATGCAGCAAACGACTCCAGCCAATCCATGGTGATCAGCTATGAGAATGTCGGTGAGCGTTGGATACTCACACCGGTGTCTGGCCTGGCCAGCGACTTTCCGCCTTGAGGTACACGAATAACTGAGTCCTGCGATGCACGCGGGTGGGAGATCCGCTACGCCGGGTAGATGGACACCAGCCCGGCCTTGATCACGAAGTACACGCTCATCCCCGGCGCCAGGCCAAGGTCCGCCGAGGCCGCCGGCGTGATGTCCGCAGACATTCCCCCCGCTTCTCCGGCACGGACGCGGATCTGGTCGCCGTGCGGCTCGAGGTCCGTGATGGTCACCGGAAACGAGTTCCGGGGACTTCCATGGGCTTCCGTCAGGAAAACAGAAACGGCCGACGGCGGGAAGACAGCCACGCCTGCCAGCCCGGGCGTGAGGGGGCCGGGTTCGCCATCTGGCCCGGCTTCGGGATCATGCTGGCCGGCGAAATCCTGGCCGGCGTCGGTCCTGATGCCTTGTGCCGTGACCGTGCCCGTCACCAGGTTCAGCCCGGCCAGCCCCGCGGCAAAGCTGCTGCGAGGGCGTTGCAGGACGTCCCGGGTGGGCCCTTCCTCCACGATCCGGCCATCTTCGAGCACGATCACCCGGTCTGCCAGCATCAGTGCATCCAGGACATCGTGGGTGATGATGATGGCCCTGCGGTCGGCGAGTACGCGTTTGAGCAGACGGCGCAGCAGCGGGGCCGCATGGATGTCCAAGGCAGCCATGGGCTCATCGAGCAGGAGCAGCCCGGGATTTGCCGCGAGCGCCCGCGCCACCGCGACACGCTGGGCCTGACCTCCGGACAGCTGGGCCGGCCTGCGCAGGGCAAGGGCCGCGGCGTCCACCTCGGCGAGCCAATGCGCTGCAGTTTCCCTTGCCTTGGCTTTGGAAACTCCGGCGCTTCTTGGCCCGAAGGCCACATTCTCCAAGGCGCTCAGGTGCGGGAACAGCAGCGGCTCCTGGGCCAAAAGTGCCGTGCCGCGGTGGTGCGGCGCAGTCCATGTACCGCGGCCCCCGGCGAGATCAAACAGCACCGTGCCGTCCAACTGGGCCTGGCCGCTGTCCGGGTGCAGCAGCCCAGCAATCACGGCGAGCAGCGTCGATTTCCCGGCACCGTTGGGACCCATGATGGCCACGGTCTCGGACGGGCCGAGCGTGAGCGAAACGTCGAAGCGGCGCGCGTCTACGGCGGCGTCCAGCCGAAACGCCGCGGATGCCCCTGTCACTGGAGGCTCCCGCTGGTGGCGGGCGCCGGCGTCGTCCCTGGCATGGTTTTGGCCGTGAACGGGGTTCCCAGCGTGGTCGGACCGCGATAGGCGAGTGCCACCACCGTCACGGCCACAGCAACCAGGACGAGTGAAAGGGCGACGGCGGCGTCCGCGTCCGTTTCGCGCTGCAGGTAGATTTCCAGCGGCAGCGTCCGGGTCACCCCCTGCAGGCTGCCGGCGAAGGTGAGGGTGGCCCCGAATTCGCCCAGGCTGCGGGCGAAAGAGAGCACCGCTCCCGAAGCGAGGCCGGGCAGGACCAGCGGCAGGGTGACGCGGCGGAGCACGGTGCTGGGACGGGCGCCGAGCGTCGCCGCCACGGCCTCGTACCGGCCGCCCGCAGTCCGCAGTGCACCTTCGAGGCTGACCACCAGGAACGGCAGCGCCACGAAGGTCTGGGCAAGGACCACAGCAGTGGTGGAGAAAGCGATCTGGATACCCAGTGCCTCAAGATTCCGGCCCAGCAGCCCCTGCCGGCCGAAGGTGTACAGCAACGCTACGCCGCCCACCACCGGCGGCAGGACCAGCGGCAGGAGCACAAACGAGCGCAGCAGCCGCTGGCCGGGGAAGCTCCCGCGGGCCAGGACCAACGCGATGGGCACGCCGAGCACGATGCACAGGGCCGTGCTCGCCCCGGATGTCCGGAGGCTGAGGCCAAGTGCGGTGACTGAGGATTCGGACGTGATCAGCGGGATGAACTGCGCCCAGTTGACCTTGGCCACCATGGCCGCCAGCGGGAGGAGCACCAAAAGGCCGCCCAACGCCGCGACGGCATAGATCCAGGATGTGATACCCGTGTAGGAGCCGGGGTTGCGGCCCTTCATGCGGGTGCTTTTGGCAGAGTCCATGCGGCGCCCCTGGATGCCGGCTGCACGCCTAGGGCGTGCCGAATCCGGCGTCAGCCAGGACTTGTTTGCCCTCGCTGCCGGTCACCATTTTGATGAAGGCCGCGGCCAGTTCCTTGTTCCTGCTGTTTGCCACGGTGGCGATGGGGTATGTGTTGATGGCCTGGCTCGACTCTGCGAACGGAATGCCCCTGACCTTATCTCCGGCCGTTTTTACATCCGTGACGTACACGAGACCGGCGTCGGCCTCACCGGAGGTGACCTTGCCGAGCACATCCGTGACCGAGGATTCCTCACTGACCGGGTTCAGGGTGGTTCCGGCAGCCTTGGCGACGGCCTTGGCCGCAGCGCCGCACGGTACCTGGCTGGCGCAGACCACCACTTTGACGCCGGGCCGGGCCAGATCGCCAAAGCTGCTGATTTTGGCCGGATTTTCGGGCGGCACGACGATGGCCAGGACGTTGGTGGCAAAGTTGCTGGACGTGCCGTCAAGGAGGGATGCGTCCGCGAGCTTGCCCATGTTCTTGCTGTCTGCAGAGGCAAAAACGTCAGCCGGCGCACCCTGGGTGATCTGCGTGACCAGGTCCGAGGATCCCGCGAAGCTCAGCGTGACCTTGGTTCCCGGATTCCTGGCCTCGAAATCAGCGGCGAGCTTGGTGAAGGTGGCCTTGAGCGAGGCCGCCGCGAAGACGGTGAGCGTGCCAGAGAGCGTGGAGGTCCCGCCGGCAGCACCGGTGCCGGTAGGCGAGGAGCCGGTGGTGGCCGCTCCGCAGCCGGCAAGGCCCAGGGACACTGCGACTGCTCCGGCAACGAAGATGGCAGCTGTGGAATTCATGGACAGTTTCAAAGGATGCTCTTTCCTTGCGGTGATTCGATTATCACTGTGGTTGCTTTGACCACCGCGGTGGCCACGGAACCCAGTTCAAGGCCAAGCTCGCGCACGGCCTCGCTGCTCATGAGCGACACCACCCGGAAGGGCCCACACTGCAGTTCCACCTGGGCCATGACTTTGTCCGCCGTGATGCCAGTGACCAGCCCGACGAACCGGTTGCGTGCAGAGCTGCCCGTTCTTGCGGGATTGTCCGGCAGCTGTGCCTGGTCCTTTGCAAGCCGTGCCAGCTCGAGGCCATCCACGGCCAACCGGCCCGAGGCATCCTTCACCGGGGTCAGGTTGCCGTTCTCGGTCCAGCGCCGTACGGTGTCGTCGCTGACGCCCAGGAACCGGGCTGCTTCAGAAATGCGAATAGTGGGCATTTCCCCAGCATAATCCGCATTTGCGGGAGAATCTGCGAATCTATTCCTCAAATCAGAATGTGACTGCATTCGTCCTGTCCTCTTCACCCCACCTGGCTGCGGCGGGGGCGGAGCCTGCCCACCGGCTTTCTGACAGCCGTTTCATCATCCCGGTGGAACTTGCTCATCCTCCGGGTTGAACTCCTGAGATTCCGGCGCCGCGCGCACAACTACCCGCATAGGGTGGATTCATGTTCACCTTCCTGAAGCGCCTCCGCCGGGCCACCGCAGCACTGGTCCGCCCAGCGGCGCCACCGGCGACGGCCCTCGCCATACTCACGGCACTGATGGTTCTTGAGGAGCGGGGCTTCAACCGGGACAGCGCCCTGCTTCTGGCATTGGTGGCAGCCGTGGCTGGTGCCCAACTAGTACCGCTGGGCGCGATGGCGTTTACGTCCGCTGCGCTGATCCTTCAGGCTTTTAAGGTGCTTCCGGTGGTCATGGTGTCCGGCGTGCTCAGCTATGTTGCCGTACCCCTGGCCCTGTTCTTCGCCACCCTGGGCTACAAAGGCCGGCACCGCTGGCTGCTGCCGGCCTTCGCCGTGGCCGCCTCGGGGCTGATCGCCGTCAACTGGTTCAACGACGGCGGCACCTGGATCAATTTTGTGTTCGGTTCCCAGCTGTACGGCCGGGGCTCGCTGCGGACCGGAACCTATGTCTTCCTGGTGTTCGGTGCCTTCGCAGCCTTCAATCTTGCTGCCGTGGCCGCAGGCCTCGCCGCAAACAACGTCTCCCGCAGCCGCAGGGCCCAACTCCGTGCCGAAGCCGAGCTCCATCACAAAGCCACCCAGCTTGCCGTGGAACAGGAACGCAACCGGATTGCCCGTGAACTCCATGACGTCCTCGCCCACTCGCTAACAGTGATCACCGCGCAGGCCGAAGGCATCCGCTATATCCACCGCAGCGAGCCGGAGTGCGTAGAAGAATCGGCTCAAATTATTGCTTCAGCAGCACGGACAGCCCTGGTGGAGACCCGCCGCATGATGGAAGGTCCGGCCCCGGCAGGCACCCGTTCCGCGGGTTCCCACACAGCCCAGCCCGGCCCGGCACCGTCTGTCCAGCATCTTGGAGAGCTGGCTGCGCAGTTCGCCGGGAGCGGCATGCCCGTGGCCGTAGACTCCGCCATCGAGCTTCCCGGACTCACCCCGTTGCAGGATCTCACCGCCTACAGGCTGGTCCAGGAGAGCCTTACGAACGCCTTCAAACACGGCGACCGGCCGCAGGGCGCCAGCGTTTCCGTCCGTCCCGAATCCGGAGGGCTGCGGGTGCGGGTCAGTTCCGCTCTTGCTGATGCGGGCGCAGCTGGAAGGCCGGCGGCGAAAGACGCCCGTTCCGGCCGGGGCATCACAGGAATGAAGGAACGTGCGACGGCGGTGGGGGGCTCGCTCACGGCGGTCGCCACCGGGAACCGATTCGAAGTGGAGGCGCTGCTCCCATGAACGAAACGGCCATGACCATACCGACCATCCGTATAGCACTGGTGGATGACCAGCCGCTGTTCAGCGCCGGACTCAAAATGATCCTGCGCAGCCAGCCCGACCTCGATTTTGTGGGTGAGGCCCGGGACGGTGAGGCTGCCGTGGAACTGGCGGCCGCCGTCGGGCCTGATGTGATGTTGATGGATATCCGGATGCCGGTGATGGACGGCATCACAGCCACGCGCACCATTTCCTCCGGGTCCGGCACCCCGCCGAAAATCATTGTGCTCACCACCATCCAGCATGACGAAGCCGTGGTCCGGGCCATCCAGGCCGGTGCCGCCGGGTTCCTGACCAAGGACGCCACCCCCGAATTCCTGCTCGCCGCCATCCGCACTGTCCATTCCGGGCACGCGGTGATGGCACCCCACTCCACCAATAAGCTGCTGCGCGACTACACCACCCCGGTTGCTGCGAGCACCACTGCTCTGGACGCCTTGTCCGGCCGGGAAAAGGACGTGTTCCTGCTCGCGGCCACCGGCCAGGGAAACGCGGAGATCGCGGCCAACCTGGTCCTGAGCGAAGCCACGGTGAAGTCCCATGTAGGCAGCATCCTGGCCAAGCTCAAACTGCGGAACCGAATCCAATTGGTTGCCTATGCCTACGAAAACGGGCTGCTGGGCAGCGGCTGACTCCTTATCCGAGCACTTCATCAAAAAATCACAAAGTACAACGATTGGGGGAAAACCATGAAAAGAACACTGATCGGCCTCGCGGTACTTGCCGTGGGAGCCGCTGGAGCACTGGCAGCTTCCGCTATTCCCGGTGGCAGCATTACGGCTTCAAGCTCGCCAGTCAGCGGAATCACCGCGCAGGCACAGGCCTACGCCACCGCAGATACTGCGGCCGAAGCGGGGCGTGGCACCGTCATCAAGGAGTGCATGGCTGCGGCTGGGTTCAACCTCGTGCCCGCCATAAGCACCCACAAAGTGGATTTCAGTGCGAACATCGGCTTCAAACGGCTGGATGTTGCCACAGCCAAGGCCAGCGGATATGCCTCGCTGGGGCCAACGGGCTCCCACGAGCCGGCCGAAGGATCCCCGGAAAGCCTGATGTTCGCTGACCCTGCGTTTGAGGCCGCTTACATGGGCCCCAACACCGAGGACAATATGGTCAAAGTCAATGGCACGGGCACACGTGGGGGCGGTTGCGGGGGCGAGGCCGCCAGACAGATTTACGGCAGCGTGGAAAACTACATACTGGCCACCGGTGTTGCCATGAATTCACTGAACGCTGCCGCCGGCTCGGCGATGTCTGACCCCGGCTTCCAGAAGGCCATCGGCTCATGGACGTCCTGCATGGCCGCATCTCCTTACGCCAACTTCGGAAGCCCGTCCGATGCTCTCACCGCCGGCCAGTCCGCAGGCGGCCAGACTGAGTTCAAAATCGCGGTCACCGATGCCACTTGTCGAGAACAGAGCAACTTCCAAGGCCAGCTCGACGCCGTCCTGGACAAGTACCTGACCACCAGGATGCAGCAGCTGGAGCCGGAAATCGCCAAGGTTACGGAAATCCGCAAGCAGGCCGCGGCACAGGCTGCGGCGCTGAACAGCAAGTAGCGCTGACTGCCCACGAAATCCGGCGCCACGTTAGCGCTAATGTACCCGGCGGCCGGTCCAATTAGGGGGTAACCGGCCGCCGTCGGAGCTCGCTGTGGCCGGAGTTCATGCGGCCGTTCAGCAGGCATCGTAGGCCGCGACCCCTGCCGACCGGCTTTCAGCTGCACAATCTATGTCCAGGTCCACCCAATCTCCCTGCCAACGCAACCTCTCTGCGCAACCAGCCGGTCCGCCGCCCCGCATTAGACTTCCCCCATGGCCATCTATCTCGATCCGCCGCTGTGGCCCGCCCACGCAACACACTTTTCGCACCTGATCTCCGATACCTCACTCGAGGAGCTGCACGCGTTTGCCGCCTCGGCCAAGATCCAGGAGCGCGGGTTCGACGGCGACCACTACGACGTCCCGGAGCGCCGCTACGACAGCCTCGTCGCAGCCGGCGCCATCCCGGTGGAAGCCCGCATCCTGGTCCGCAAACTCATCGCCAGCGGCCTGCGGATCCCGGCCCGCGCGCGCAACAAGTCCCTCAAAGTCCCTCTGCTCAACCGCTGGGAAAGGGTGATGCCCGGCCATGATGCCCTCTTCCTCGATCTACTGGACCGTTGGGGCGAGGAGCACCGGAAATACCACGGCCGCACCCATCTGCTGGCCGTCCTGGAAGCCCTGGACCTGCTCACGGAACCCGCCGGGCCGCCCCGCACGGTAGTGCTCGCGGCCTGGTTCCACGACGCCGTCTACCGCGGCATCGCCGGCCAGGATGAGGAAGAATCAGCCAGGCTCGCCGAGGACCGGCTCACCGAGGCAGGGCTCCCCGCCGCGGAGGTCGAGGAAATCGCCAGGCTGGTCGAGCTGACCTCGGACCACCGTCCGGAACGAGGGGACGACGACGGCGCCCTCCTGTGCGACGCGGACCTATCGGTTCTCGGCGGCGGACCTGAGCCCTACGCCCGCTATGTGGCCGCCGTCCGGGAAGACTATGCGCACATCGGCGACGCCGACTTCGCGGCCGGCCGCGCCGCCGTCGTCCATCAGTTGCTGGAGCTGGAGCCGCTCTTCCACACGCCCCGTGCCCGCGAACTGTGGCTCGACGCCGCCCGCCGGAACCTCCAGGCCGAACTCGCGTGAGTGAGCTGCTTGCCGCCCTCCGTCAGCTGCCGTTTACCGTCCGCTTCGAGTGGGGGCTGGACGGCGCCATGGCCGTTTCATCCGGCGCCGATCTTGCCGTTGTGGTGGACGTCCTCTCCTTCACCACCTGCGTGAGTGTGGCCGTTGATCGTGGGGCCGAGGTGCTGCCGTACCGGTGGAAAGACGAGTCTGCAGCCGGGTTTGCCGCTGAGAACGGGGCCGAACTTGCCGGCCGCCGGGGCTCTTCCGGGCCGACGCTGTCCCCGGCGAGCCTTCGCCGGGCGCCCGAACTCAGCAGGGTGGTGCTGCCCTCGCCCAATGGATCCGCCATCTCGCACGCTCTGGGTGCCCTGGCGCCCAGGGTGGTTGCGGTGTCGTTGCGGAATGCGCGGGCAACGGCGCAGTGGGCGGCCCGTCATCTCCCTCCAGCCGCGGTCATCTCCGTGATCGCCGCGGGTGAACAATGGCCGGGCGGCGGGTTGCGGCCGGCCGTTGAGGATCAGCTGGGCGCGGGGGCGTTCCTTGCCGCGTTGCCGGAATACCGGAGGGCCGGCTTTTCCCCGGAAGCACAATGGGCCTTGAACGCGTTCAGTACAGCCGAACCCCGGCTTACAGACGCCCTGGAGGAGTGCTCCAGCGGCCGGGAGCTGATCTTCGGCGGATATGCGGAGGACGTTGCCATCGCGGCCGAACTGAACCAGGGCACCGCCGTCGCGCTTCTCACCGGCGGCGCCTTTCGGCGGGCATAGCCCCCTCCCGTCCACCCTTTACCCTGGCACCTACCGGTGGCAGACTGCTCGGATGACCTTACGCATCCAATGCCTGAGCATCGATTCCACCAACCCCCAGGTGCCGGCAACGTTCTGGGAACGCGCCCTGGGCTGGCGCCGGACGTTCGAGTCCGACGACGAAATTGCGCTGGAACCGCCGGCGGGTGCCCCCGAAGCCGGCATCCCGCCGGACCTCCTGTTCCTCAAAGTGCCCGAGCGCAAGCAACTGAAGAACCGCCTTCACCTGGACCTCCGGCCGGACGACAGGGACGCGGAGGTGGCGCGTCTTGAAACTCTTGGCGCCACCCGGGCCGACGTCGGACAGGGACCGGACGCCACATGGGTGGTGATGAAGGATCCGGACGGCAACGAGTTCTGCGTGCTCCGCCCGCTCCGCTCCGAAGAGCTTGAAGCACAGGGCCTCGTGCAGGGACAGGTGCAGGGACGGCAACATCCGTCACCCACGCTCGACGCCCAGGCACTCCTGGACTAACCGGTCTTCACTAACCAGTTCCTTACGAGGAAGCCTGATCAGGCCGAGCGGACTAAGCGGCCCCGATGTGCGCGGCGAGCCGGTCGAATGATTCGCCCCAGCCGCCGCCGTAGCCCTCGCGGCTTTCCACGGAGTCGAAGGGCCCCTGAGTGAAAATCATCCGGGTTCCGCCGCCCAGCTCTTCCAGTTCAAAAGTGACTTCAGTTTCGAAGCCGCGGGTGCCGTCGTCGTTGTCCCAGGCGGAGGTGAATTCGAAGCGGCTGGGCGGATCGATCCGCGTGTGGATTCCGCTCCACCACAGCTCCTGCCCGGTCTCTTCCTTAATCATGCACGCCCGGTACCGTCCGCCGACTTCGAAGTCGGCCTCGATGGTTTCGCGTGGCGTGCGGAATCCCTGCGGACCCACCCATTGCGGCGCCTGGTCGGGATCCGTCAGTGCGGACCACAACACGTTGATGGATGCGTTGAAATGCCGGGTAATGACCAGCATCAGTTCGTCGGTTGAAGTGGCTTGTTCAGACATTTCGGTCTTCCTCGGTTTCCTGGGTCCGGATTCTTTTCAGGTGCGCGTCCAGCCGGTCAAAGCTAGTGTCCCAGAAGCGGCGGTACTTCTCCATCCATTGGGTGGCCTCGCGCAAGGGTTCAGCCTCGAGACGGCTTGATCGCCATTGTGCGGAGCGGCTGCGGGATATCAGTCCGGCGGCTTCGAGTACTTTCAGGTGACGTGAAACAGCAGGGAGGCTGATCTCGAAGGGCTCCGCAAGCTGGTTGACCGTGGCCTCGCCATCCGCCAGCCGCGCAAGGATGGCCCGTCGCGTTGGGTCCGCCAGGGCAGCGAAGATGGTGCTGAGCTGATCGCTAGCCATTCGAACCTCATTGTTTCGTTAATTAACTAATACGTTAAATATGCGTGGTGGAGGCGTTGCCGTCAAGCTCCCTGGCACACGATCTGCTTTGATATGCGTAACGGAGCAGTCGAGGCGGATTACCTGCCCGCTGCAGCAAGCAATACGCGGCTAGCGGTAGCTGCTGACGAACGGCGAGTTGCTGCGGACAATCTGCTTTCCGAGCGGCATCAGCGATACCGGGATGAGTTTCAGGTTGGCGATGGCCAGCGGGATGCCGATGATGGTGATGGCCATGGCGAACGCCGTGACCACGTGGGCAATGGCAATCCAGATGCCGGCAACCAGCAGCCATATCACGTTGCCCAGCAGTGAGAACACGCCGTTTCCGCCGGGCTTGTCCACCACCATGCGGCCGAACGGCCACAGGGCGTAAGAAGCAATCCGGAACGAAGCGATGCCCCACGGGATGGTGACGATCAACAGGCAGCAGATGACCCCCGCCAGGAAGTAGCCGATGGCGAGCCAGAGTCCGCCGAAAACGAGCCAGATGATGTTAAGCAGTGTCTTCATTCATCCATTCTCTCCCCCGGGTAAGACAAAGCGGCGATCCCTTGCCCTATGACAGGACGGGGTGAATAGTTTCAGTAAGCTGTCACACCCGAAGGACGATTTCTGGAGGAAACCATGGCCAACGCAGAAAACCCGCAGTCCATCATGCGGCGTAAGCCCATTGATGACATTGAGGAAGAGAACAAGCACAGCGGGTTGTTTAAGTCGTTGGGGTTGTGGCAGCTGACGGCGATCGGTGTGGGCGGGATTATCGGGGTGGGGATTTTCTCGCTCGCGGGGCTGGTCGCTGCCGGGAGTGCGGGGAATCCGGGGGTGGGTCCGGCGGTGTTGTTCTCGTTCCTGATCGCGGGCCTGGCCTCGGCGGCCGCGGCGCTCTCCTACGCGGAGTTCGCGGGCATGATCCCGCGGGCGGGCTCCGCGTACACCTACGGGTATGTGGCGCTGGGCGAGGTGATCGGCTGGTTCATCGGCTGGGACCTGTTGCTCGAATACATCGCGATCGTGGCCGTAGTCGCGATCGGCATCTCGGGCTACTTCGATGCGTTCCTGACCGGGATCGGGGTCCACATGCCGGGCTGGATGACCTCCACCGCGGACGAGGGCAAGGGCGGGATCATCAACCTGCCCGCGATCCTGGTCTGCCTTCTGGTGACCTGGATCCTCTCCCGCGGGACCAAGGCCTTTGGCCGCTTTGAACTCGTGGCCGTCGCGATCAAGGTCATCCTGATCCTGTTCATCATCGGCCTGGGCATCTTCTACATCGACACCAACAACTACAACCCCTTCATGCCCAGCGGCTTCGGCCCGGTCCTGGCCGGCTCCGCGACCGTGTTCTTCGCCGTGTTCGGCTACGACGCCATGTCCACCGCCGCCGAGGAAGCGACCGACGGCAAAAAACACATGCCCAAAGCCATCATCATCTCCCTGATCATCGCGATGCTCCTCTACGTCGCCGCGACCCTGGTCCTGACCGGCATGCAGAACTACAAGGACATCGACCCCAAAGCAGGATTCGCCTCCGCCTTCAACGGTGTCGGCCTGCCCGTGATCGCGACCATCATCTCCGTCTTCGCGGTCCTGTCCATCCTGACCGTGATGCTGACCTTCCTCCTGGGCGTCACCCGCGTCTGGTTCTCCATGAGCCGGGACGGCCTGCTCCCGGGCTGGTTCGCGAAAACCGACCGGCACGGCACACCCCAGCGCGTGACCTGGATCGCCGGAATCGCCTCGGCCCTGCTCGCCGGCGTCTTCCCCATCAAAGCCGTCGCGGACCTGACCAACATCGGCATCCTCGCCGCGTTCGTCGTCGTCTGCCTCTCCGTGATCATCTTCCGCTACAAAAAACCCGACGCACCCCGGACCTTCCGCCTCCCCTTCATGCCCGCCGTCCCGGCCTTCGGCATGCTCGCCTCCGCCTTCCTGATGTTCCAGCTCCACTGGGAAACCTGGCTCCGCTTCGGCATCTGGCTCATCATCGGCCTCGCCATCTACTTCACCTACGGCCGCAAACACTCCCTCATGAACCCCGACAGCCCCCGCCACCAGGAAGTCGTGGAAATGCACCGGCCGTTGTGACGCGGGACTCCGTCGCGGGGCCCGTGGCCGGTTCAGCTGGCGGTGTCTGAGGTCGCCGCCAGCTCCTTGTCCAGGATGGTGAAGGAACTGTCCCAGCCCTCGCGGGTCATGTCCACCCATTCCTGGCTCGTGAAGCCGCTCTGGGTGAGTTTCAGCAGCGTCCTGCCGCCGATGTCCTCAAACTCAAGGCGCATTCGGAGGACTTCACCTGCAGCTGTGGACTCATCGCTTTCACGTTCCGCCGCCTCGATCAGCCGGGGTGGCTCGTACTGGGTAATGATTGAGTTGATGGGCGATTCCTTGTGGACGCCGTCGTCCTCATAAACCATCACCAGACTCCAGGCGCCGCCCACCCGCGGCTCCACGGTGATCCGATCGCGGGGTGTATCCACTCCTTCCGGACCGAACCAGGCTGCGAGCTGGTCCGGGTCCATAAAGGCGTTGAAGACCAGTTCGCGGGGAGCGTCGAATTCACGCTCCATGGACAGAGTGTACGTTTCAGTTTCCTGCTGCGAGCTCATTTTCTGACTCCTGATCCATGTTGGATTTGTATGAAGAGCGCCGGATACCGCCAGTCTAATCCTCGGTATTTAACACTTACGCTAATTAACTTATACGTTAAATATGGCATTCGGGGATTCCGGTGTCAAGGCTTGGTTTCCACCGGCACCGGAACCTCAGGGCTCGGACAGCTCAGCCTTTCGCGGCCTTCACGAATTCGCGGATCTTCGCCAGATCCTTCACACCCCGGGAACTTTCGACGCCGGAGGAGACATCCACACCCCACGCGCCGGCCGCAGTGGCCGCTTCAGCGACGTTGGAGGGATCGAGTCCCCCGGCCAGCAGCCAGCTGCGGCTCTCGAGGCCCTGTTTTTCTTCCCCCAGGGCACGCACGGACCGGTAGTCCCATGCCTCACCCGATCCGGGAACGGCCGCGTCGATCAGCAGCAGCTCCTCACCCCAGCTGCCGTAGTCCACCGGAGCGGCACCCATGGTGACGGCCCTGATGACCTTCATACCGGCGTCGTGCGCGGTTGTCACGTCCTCCGGCGAACGGACGCCGTGAAGCTGGATCCATTCGAGGCCAGCGGAGCGGGCGGTTGCCACTGCAGCTGCGGCGGATTCGTGCCGAAAAACGCCGACGGCCGCAACGCCGGCAGGAACATGGGCAAGGAGCTCCACAACACGCGCCGGAGACACCTCGCGGGGGCTGGGGGTCAGGACAAACCCGACGGCGTCCGCGCCCGCGGCTACTGCCACACGGACAGATTCGGGCGTACTCAGCCCACACACTTTGACGAACATTCCCGGCTCCTTCAGGCAGTCTTGCTCCTATTGACGTTAGCAAGACCACGTTCGGCATGCCGACGTCACGTGCCGGCCAGGTTCCGGGAAGGCAACCGCGGCGAGGTTAGGCTGGGTGTATGGAGATCATCCGTTTTGCAGAGCTCAGGTCCGAACCGTGGCGCAATGGCGGCGGGGTGACCCGGGAACTCGCCAGCCACCCCAAGGCAGCCTCCGCGCAGGACGGCGTATGGGACTGGCGGGTGAGCATCGCAGAGGTATCCAAGGCGGGCGATTTCTCGCCGTTCCCCGGCATGGACCGCGTCCTGACGGTGATCGACGGTGAACTCCTGCTGCTGACCGTGGACGGCGAAGAACATCCGCTGGAAAAGTACCGCCCGTTCAGGTTCTCCGGTGACGCCGCAGCAAACGGGGCACTGCCTACCGGAGATATCCGCGACCTCAACGTGATCACCCGGGCCGGCGCGTTCAAGGGCTTTACCTCCATCATCGAGCTGTCCAAGAAGCGGGCGCATCCGGTGTTCGAAGGCCAGCTCGGCATCCTGCTTCAGGGCCAGGCATCGGTGAGCCCCGGCGCGGATCCGGAGGCGGAAGCCGGGCCGGAAGCCGGGCCGGAAGCCGGGCCGGAAGCCGGGCCGGAAGCCGGGCCGGAAGCCGGGCCGGAAGCCGGGCCGGAAGCCGGGCCGGAAGCCGGGCCGGAAGTAACCGCGCCCGCAGCCGAGTCCCCAGTTGCGCCCGCAGGCGAGTCCGCCCGCCGAGCAGCCGCGCTGGCAGGCGAGCCGGAGACGCTGGGCCGCTATGACGCCGTCGTAGGTTCCGATGCCCGCTCCCCCGAAATCCTGGGCCGCGGTTTCCTTGCGGTGGTGTCGATCGACCGGGTGGCAGGCTAGCCTCGCCTTTGTTACCGGAGCCTTTCCACACTGGTCAGGCCCGGTGGGCATCCCTAGACTCGGTCCATGACGACGCCTACTTTCAATGACCTTCTGACCACCCAGGTTGGCAACGAGTTCGCAGCCTCACAGCAGTACATTGCCGTGGCCACCTGGTTCGACAACCAGGATCTTCCCCAGTTGGCTCGCTATTTCTACCGCCAGTCCGTGGAGGAACGCAACCACGCGATGATGATGATCCGGTACATGCTGGACCGCAACGTCCCCGTCATCATTCCCGGCATCCCGGCCGTCCGCAACGATTTCGCCTCCGTAACCGAGCCATTGGTGCTGGCCTTGGAACAGGAGCAGGAAGTCACCCGGAACATCGAAGCCATGTTCCGGGCCGCCCGCTCCGAGGATGATGCCCTGGGCGAGCAGTTTATGCTCTGGTTCCTCAAGGAACAGGTGGAGGAAGTCGCGTCCATGTCCACCCTCCTGAACATCGCCGAGCGGGCCGACAACCTGTTCGACATCGAAAACTACATTGCCCGTGAAACCATCGGCGACGGCGGACGCGATTCCTCAGCGCCCCAGGCCGCCGGCGGGGCCCTGTAGCCCGAAGCTGACACGGGCCGCCCTGGTGACAGCCGCCACCAGCGGTGGCCTCCGGCGTCGGGTGTTGCTAGTCTGAAACCAAGGTTCCGCTCTGGAATCTCCGGACGACGGTTCAGTACCCGGCACACGACAAGACTGGCCTAAGGATCTGTTATGTCGTGGGTAATTCTCGTTCTCTCCGGGGCTCTTGAGGCCGTCTGGGCCGCAGCCCTGCACCGGACCTTCCGGGCCAAAGGCTCAAAGCGGGCGCTCCCCGCTCTCCTGTTCCTGATTTCAGTCCTGGCCAGCACCGGCGGGCTCGCCGTCGCCATGCAATCCATCCCTACCGGCACCGCCTACGCGGTGTGGGTGGGAGTGGGAGTGGTCCTGACCTCTGCCTATGCGATCGTCAGCAAGATTGAACGTCCGACGGCGGCGCGCCTGCTGCTGCTCGGCGGGATCGCCGCGTGCGTGGTTGGCCTGAAGGTGGTGGCGTGATGTTGCAACGGACAGTTTTCAGCTGGACTGTTCTGCTGGCATCCGCCCTTCTGGAAGCCGTCTGGGCCACGGCCCTTGGTTTGTCCGATGGCTTCACCCGGCCGCTCCCCGCTTTGGTCTTTGCGGTGACTGCAGCGCTGAGCATGGTGGGTCTTGGGCTAGCCGTAAAAACCATTCCCCTCGGCACCGCCTATGCCGTCTGGGTGGGGATCGGTGCTGCCCTGACGGTGGGGTGCGCGATGGCCACCGGGGCTGAACCCTTCAGTGTGTTCAAGGTGTTGTTCATCGCGGGAATTGTGGGCTGCGCCGCCGGGCTGAAGCTGTTGCCGGCCGGAACCCCAGCGGACCCGTAGCCAGCTCGCCCGGCGTCGGCTCTTCCCCGAACACTTCCCTGAAGGCGCTTCCCTGAAACCGCTCAGGCGAGACTGCCTTTGATAACGAGGCTCACGCCGGCCACAAGGCAAAGCCCCAGCGCCGCCGGACGGATTGCGGCGGCGGAAAGCCGTTTCACCAACGGCCTCGAGGCCAGCGCACCCAGGGCGACGCCGGGCAGCAACCAGCAGGAGGCCACCAGTTCCGAGGTGCCGAACGAACCGACGGTAATCGACGCCACGAGCGCCACCAGTGAAGAAATGAGAAAAAACAGCGAGAGGTTGGCACGGTACCGCTGTGGATCCATGTTTCGGTAGACCACAACCAGCGGCGGACCCGACGTCGCAGCAACAGTTCCCAGCACGCCGCCCAGCACGCCGGCGGTGAACAAGGTGAAGCGGTTCTGCGGCACGTGGAATGTCGGCCCCAACATGCCGGGCAGCCCACCGATTGGGAAGTGGCAACTGGGCAGGATGGACAGGAGGGCCGGAATACTGCCGGGGCCCCAACGGTTGTTGGCTGGGACGGCAGTTCCCGCACAGCGAAACGGACACCAACATGAAACCGGCATCGGCAACAGCAACAGTAGAGCTCGGCGACGGCCTCAAAGTCAGCCCACTCGGATTCGGCGGCATGGCGCTCACCCCTGTCTATGGAGAGGTGGATCCGGCCGAGGCGTTGAAGACCCTGCATCACGCCGTGGATTCCGGCGTGAGCTTCATTGACACCGCGGACATTTACGGCGGCGGCAGCAACGAGGAACTCATCGCCCGTCTCCTCAAGGAGCGCCGGGGCGAGGTGCAGCTGGCCACCAAGTTCGCCCTGGTGGGCAATCCGGCTGCCGGCTACAGCGATATCCGCGGCGACGCCGGCTACGTCAAACAGGCAGCCGAGGACAGCCTCCGGCGCCTTGGCACCGACGTCATTGACCTCTACTACATGCACCGCCGTGACCTCCGCGTTCCGATTGTGGAAACCGTGGAGGCCATGGCGGAGCTTGTACAGCAGGGCAAAGTCCGTCACCTTGGTCTGTCCGAAGTGACGGCCGGGGAGCTGCGGGAGGCCAACAGCATCCACCCCATCGCCGCAGTCCAGAGCGAATGGTCCATCTGGAGCCGCGACGTGGAACGCAACGTTGTTCCGGCCGCAGCCGAGCTGGGCGTGGGATTTGTCCCCTACTCACCGCTGGGCCGGGGATTCCTCACCGGCACCGTTGATGTCTCCCAGCTGGGAGAGAACGATTTCCGACGCCGGATCCCCCGTTTCGCCGAAGACGCCCTGTTTGCCAACCAGGCCATTGTGGCCGCTGTGCAGTCGGTCGCTTCGGAGCTTTCTGTGTCAGGACACGGCGCAGCACCCGGACGCAGTGCAACACCCGCGCAGGTGGCGCTGGCCTGGCTTCTTGCCCAGGGCCGACGGCTCGGCCTGGCAGTCGTCCCGATCCCCGGCACGCGCAAGGCGCACCGGATCGACGAGAACCTGGGTGCCCTCGCCTTGAACCTCACCACGGCGCAACTGGAGAGGCTCGACGCCGCCGCGGACGCCGTCGTCGGCTCCCGTTCCGTGGACCCCACGTGGGTGTCCGAGGGCCGTGAATAGCGTTTCCGTAGACTGAGCCCCATGGACACGCTCATTCATTCTTTACGCGATATCACCATCCGCCGGATTTCGGTCAGCGAGATGGACAACAACGTGTATCTGCTCACCGCCAAGGTATCCGGCGCCCAGCTGCTGATCGACGCCGCCGATGACCTGCCAGCCATCCAGGGCCTTATTGCCGACGCCGCGGCCGACAGCCCGGTAGCCCCCAAGCTGGCGATGATCGCCACCACCCACCAGCATTGGGACCATGTCCGGGCACTGCCCGGCCTGGTGGAAGCCACGGGTGCCAAAACATCAGCAGGCGTGGATGACGCCCCGGAGCTGCCGGTGCCGGTGGATGTACTGCTGGATCACGGGGACGTCGGCAACTTCGACGGCTTCGATGTGACAGCAGTGCACCTGCGCGGGCATACTCCGGGTTCGATCGCCTACGTGTACCAGGACCAGGCAGGCCCGGCACACATTTTCTCCGGCGACTCTCTCTTCCCCGGAGGCGTGGGCAACACCGGGAATGATCCGGAGCGCTTCCAGCAGCTGCTCGCAGATATCAGCGAACGGCTGTTCGGCGCCTACCCGGATGACACCGTGGTGCACCCGGGCCATGGCAAGCCCACCACCCTCGGCGCCGAACGCCCGCATCTGGAGGAGTGGCGCGCCCGCGGCTGGTAAGAGGACCTTAACGCAATCAAGTGCTCCATACGTGCCGTTCTGAACGTTCTCAACGGCACTTAGGGAGCACTCGATTGTGTGGATTCAGGACCTAGCGGCCGCGGCGCTCATTCGAGGCCGGGGCCGACGCGCGGCGGGGACCGCTGCGCGCCGGACGGCCTTCGCCGGAGCGCCCGTTGCCGCCGCCTGCGTAGGATCCGCCGGAGGTGCCGCCGGTATTGGAGGACCAGACGGCTTTGTTTCCTGAGTTTCCTGCATTGCCTGACGCCCCGGCACCGGCACGCTGGCCGGCTCCGCCTGTACGGGCGCCGGTTCCGGCGGCACGCTGGCCTGTTGCCGGACGTCCGCCACGCTGGCCGCCTGCTGCGCCGCCACGCGGAGCCGAAGCGCCACGTCCTTCGCTGCTGCGTCCTTCACTGCTGCGTCCGTCGGACCCGCGGCCAGCCGAAGTGCGGCCACCTGCTGCGGGTACGTCGTTGCGGTGTGTGTAGGCGGAGCTGCGGGCACGTGTGCTGCGGCGTGCGGCGCGCTCGGCGTCCAAACGGTCTTCGTTCTTCTCCGTGACACGCTCTGCAGCGTTGCGGGCCGCGGCCTGGCCCTCGTAGGCCACGGCTCGGCGCTCGGCGCGCGGAAGATCGGTGCGGGGAGCTTCGGTAGAAACCCGTCCGCGTCCGCCACGGCCACCACGGCCGCCGGCAGAGGGCGCAGCCTGTGTGGTGCGGCGGGCGCGCTTGCGCTCGGCGTTCGCGCCAGTGGAGCTTCCGCCGCCCTGGTTCGACTTGGCTGCCAGCAGGGCCGCACGGGTGCGGGGATCGATCTTGTCCGCCATGTCGCCCACCAGTTCAGCAACCAGCGGAGAGTTGGCGGTGACGCGCTCGAAGTTAACCTCGACGCCCGCGGCCTTCATCAGCTTCTTGACGTCAGACTGCTGCTCCGGGAGGGTCAGCGTGACCACGGTGCCGTCCGAACCCGCACGGGCTGTACGGCCTGAGCGGTGGAGGTACGCCTTGTGCTCTGTGGGCGGGTCGACGTGGATAACCAGTTCGATGTCGTCCACGTGGACGCCACGGGCTGCGACGTCGGTGGCCACCAGGACGCGGACCTCACCGGAGGAGAACTCCGCCAGGTTGCGGTCACGCGCATTCTGCGACAGGTTGCCGTGAAGGTCGACGGCGGGGATGCCGGCGTCCGTCAGGGTTTTGGCCAGCTTGCGGGCGTGGTGCTTGGTGCGCATAAAGAGCACACGGCGTCCGGCGCCCGAGGCGAGCTCAACAATCAGCTGCTTCTTGACGGTCTGATCGTTGACCACCAGGACGTGGTGTTCCATGGTGGTCACGGAGGCCTGCGGATCGTCCACGGCGTGGGTCAGCGGGTTGGACAGGTAACGCTGGACGATCTTGTCCACACCGTTGTCCAGTGTTGCGGAGAAGAGTAGGCGCTGGCCCTTGGAGGGGGTCATGTCCATGAGCTTTTTGACTACCGGAAGGAAGCCGAGGTCGGCCATGTGGTCGGCCTCGTCCAGCACGGTGATTTCCACGGCCTCGAGGGTCAGGATGCGCTGGCGGATGAGGTCCTCCAGGCGGCCCGGGCAGGCGATGACGATGTCAACGCCGGCGCGCAGTGCCTTTTCCTGCCGGGCCTGGGAGATGCCGCCGTAGATCACCGTGGTGGTCAGGCCCATGGCCTTCGCCATCGGCTCGATGGTGGCGTTGATCTGGGTAGCCAGCTCGCGGGTGGGTGCAAGAACCAGGCCCATGGGGCGGCCGGGCTTGCGGAAATGCTTGGCTTCGCGCTCAGCGAGTCGTGCTACAAGCGGGATAGCGAAAGCAATGGTCTTGCCGGAGCCGGTGCGGCCGCGGCCCAGGACGTCGCGTCCTGCGAGTGTGTCCGGGAGGGTCTTCACCTGGATGGGGAACGGGGTTTCAATCCCCTGGGCGGTGAGGGTGTCGGCAAGGGCCTTGGGCGTGCCAAGGGCAGCGAAAGTAGTCATGTATTTCAAAGGTCTTTCTGGCGGTATCCGTGAGGATATCGGCCCCCGATGCCGGTTGGCTCAGGGGTTCGCCGAAGAAAAGTCAGGTGGTCAACCGGCCTGCTGCCAAAACATACAAGGCGGCGGCTGGGACCAAATAGAACGCGTTCATCGACGCAGGATGTGCCTCTCACATGAAAAAAGCCCACTCCCGAGAACCGGGGAACCGGTTGATGAACCGGAACAAAAGCGGGCATCACTGCACATCAAGTGATCCAAGCATAGCATCCCGGGGCCATCCGCCGCCGCACGGACCCCCTGCGGACCCATCCCCCTCCCCCAAGTGACTGGCAATAGGTGTAGTTTTGAGCGCTCAAAACGACATCTATTGCGACCTAGTTGGGAGGGCGGAGCCGTTGCCTTGCCGGGCGCCGTGGAGCAGGCTGGAGCCATGACGGAACGCGGCAGGGATCATCCGGGAGCGCACCATCAGGATCAAGGCAACACGCACGACGGCGCCGCTCACCTTTGGGACGAAATGTACCGGACCTGCCCGCGAATCTGGAGCGGGAAGCCCAACCCCCAGTTGGTGCGGGAGGCAGCCGGGCTGAAGCCGGGCCGGGCCCTGGACCTCGGCTGCGGCGAAGGCGCCGATGCCCTGTGGCTCGCAGAGCAGGGCTGGACGGTCACCGCCGTCGACGTGTCCGCCGTCGCGCTTGAACGCGCCGTGGCGCACGCCGCGGAGGCAAAGTACGGGCCCCGGATCACCTGGGTGCAGCAGGATCTGGCGGCGTGGCAACCCGAAGCGGAATTCGATCTCGTGTCCGCGCAGTTCTTGCATTCTCCGGCCCTTCCATGGCAACAATCGCTTAAGGCGGCGGCATCGGCCGTGCGGCCGGGCGGCACGCTGCTGATTGTGGGCCACCACCCGGACCGGCTGCCACCCTGGGGCAGCCACATATCAGCTGACATGCTGTTCACGCCTGAGCAGCTTGCATTCGAGCTGCATCCCACCAAACCAGGCTGGCGGCTGGACGTGGCGGCCAGCCGGGAGCGCACTGTCGACGGTCCGGACGGGCAGCGGGCCACGATCGCCGACGCCGTATTGCGGGCCACGCGGGAAGATGGGTGGCTGTGAGGTACGCCGTCGATCCGCGCGTCGACGATTACATCGACGCATTGCCGGATTGGCAGCAAGCCATCTGCCGTGAGCTCCGGGACCTCGCCCACGCCGCCGACGCCGAGGTCGTCGAGACCATCAAGCGCACGGATCGTCCGTACTTCGTACTCCAGGGCAATATCTGCGCACTGCAGGCAGCCAAGGACCACGTCAACCTGTTCCTCTACGACGGCGCCATGGTCCCTGATCCCGAACACATCATCACGGCAGGACATGACAACGCGACCGCCCGCAGCGTTGCCTTACGCCAGGGCGAGGCGGTCAATGCCGCCGCACTTACCGACATGCTCAAGCGCATCATCGCCAACAACCGCGCCGGCGGCTGGCGCAAGATGAAAAACGGGCGTTAGCTCGGCCGGTGCAGCTGCGAGACGAAAGGCAGGAACTTCGCTCGCGTTGACAGCTTTCAGGCGCGGCCCGAAAACGCGGCGGACAAGGGTCGACACTTGGTTCCACGAACCTCGACATTTGTCGAGTAACTTTCCCGCCAGCTGCCATGCCGGGCCTCCCGCCTGCGGCCCCGGACGGGGCAGCGCGCGCCCCCTCCGCTAAGCGCGGCACCACGCGGGAGAATGCCCTTTCCCGATACCCGGCGAAGACGCGCGGGGCAGTCGCCGTGACGGGCCGGACCGCCGATCGGCGCGGACCGGCAGCCCGCCAGAGGGTTCGGAACGGCCGGAAACGTGGATCTAGTCTTAATCCACACGCCAAACTGTTACCCCCGTCACATCTGTGACGGATCAGCGCGGTCTGCGTTGCGGCCCTCGGGTTCCCGCTTCGCTCCGCCCGTGACAAGGAAAGAAGCCTTATGTCTGAACGCACCACCACGGTTGCCGCGAACACCGCAACCGAATCCGCCACCGGGGGCCACAGCCAGGATCCGCATCTGGCCCGCGCGCTGGGCAACCGCCATATCCAGCTGCTCGCCATCGGCGGCGCCATCGGCACCGGCCTGTTCATGGGCTCGGGCAAAACCATCTCACTGGCTGGCCCGTCCGTGATCTTCGTCTACATGATCATCGGTTTCATGCTGTTCTTCGTCATGCGGGCCATGGGTGAGATCCTGCTTTCCAACCTGAAGTACAAGTCCTTCAGCGACTTTGCCGGGGATCTCCTGGGCCCTTGGGCCAGCTTCTTCACTGGCTGGTCCTACTGGTTCTTCTGGGTGGTCACCGGCGTCGCCGATATTGTCGCCATATCCGGCTACGTCGACAAGCTCGCCCCGGGCACACCGCTGTGGATTCCGGCCCTCCTGACGCCGCTTGTACTGATCCTGCTGAACCTTCCCAGCGTCAAGGCCTTTGGTGAGGCAGAGTTCTGGTTCGCCATCATCAAGGTGGTGGCCATCGTGGCGCTGATAGTCACCGGCGTGGTCATGATCGCCACCCACTTCACGTCACCCAGCGGCGCCGTGGCCAACCTGGCCAACATGTGGAACGACGGCGGAATGTTCCCGCACGGGATGTTCGGCTTCGTCCTCGGCTTCCAGATCGCCATCTTTGCCTTCGCCGGCGTCGAGCTGGTGGGCACGGCGGCCGCGGAGACCAAGGACCCGGAGAAGAACCTCCCACGGGCCATCAATTCCATCCCGGTCCGCGTCCTGCTCTTCTACGTGGGCGCACTGATTGTCATCATGGCGGTCAACCCGTGGCGCAGCATTGACCCGGCCAGCAGCCCCTTCATCGGCATGTTTACCCTGGCCGGGCTGGGCATCGCCGCCGTCGTCATCAATCTGGTGGTGCTGACCTCGGCCGCCTCCAGTGCCAACTCCGGAATCTACTCCACCTCCCGCATGGTTTATGGCCTGGCCCAGGACGGCAACGCACCGAAGGCCTTCGGGAAACTGAGCATCCGCAAGGTTCCGCAGAACGCCCTGCTGTTCTCCTGCATCTTCCTCTTGGCCGGACTGGTCCTGCTCTACTCCGGCGACTCCGTGATCGGCGCCTTCACCATCGTCACCTCAGTGGCGTCGGTGCTGACGATGTTTGTCTGGTCCATGATCCTGATCAGCTACATCGTGTTCCGCCGGCGCAGGCCTGCGCTGCACGCAGCCTCGGCGTTCAAGATGCCCGGCTCCCGCTTCATGCCCTACGTGGTGCTGGCGTTCTTCCTGTTCATGCTGGTGGCCCTGGCCCAGGCCGATGACACGCGGCTTGCGCTGGTAGTGGCTCCCATCTGGTTCCTGCTGCTTGGCGCCGCGTGGTACTTCAACCGCCAGACCCCCCTGCAGCAGGCGCGGATTGAAGAATGGAAGGCCGCGTCGACGGCGGAGCGGGCCGCCGTGGCCGGCTGACCACCGCGTCCCCTCAAGTAAGGAGCCGCGGCCGGTTGTTTCCGGCCGTGGCTCCTTTGTATGCCCGTTCGGCAACCAGCCGCTTGCTGCGACCGCTCCCGCCGCTGGCCCGCGCGGCTAACCCTTCGGCCGGGCCGCAACCCGAGGGGCGACGGCCACGGCGACGACGGCGATTGCCGCCGTCAGCGCGAAGACCCCCGCGAAAGAGGTCCCCGGCACCCCGCCCGCCGCCGCCGTCGTTGCGGTAAATGCGGTGAACACGATGCCGGTGGTGGCGAGGGCCAGGGCACCTCCGAGGGAATCGGAGATGGACATCGCGGAGCTGTTGAAACCTTCGGTTTCCGGAGTGGACAGGGCCAGGGTCATCACGCTCAGGCGCGGATACATCAGCCCCATGCCTCCGCCGGCGAACACCCACCCGGTGATCGCGACGGCGGCCGGCCAGGCCAGGACCGTGGTCACCAGGGCAACGACGACGGCGCCGAGCACCAGCGCGGAGCCGATCCGCACCGCAAGCCGGTGGTCCAGCCTGGCTCCGAGCCTGCCCTGGACGGCGGAGGCCCCGGCCCAGGAGATCGCGCCGAAGGTGAGCGTCAGGCCGGCAAAAGTCGGGGAAAAGGCATAACGTTCCACCAGCAGGTACGGAAGGTAAACCTCGGCGCCGAAAAACGCCGCCGAGACCAGGCCGCGGGCGAGGATGACGCTCGGCAGTCCGCGCCGGGCCGTCAGGGTGCCGCGCGGCACGAGGGGTCGGACCGCAATCAGCGCAGTAACGACGGCGGCAGCAGCCAGGGCGCCTCCGGCCACCGGGACCCCCGCGGAAAGGTTCAAACCTAGGACGGCGAGCGCCGCGAGGGCGGCCCACGCCAGCCTGCCGTACGACCACGGCTTCGGCGTCGTTCCCGCATCAGCGGCGTCCTTCGGGCCGCCTGGGCCGCTGCGGAGGCCGCGCAACGCCGGAACGATCATCAGGAGCGCGGGCACCACCAGGCCCACCACGCCCAGGAACACCCAGTGCCAACTGGCCACCTGCGCCACGATCCCGGCCGCGAACGGGCCCACCAGGGACGGGATCACCCAGGCTGCGGAAAAGGCGGCGAAGATCTTGGGGTGCAGCACCGGCGGGTACACCCGCGCCACCACCACATACAGGGCCACTGTCAGGGCACCTCCGCCAAGTCCCTGCACCAGCCGCCCGGCGACCAGGACGGCCATGGATCCTGCGGTTCCCGCGATCAGCAGTCCCAGCACGAACATGGCCACGGACGCATACAGCGGGGCGGACGGGCCCCGCCGGTCAGACCAGTTCCCTGCCGCAACCATGCCGATCACTCCCGTAGCCAGCGGTCCGGCAAAGGCCAGGGCGTACAGGCTCGCGCCACTCAGTTCGCGGCTGACCAGCGGCATGATGGTGGTGACCGCGAGGGACTCGAACGCGCTGAGAAAGACCAGGGCGCAGGCGCCGGTGGTCACCCACAAATAGGGGTGCTGAAGGATGCCCGCAGGTGGGGCGGAGACGGAAACTGAGGAATCGCGCACGGTTAGAGCCTGATCAGTTGTCATGGACGCAACCCTAGAACCTCAACTATAGTTGAGGTCAAGGATCCGTCCGGCGGGCGGAATGACATATAAGGGGAAGCATGCCACAGCTTGCGGGCGGAGCACACCATGTCCTCAGCATCGGCGAGCTGTCGGAACGGAGCGGAGTGGCGCCGTCGGCCCTTCATTTCTACGAACGCAACGGGCTGATCGACTCGGAACGGACCTCCGGCAACCAGCGGCGCTACCGCCGCGACATGCTGCGGCGCGTGGCATTCATCCGAGTATCGCAGCGTGTTGGCATTCCGTTGAAGGACATCGGCTCGGCGCTGGAATCCCTGCCGGAAGGGCGGACACCCACCAAACGCGACTGGTCCAGGCTCTCCCGTCTTTGGCGCTCCGAACTTGATGCACGCATCGAAGCCCTGGAACACCTCCGCAGCGATCTGGACGGCTGCATCGGCTGCGGCTGCCTCAGCCTGAAGGCATGCCGGCTGCAGAACCCCGGCGATGAACTGGGCGGCGCTGGCACCGGCCCCCGCCGCTGGGAACCCTAATACGCGCCTTCCCCAGGCTTCCCCTTCACTTCGGGACCGGGACCGGGGACGACGACGACGGCGCCACTCGCCGTCGAGTCCGGGGTCAGCAACCAGCCCACGCGCTTCGCCGTATTCAGCATGACGACGCTCTCAACAAGTTCGATGCCCGGAATGCGCTCCTGGATGGCGAGTTCCATCTCCAGGACGTCGGCCAGCGAGCCCAGCCACATGATGATCACAAAGTTGGTCCGGCCGGTGGTGGATGCCGTGAACCTGACGTTCCGGACGGCCCGGAGTTCGGTCGCCGCGGCCTCGTGCCCGCCCGGCGGAACGTTCGCGAACCACTGGCAGGTGACGGGGTACGCGGAGTACTTCTGCGCAATTTCGCAACGGAAGGACAGCAGCCTGCTGGAGAGCACCCGGCCAAGCTGCCGCTGCACCGTGGCGGGATGCCGCCCCAGTGCGCGGGCAATCTCGGCCGCTGACGCCCGGCCGTCGCGCGCCAGGAACGGAAAGAGCGCGAGGTGGCTGTCCGGGAGGGGCGCACTGACGGCGTCGGACGTCGGCGGACCTGCAGCCTCCGGCCCGGCCAGGGTCCGAAGCGCCTGCTGTTCTGCCCGGCTCAGCACATTGAGCCGCCACGCGTAACCGCTCGTGTGGATCCTGGTGCACAGCGAGGTCTGGTATTTCATCAGCCCGGGGATCTCTCTGAGCCGTGGCACGAACTGGTTGCTGAACTCCCCCAGATTCCGGGTGATCACCGTCAGCATGAGGTCCCGGTTGCTCGCTGCCTCCTCCACGGTGATCACTTCAGGGATCGCGGCGAGCGCGGCCGTGACGGCGGGCCTGAGGCGCATCTCGCAATCCACATCCACCAGCGCCAGGCAGGCGTTCGTGGGATCGCCCATGAGATGCGCCGTGGTCCATGCAGCGCCCGCGGCACGCAGCCGGTCCCACCTCGACGCCAGCGTGGTGGCATGGACGCCAAGGACGTCGGCTGCGTCCGACCAGCTGATGCGGGGGGAGATCTGCAGGGCATTGATCAGCCGAAGATCCTCTTCACTGAGTTCCATCAGCGACTCCTCCTTGAACGGCGCATGAATCCTGCCAATTCTGACCTTTGCATGAATCTTTTCAGTGGTTTGGAAGATTGTGAAGCCGGTCACCACACAATGGCAATACAAGAAACCCGGAATCCGATTGCAGACCAGGAGAACATATGACCATCACCGCCGACGCCAGCGAATTGCAGGACGACATTGCCCGGTTCCGCCACGAGCTCCACCGCGAACCGGAGATCGGCCTGCAGCTCCCGCGCACCCAGGAAAAGGTGCTCAAGGCGCTGGACGGTCTCCCGTACGAAATCACGCTTGGCCGGGACACGACGTCGGTCACGGCAGTGCTGCGCGGCGGCGCCGGCCACGCCTCCGCCGACAAGCCCGTTGTGCTGCTACGCGCCGACATGGACGGCCTCCCCGTCCAGGAAAAAACCGGCGTGGACTTCATCTCGAGGATCGACGGCGCCATGCATGCCTGCGGGCACGATCTGCACACCTCCATGCTCGCCGGGGCCGCCACCCTCCTGGCCGAACACCGGCACCAGCTGGCCGGCGACGTCGTCCTGATGTTCCAACCCGGTGAAGAAGGATTCGATGGCGCCAGTTACATGATCCGCGAAGGCGTGCTGGATGCTGCCGGCCGCCGCGTTGACGCCGCCTACGGCATGCATGTGTTTTCCTCCTTGGAGCCCCATGGCAGGTTCTGCACCAAGTCCGGGGTCATGCTCAGCGCATCGGACGGACTGGTGGTCACGGTGCTGGGTGCCGGCGGACACGGTTCCGCCCCGCATTCAGCCAAGGATCCCGTGACGGCGGCCGCGGAAATGGTCACGGCCCTCCAGGTCATGGTGACCCGCCAGTTCAACATGTTCGATCCCGTGGTCCTGTCCGTCGGGGTACTCCACGCTGGCACCAAGCGCAACGTGATCCCGGAAACCGCCCGCATCGAGGCCACCATCCGGACGTTCTCTGAAGAAGCCCGGCAGAAGATGATGGCGGCAGTGCCGCGGCTGCTCCGAGGAATCGCAGCAGCACACGGCCTGGACGTCGATGTGGACTACAAGCAGGAGTACCCGCTCACCATCACGGACGCGGACGAGACCCACACCGCTGAAAACGTCATCACCGGACTGTTCGGCGAATCCAGGCTCTCCCGCTGGGCCACGCCGATGAGCGGATCCGAGGACTTCTCCCGCGTTCTGGCCGAGGTGCCGGGCACGTTCATCGGACTGAGCGCCGTGCCCCCGGGCACCGATCACATCACCGCGGCGTTCAACCATTCGCCCTACGCTACGTTCGACGACGGCGTTCTGGCTGACGGGGCCGCCCTCTATGCGGAACTCGCCATTTCGCGGCTCGCCACACTGGCGGCCGCGCAAGCATCTGCGCCGGCGTCCGCCAACAACGCCTCCTAGACCCACCCATCCCAGAGAGAAAACCATGACCCTTACCGTCAACCCGCAGCTCACCGACCGGGCGGCCACCCGGAAGACCATCATCGGCACCGGCATCGGCAACGCCGTCGAATGGTACGACTGGGCCATCTACGCGACGTTCACCCCGTTCATCGCGAGCCAGCTGTTCAGCAAGGCGGACCCCGCGTCGGCCGTGTTGTCCACCTTGGCGATCTTCGCCGTCGGCTTCGTTGCCCGTCCCTTCGGCGGATTCCTGTTCGGCTGGATCGGTGACCGCGTTGGACGCAAGACCTCCATGACACTGGCCGTTGGCCTGGCGTCCGTGGGCAGCCTGATGATCGGCGTCGCACCCACGTTTGCGAGCGTGGGGGCCTCGGCATCGCTGATGCTGCTGGTGGCCCGGCTGGTCCAGGGCCTGGCACACGGCGGCGAGCTGCCGTCGTCGCAGACCTACCTGTCCGAGGTGGCACCCAAGGAAAAGCGCGGTTTCTGGGCCACCCTGATTTACACCTCCGGCACGGTGGGGATTCTTTTTGGCACTCTGCTGGGCGCGGTCCTGAACATGGTGCTCAGCACTGAAGTCATGAACGCCTGGGGCTGGCGGATCCCGTTCCTCATCGGCGCAGCGCTGGGCCTGTACGCACTGATCATGCGGTCCCGGCTGCACGAAACCGAGGCCTTCGAAGGCGAGTCCACCGGCGAGAAACGCGCTCCCATCTGGCCGCAGATCGTCCGCCACCGCAAGCAGGCCCTGCAGGTGATCGGCCTGACCGTGGGCCTCACGGTGATCTACTACATCTGGGGTGTGGTGGCCCCGAGCTACGCCACCACCGCCCTGAAGATCGACCGTGGCGAAGCCCTCTGGGCAGGCGTCATCGGCAACCTCGTGTTTATTGCAGCCCTGCCATTCTGGGGCAAGCTCTCGGACCGGATCGGCCGCAAGAAGGTGCTGTGGGCCGGGGCCATCGGCAGCGCAGTGATGCACTTCCCCATGACCTGGCTGCTCAAGGATTCCGTGTGGCAGCTGGCCGTGAGCATGTCCGTGATGCTGATCTTCGTCGCCGCGAGCGCCGCGATTGTGCCCGCCGTGTACGCCGAGCTGTTCCCCACGAGCATCCGCACGGTGGGTGTGGGCGTCCCGTACGCCATCTGCGTGGCGCTGTTCGGCGGAACCGCACCGTACCTGCAGCAGTGGCTGGGTACCACCATGCAGATGCCCAACCTGTTCAATGTGTACGCAGTGGTGCTCCTGGCCATTAGCGCGGTGTTCGTCTTCACCATCCCGGAAACCATGGGCAAAGACCTCACGCACTAGCCTCGCCGAGCGCCCAACTGACTCGCATTAAGGGTCGTTTTGAGCCCTCATTACGACATCTGCTGCGAGTCAGTTCGGCCAGGAATGACGGGTCAGGAAGTACGACGGCGGCGGCTGGCCCGCCGGGGTCAGCCGCCTACGAATCGGTTCCGGCCGGCGCGGTAACCGAACACGGCGGCCAGCGCTCCCACCACCAGGAAAAGCACTCCCGCAGCGGCAAACGAACCCGTGCCCTGGTGCAGCTGCCCCACCATCAGCGTTCCGGTGGATCCGAGTCCGTAGCCCACGCCCTGCATCATGCCGGACAGATGGGCGGCGGTGCGGCCGTCACGGGTCCGGACCATAATCATGGTGAGCGCCACAGCTGTGAGGCTTCCCTGGCCGAGTCCCAGCAGCGCGGTCCACACCCAGATCAGCTCCAGCGGCCCGAAGATGCACAGGGCGAATCCCCCGCCGGTCATCAGCGCCACCACGGTGTTGATGACCCTCTGGTCCCTGGACCGAGTGGCAAGCGCCGGAGCGAACAGCGAACCCAGCATCTGCAGCGCGATCGACGCGGACACTATCAGCCCGGCCGTTCCGCCGTCCACGCCCCGTTCGCGCAGGATCGGCGCCAGCCATGCAAACACGCTGAAAGACATCATGGCCTGCAGCACCATAAAAATTGTCACCTGCCAGGCGACTCCGGAGCGCCACACGTTGACGCCGTCATGGACGGATTGATGGCGGCCGTGGGGCTGCCTGACGGCCAGCGGCAGGAACAGCAAAAGTACGACGCCGGCGGGCAGCGCCCAGAACGACAGCGCCGATGTCCATTGGCCGGTTGAGGCAAAGAGGGGGTAGGTGAAGCCTGCACCCAGCGCGGCGGATGCACAGATCGCTGTGGTGTACAGGCCGCCCATCAGGCCAAGCCGGTGCGGAAAATCACGTTTCACGAGTCCCGGCAAGAGGACATTGCAAAGTGCGATCGCAGCCCCGCACGCTGCGGTACCGGCCATCAATGCCGGCAAATGCCCGGCACCGGGGAAATCGACGGGCCGCAGCAGCAGCCCGGCAGTCAGTACGGCCATGGCGCCCAGCAGCACCCGTTCTGAACCAAAGCGGCGCGCGAGCACGGGGGCCAGCGGCGCGAATACTCCCAGCAGCGTCACCGGCACGGTGGTGAGAACCACCACGGCCCAGCCAGGAAGCCCGGCGCCGGACGTCAGCTCCGGAAGTACCGCCGAGAAGCTGGAGAACACCGTGCGCAGATTTAGACCGATCAGCACCAGGCAGATGCCGAGGTAGGCCAACCCGCGCCCGCTGCCAACCCTGGTGGGCTCTGCACCGGGAACTTCGTCGATCCCGGTGTCGACCAGGAGGCTGCGCGCGGAGGTGTTTTCAGCTGGAGTCACGCGCCCTATTCTCGCAGCCCCCGTTGCCTGGAAGTTATCCACAGGGGAGCGGAGAAGGGTGCCGTTGCTCTACCTCCCGCCGATACTCTGGGCTAAGTCAGCCGACACCGCAGGATCCGGCTACCGCATCCTTGGGAGAATCATGAGCACACCGCCACCGCCAACGCTCCACCCAGAGCCTCCGCATCCGCACGGCGACGCTGCGGGCCGCGGGACGCTCATCAGCACCCCGGGCAGGGGGTCCGGTGCCACTAGCATTGTGATGGCTGCCCTGGTCATCCCCAGCATGTTTTTCACTCTGCTTCCCACCATGTATGCCATGCTCTTCACACGTGGGGACTCAGGTGGGGACGGCGAACTGGACTGGGTTGCGCCCGCGGTCTTCTGGAGCTTGCCTGTACTATTTGCTCTGCTCGCCCTGATGTTCGGCTCCATTGCCGTGAGAAAGTGCGTGCATTCGTCACCCGGCTGGCTCGTGGGGGTTGTCGGGCTGTCCTTTGTGGGCGTCGATTTCGCAGTGGTGGCCAGTTACTATCGCACCTATTGGTGACTGAATTTCCCCTCAATCGTGTGCCCCTGTGCCAGTCCCTTGCGCCGCTGACTTCTGCCAATTCATTGTGCCTGCAGAACGCTGCCCGGCCAGCCCGGACCGTGGGCGCAGGTATTCTGGAAGGGATGAGTGAAACCCCAGATTCCCCGCAGACGCCCGCCGCCGAGGCATCAGCTGACACCTCGCAGGAACCGCAGTCCTCGCGTCCGGTAACTCCCGGCAGCCAGGCTTCCTTCGGCACCTACCGCGGCCGGCCGGTGAGTTTCGTGCGGCGCGGCACCCGTCTGCAGGGGCGCCGTCAGGCAGCGTGGGAGGAGCATGCGGAGCGATGGGCCGTGGATGTCCCCCGCCACATCGCCAACACTTCGGTCCACCCGGACTACACCTTCGACGCCGAGGCCGAGTTCGGCCGCAAGGCACCGCTGATTGTGGAAATCGGTTCAGGCCTGGGCGATGCCGCTTGCCACGCGGCTGAGGAAAACCCGGACACGGACTTCCTCGCAGTGGAGGTCTACACCCCCGGGCTCGCCAACACCATCATCAAGATCAACAGCCGTGGGCTGAGCAATGTCCGCGTGGTGGAGGCCAATGCCCCCGAGGTCCTGGCCACCATGCTGCCCGCCGGCTCAGTGACCGAGCTGTGGGTTTTCTTTCCGGATCCGTGGCACAAGTCCCGGCATCACAAGCGCCGCCTCATCCAGCCGGAGTTTGCCGAGCTGGCAGCCAAGGCACTGAAACCCGGTGGGCTGTTTCGCATCGCGACAGACTGGTCCAACTACGCGGTCCATGTGCGCGAGGTGCTGGCCGGCGCTGCGGACTTTGAAAACATGCACGACGGCGAGCGCAGCGGCCCGGACAGCCCGCTCACCCAGGTCTGGGAATCCGGTGTCGAGGCACTGGTGGGCGGCGCGCCCGTCAAGGAAGGCCGGGCGCCCGTCAGCACGGAGCACACCGGCCCCAACGAGGGCGTGGATGAAGCAGGCGGCTGGGCACCGCGCTTCGACGGCCGCATCCTCACCAGTTTCGAAGGGAAAGCCCACGAGGCTGGCCGGCTGGTCTTCGATCTCTGCTACCGGCGCCGATAGCACCCGCCGCCGTTAACATCGGCGTCAGTCAATATCGGCGTCAGGTAGATCCGCCGCCGGCAAGATCGGGCGTCAGCTGACGCTGATGGCGCCCACAACGTCCTTCAGCATGCTGATCCGAGGTTCAATCTCCGGATTAACGCAAGGCCAGATCACTACTACACCGATGAAGCGGTTCTCCTGCCAGACGCCTACCGTTGCGGCGGCTTTTGCCGAACCGTCGGCGTCGCCGTAACCAACCACGACGGTGTACGCAGCTTTGCCGGGCAGGTTCAGTTCGCCTTCGGTCAGCAGTGTGCCGCCGCGCTCTTCAAGATAGAAATCGGACATCAGGTGTGCCCAGCCGGTGATCTGCACTGGGCCCTGGACCGAGTTGTCGTCCTTGATGACCGTCACCAGGATGTCGCCCAAGAGGCCATACTGTTCGGTGTCGGGCCGGCCGTGGAATCTTCCGGGATCATGGTGTGTTCGGGGAAATCGGCTGTGAAGCCAAGCGGTGATTCAATGTGCACTGACATGATGGGTGTTGCTCCTTCAGCAAAAGTCCGCGGCTGTGATACCGCTGGGTCCTTGGATGCTAGAGCTGCTCGAGTTTTCCGTCGTTCGGGACCTTATAGTACGTGCTGACGTTGGTGGTGGTCTGGTTTTCCGTGCTGACCTTGACCTCGCCGGCCTTCAGATCAATGCCTGCCTCGCTCTCGGCCTTCACCACGCTGTTGACCTGGACCGTGGCCGAACCTGCGTCGTAGAGCTTTGCCGCGTCTGCGGCGGCGTCTGCGGCGGCGCCTGCGGTGTTACCCTGCGCCACGTTGCGCATGTAGCTGTGGATGACTGCTTTGTTCTCCGGTGTGTAGTCGATGTCAATCTTCACGGTGCCCTGTCATGTTCTTTTCGTAGGCCAGATCCAGCTTGGCGGATCCCGAAGCATCACCGGATTCTCCCTTGACCTCGAGCGAAAGCGTGCCGTTGGCCTTGTCCTCGTGGCCGGTGGCACCGTTGCCGCCGGCGGCATCGTCAATGGTGTCCAGGATGTAGCCCGGCGGGTTGCCGGCAACATCCTTGACGTCGCCGACGCTGCCTGATGCCTCGTTGACGCCAAGTCCCAAGATTCCGTGGACCTTCATGGTGGCCGAGCCGTCGGCGTTCTCCACCACCCCGGTTCCCATCTCCGCGCCACCGTGAACCCAGAGCACCCGGGCTTCGACCTTGGCCGATCCGGTCTCTTTGTAGACCGGGATGTCTGCCTTGGCGAACGGCCCGTCCTTGCCCTCACCGTCGATCAGGTACTTTTTGTCCTCGGCGGACAGACTGTCCCACCATTTGGCCTGTTCCTCGGCGCTGGCTTTGGACATCCTGTCCAGGCCCTCCTCCAGTTCCTTCCGGTGGGCCTGCGCTTCTGCTGCGGCCTTGTCCCTGAGCCAGTCCACGCCCCTCTCGATCGAGCTTGGGCCCGTGGTGCTTCCGGTGGGGCCGGCCGAGGGCTTCTCCTGCTCCTCTGGTTGGCCAATGCGCGAAGCTGGCTGACGTCAGCGCCGTAAAAAGTCGTGATGTCTCAGCAGAGAAGTGTGCGGTTTATCGCTGATACATATCGTTACACAGCGCTGTGTTCCCTGCCATGGGCATCACTGCCAATGCCGTATCAGTGCCCATGCCCTGCCAGCTTCAGCCCCTCAGCCACCACGCGGCCGTCAGGGTGTCGCCGGAGCCCTCCGCTCTATTCCGGAACGCGATCGCGTGGCACGATTGGCTTGTGGTGGGGGCACGCAGAAATTGCGCACCATCGTGCCCGTACTAAGGACGGCATCATCAAAAAAGAAATGAAACAGGCCGCGGACACTGCCGAGGACGTCACCAACTCGCGGGCGCTTGAACTGGTTGCACGGGCTGGTTTTGCCGTGAGCGGCATTCTGCATCTGCTGGTGGGATCCATCGCGATCCGGTTGGCGGCGGGAGGCAGCGGAAGCGCCGACTTCAGCGGAGCGGTGGGGCAGCTGGCCAGCGAGCCCGCAGGGACGCTGCTGCTGTGGGTCAGCTTCGCTGCCTGCGTGGCACTGGCGCTCTGGCAGATCAGCGACGCTATCTTCGACTACAACCGGCTCCCTGCGGGCAAGAAACTCGGCAAAAAGCTCAAAGCCGCCGGCCAGGGACTGGTGTTTATCGGTTTTTCCGTGACACTGGCGTCCTTCGCCAGCGGCAAAGGTTCAGGAGGGGACAACAGCCGGTCGTCCAGTGACCTGACATTAACCATCATCAAGGCACCGGGCGGAGTCGTCCTGCTGGTCCTGGTGGGCGCCGCCATTGCCATTACCGGGATTTTCTACGCGGTCCGGGGCTTCCGGAAATCCTTCGAAAAGCAGCTGCGGATGCCGTCGTCCGGAACCGCCCGGACCGTGGTGAGCGGGCTGGGACTGGTTGGCTATGTAGCCAAGGGCATTGCGCTGCTGCTGGTCGGATTACTCTTCGTCATTTCCACGGTCCGCGCCCATCCGGAAGAGTCCACTGGCCTGGACGGCGCGCTGAAGGCCCTCCGAGGGCAGCCCTACGGAATCTACCTGCTGGCAGCCGTGGGCGTGGGCCTGATCTGCTACGGCGTGTACATGGCGATGCGGTCCCGCCTCGCAAAAATGTAGGGTGGAATCATGCCCCAGGTCCGCGCCGAACGCCTCATACAGCTCGATCCTGCCACCGCATTCGCCTTCTCCCAGACCACGGGCGCATTCCGGCTCAAGTGGGACCCCTTCATTTCTGCCCAGGGCTGGCTGGACGGCGCCACGGCAGCCGGCAAGGGCGTCCGGACACGAACAGTTTCGCGCATGGGCCTGGTGATGGTCAGCGAATACGTCTCGTTTGTGCCGCCGCGGAATGTGGGCATGACCATGGTGTCCGGTCCCTGGTTTTTCTCGAATTTCGGCGGCGGCTGGCGGTTCACTGCGGACGACGGCGGCACCCGCGCCGTCTGGAAGTACACCTTCTCCTGCCGGCCGGCCTGGTTGCGGCCCGTTGCGGAGAGGATAGGCGGCTGGCTACTGGGCCACGAGATCGAGAAACGGATCGAGGCCTTTGCCCGGGCGTGCGAAGACCCGGGGCTGGTGGCCGAGTTCCGGGCCCAGTAGTTCCGGGGCCAGTAGTCCCGGGCACTGAGCTCAGCCAGCAGGAACGGTGATCACGGCTACCGTTTGTTGGCTCTCGTTGCGCAGCTCAACGCTGGCGATGCTGGCCAGCTGCACCGGGGTTGCCCCGGTGACCTTGACCTTGCCGCTGGGCGTCGCAGTCCAGGCGCATGCCCGGTCCTCGCTGCCATCGCGGTCCCGGATCCACAGCGAGAGCGTTCCGTTCTGCGGCATGCTCCGGCCGTCCACGGCCAGCTCCGTGCCCCAGGTTTTCCGGGCCAGCTCCACACTGAATTGCAGTCCGTTGCCGGCCTGGACCGAGTAGCGCGCGTCCGGCGGTGCCGGCCGGTTCAGCAGCGGTCCGGCGACGAATCCCAGTGCCAGGCAGGCCGCGGCGACCGCCCCCATCAGTGCTGCCCACCGGCGTCGGGACCTCCGACGGCGGGAGGCCAGCTGAACGAGGACAGCAGGGGGCACTGCGACGCCCGGCTCGGCCGGCGAGGCGTCCCGGGGCCGTGCGGCGGTGAGCGCCACGGCGTCGGGCACGGGGAGGGCATCCAGCAGCGCCGGAATGCTTTCCAGCTCTGCCAACTCGTCGCGGCAACTGCCGCAAACCGTCAGATGTGCTTCGAAGCGCGCAGCGTCAGCGGGATCAAGCCCGCCCAGGAGGTAGGCGCCCAATAGCTGGTGCAGCTCGGTATCACTCACCGTTTCACCCCCATTTCGTCGAGAATTGTCCGCAGTGCCCGCACTGCATAGAAAGCCCGCGACTTGACCGTGCCGCTGGGAATGTTGAGTTGGATGGATGCCTCGTTCACGGTGAAGCGGCGGTAGTGCAATGCCACCAGAACGTCCCGGTGTTCAGTGCTGAGCCGGAGCAACGCCTCTTCCATGAGGACCCGGTTCAGCAGGCCATCAACGCGTTCCGCGGCCTCCGCCAGATCGGGTACGTCCCGTTCCATGGCTTCCTGCGGGCGGCGCTGGGCCTTGCGATAGTTGTCGATCATGATATTCCGGGCCGTCCTGAACAAGTAGCTCCGGAGGCTGCCGGTGATATCCGGCGCCTGTTGCCAGACGCGCAGCACCGTTTCCTGCACGACATCGTCCGCCAGCTGGGGATCGCGGGAGGCACTCAGCACAAACCGTCGCAGGGCGCTCCCGTGGTCGCGGTAGATCGCGGCCACCACATCTTCGTCGAGCGGCATGACTGCACCTCCTGTCTCTTCCGGGCTGTCTCTTCCGGATGCATCCTGGCTGTTACGACGTCCACTCGGGCAAAAGAGTTCACTACCGCGCGGCTCACCCGCCTTTGAACCATTCTTTACCTAGAGGCGTCTTAGGGGTTACCGTCGGGTTTGCCGGCGCCCTGCACCAGCCAAGGAGCAACCTGCATGAAAAAGTATCTGGGTATAGGTTTTACCGTTCTGGCTCTCGCAGCCACACTGACGGGTTGTGGCTCAAGCCCCGGGACCCCGTCCTCGTCTGCGCCCGCCGCGTCGAGCCCGGCCGCGTCGGGCCCCGCCGCGTCGAGCCCCGCGCCGTCAGCCGGCCCCTCAACTCCGGCAGCCGCCGTCGAGCTTAAGACAGCGACTTCAAAAGCCGGAAACGTTGTAGTGGATGCAAAGGGCATGAGTATCTACTCCTTCACCAAGGACGTCAAGGATTCCGGCAAGAGTTCCTGTGCCGGCGCGTGTGTGGCCATGTGGCCGGCCGTCACCACAACGTCCGGTTCACCCGCTGTTGAAGGAGTCACTGGCAAGATCGGCACCATCACGACGGCGGACGGCGCAAAGCAGATAACCCTCAATGGCATGCCGCTGTACCACTTCGCCAACGACAAGGCCGCAGGAGACATCCTGGGCCAGGGCGTAGGCGGCTTCTGGTTTCTCGTGAGCCCGGTTGGCGAGATGGTGAAGCAGGCCGCGGGCGGCTACTGACCGGCTACCGATACCACGCACCTCGGTTCCGGAGGACGCCCCGAGAGTCACCACGGAACTGCTGTGCCTTACGGAACTGCTGTGCCTTACGGAACTGCTCGGGGCGACAGGGGCGCGGGTGTTGCTGGTGATGTCGGGACGGGCCAGAGCCGGGCAGGACCGGTGGATGGATCAATCCCCGGCTCAACAGCCGGAACTGAAGGACTGCCCAGGCTGGGCTGTCCGGGGAATGGCGAGCCGAGGAGCGGCGCGCCGGGAAGCTCCGAGCCCGGGAAATGCACCGTGCCGGAGATTGCCGGGACAGGGAGTTTCGACGGCTCGCCCCTGCCTTTGGTGGCTGGCGTAGCAGCATCCGATGCCGGTACCGGAACAGGTGGTGACGGCGCCTGCCCTGCCGAGCCTTGGCTGTCTGCGGTGCGCTGGGGTACCGGATTCTCCGCGGATTTGTCACCGGGGCCTGCGGTGAAGGCCGTCACGAACGAGGTAACTGCGTGGTGCAGCTGGCCGACGGTGTCACGCACACCCTGATCGGAAGCAGCCGCAACTGCGCCTCCGGCGGCCAAGGAAAGTGCCACTGAGAACGTGGTGATCGCCAAGCGGCGCTTCATCCTGCGCCGGGCAGCCAGTTCATCGGCACGCTCGCTGGTTTCGGCGCGAGCATCAGCATCGGCATCGGGAATAACGGTGGCCCCCGGGATCATGAGTGCGGCCACCTGCGCGGATGCCTGCGGCGGCTCGGCCGCCAGCGTCCGCAGCCCCAGCAGTACGTGGCGGAGCCCGAGGTCGCCGTCGTCGCCGTCGTCGAATCCTGTCTCGGCGAGCAGCCGCTCGACGATCTGATCATCCCGGGATGCTGATGTGTTACCCATGATCTGCCTTGTTTCTTCTTAACGTCTGGTCCCTGAGATTGCAGAGCGCCCGGCGCTGCAGCTGCTTGACGGCGCCGGGAGATTTACCCATGATGCCGGCAACCTGTTCGATGGAAAGGTCCGCCACAACCCGCAGGGCCAGGACTTCCCGATGCTCTCCACTCAGTCCCTCCAGCAGGACGGAAGCGCCCCCGATGGCTGCCTGTCCCAGTGCCTGGTCCTCTGCTGAGGCACTGCTGCGCGTATCCGCCGCAGCATCGTAGGGGCTGAAGTCCGGGGCGCGTTCACGGCGGCGGTAATGATCCACCATGCGGGCGTGCGCGATCGAAAACACCAATGACTTGGCTCCCTGGATTCCGCCGCTGAGATCCCCGATTTTCGGAAAGAACGCCAGGAACACGTCCTGTGTAACGGCCTCGGGATCATCCACACCCCGCGCTCGAAGGTAGCCCAGGACGGCGCCGGATAGCCTGCGGTAGACAATACCGAAAAGCACGGCCGGGTCAGCCCCGTCCATGTCTTCGTATGTATCGATGTCTTCATCAGCCAAAGCGTTAGGCACCCGCGGCTCCTCCATCCCGGGCAGCAGAGTCACACATCCCGGTCTCCGGCGCGGCCGTAGCCGTCGCCTATTGGACTGCGGGACTCGTGCCGGTGGGGCAAAGTCCCGCAGTCCACACTAGCTGGTGCGCTACGGACGTCCGGCAACGGACGGAGCGTCCACTGCGTCAGTGGGCACGTGTGACGGCACAGCCGGAACGGCAGGAACGGCAGGAACGGATGCCTGGCCGGGCAGTTCCGGAACAGCCGGAGCCGCGGGTACTGCCGGCACTGCGGCCTTCACGTTTGCCGAACCCGAGCCGGCCACCTCAGCCTTGTGGCTGGCGGACTGGCCCTTGGCGGATACCTCGGCGCAGTAGCCTTCGATGTTCGTTTCGCCGTTTGCGGCAACAGCGAGCGAAGTGAAACCGGTGGAGCCTGCGTTGAGCCCGCCGTTCGCGAATGCGGTGCACAGGCCGAAGGCAGCCGCACCGGCTGCGTCCGCGCCCACGGCAGCTGCCGATGAACCGGAAACCTTGGCGTCAGCCTTGGCACCGGATTCCGTGACGGTCGCATTGCCATCGGCAGCCGCCGCTGCCTTCGCCGTCGCGGTGGTGGAGACTCCGCCTGCATGCGGGGCCGGGGCACCAAGCAATTCGTGGGCACTCTGCTGGACGTCTGCGGGAAGTGCGCCGGCAACAGCGGCGACGCCGGTGCCACCGACCGCCAACGTGCCCGCAGCCAAAACTCCCGCGGCAACCTTACTAGTGGCAAAAACAGTGAACAAGGACATAAAACCCTCCGAAGCTTGGCGAACAAGTGTGCATCAGGCCTAGTGGAACCGGGCCATGAAGCGATGTGAACGTGGTCCACACTCCCTCTACATCGCTGCGCCGAGCTCAAAAGTTACGGTGTGCTGAAAATTCTTCCTGCGGATGCCACGGCATCCCGAGGTGGCCGCGAAGCTACTCAGCGCCCCGAGGTGTAGAGCTGCCGCACCAGGTGTTCGATGTCCGGCTCGTGCAGGGACAGATCCGCCACTTCCGCAGTCGCGGAGATCGCGGCCAGCAGGGCCGCAGCAGACAACAGGCAGAGGCAGCTCACCGGCCGAGCAGACGGGCGTAGCAAGGTCAACCACCATGGTGCGCCCGGCTTCCGCCACCTCAGCGAGACCGGACAGCGGCCCGTCAAAGGCGATGGCGCCGTCGTCGACCACCAGAACGCGCCGGCAGAGGCGCTGCACGTCGCTCATGTCGTGGGAACGGTGTGGCACGGGCAAGTCCAGCAGCCACTGCGGGAACCAGGTGACGGGCACCAGGAAACCTGACAGCAGGTTCATGACCGTTATGTACAGCAGCCAGAAGCCGCGGATTTCCAGGACCCAGAACGCCTGCAGATTGATGATGAAGAAGCCCAGGAAGTTCAGTGTGAGGGCGGCCAGGATGGAAATGACGCCGAGCAGTTACTGTCAGGCCAGGTCCTGCGCCCAGTACGCGCCGGTCAGGTTCACGGAACGGGAAAGGTCGACGGCGATGTCCCCGCTTTTGACCCGGTTGGCCAGTTCGGCACTGCCAAACAGGCCCAGTGGCGCCAGCAGTGCCTGGCCGAGCCAGACATAGGTGGCCCCTTCAACGGCGGTGTAGCCGCCGATGCGGCCGCCCGCCGTCGTGATCGCCGAGAGCAGCAGGGACGCGCGGATCAGGCCGAAGACGGAGTTGGTGAAAGCACCGGAGAGGGCCGCGATACGGTACGTGGAGTGGCGTCGGAACGATGACTTCGCCAGCTCCCAGTACGCATGCACCGCTCGAGTCTAAACACGCACTTCTGACGGACAGGAGCCCGTCGGCGCGCAAGTGTGCAAGCGACAAGGCGGCAATTATCCGGAAGCGTGCGTCCAATCGAGGAACGAGCGAGCACGCGGAGGATGACTGCCGCCTTGCGCAGACCGAACTACGCTTCGACGAGCTCGTCGGCCTCTTCGAACTCCACGGCGGCCACGATTTCCTTGGTCTCCGCGTTGATCATGTACGCCTCTTCATCGTCTTCCACCATGATGAAATCACCGTGATCGGTGGTGAAGTGCCAGGCCAGGATGGTCTCGCCGTTGTGCTCATAGTTGGGATCGCCCATGGTGATCTTCTGCAGCGCGTAGCCAGCAACATCGCACAGTTCGCGGATGATGACCTCGAACTCCGGAGCGTTCTCCCGTTCTTCCGCCTCGGCCTCGGCCTGCCGCTCTTCGAGATCGGGGATCTGCGCCACACGCTGGGCGATGTGCGCGCTCAGCTCTTCCTCGTTCAGCGCCAGCCGGCCTTCCTGGCCGCGGAGCCAGGCGGCGTTGAGCACATTGATGTCCTCGGTTTCGAGCAGTGCCTCGAATTCGCCGTCGAGCTCTTCCATGGCCTGGACGCCAGCGGTGCTTTCCTCTTCGGTGTCCAGATCGCCGTCAAGGTAGGCCTCGGCGTCGTCCTCGGTGAGGGCGTCGAACGTTTCGACGGTGCGGTTGAACAGCTCCAGGTGGGCGGTGGCACCCATGCCTTCAAGGCCTTCGCGGATGTAGGTGTCCAGGTCCTCCCGGTCCGGCGCGGTGAAGACATACTGGGCGAAGCCGCCGCCCAAGGACTGCGTCAGGTAGAAGTCCACGTAGTAGCTGCGCAGGGCGTTCGGCGCGATTTCCTCGGAGTTGAGCAGCTCCTGGTACATGGCATTCACCACGTTCACATTCGCATCAACCACGTCCTCGTCGCCCGCTTCAATGCAATCGGTGGTCAGTACTGTCGGGTACCGAAGGGTGGACTCGCTGGTAGTCATGGGAAATCCTCACTGCTGAAAGCCGGTGGTACTCAGGACACTTTCACGGTACGTCGCAGTGCGCGCCCGGAGGTTGAGGCGGAGGTGAACGTCAGGCGAAGTTTCAGGGGCCATTTCGGCTGGCTAAGATGGATCAGATAACCTGCAGATTTTTGACCTGCTGAAAGTAGCGCGCACCATGCCATCCCATCCGGACGAGAGTGCGGCACTGGCAATACAGACTCCCGCAATCAACGACCGTTCCCTCGCGGCCGGGCTTGCCTATGCCATGGGAAGCCGGGTGTCCGGGATGTCCTTCGACGGCGCCACCGGCCTGATGCTCGGCAAAGTCCGCGGCGGCGCAGACGTACCGTATTCCACCACGGCCAAGCTGGTCCGGAAAGCAGGCGGCTGGAGCTGCACCGTAGGAGTCTGCAGCTGTCCGGTCCGCAAGGACTGCAAGCATGTTGCCGCGCTCCTGTTCGCTGCCGAGGACAACCCGGCCATCCGCGTCCAGCTCCTGACGCCCGCCGAAGTATCGCGGCTGTCACGCCAGAACGCCGGTGTTGAACTGCCGGATTGGGAACAGGCACTGAGCCCGCTGATCTCGCGCCCGGGCATCACCCAGTCCACCAACGGCATCCCGCTGGCGCTCCAGTTTGAGGTGGAAGAGCCCGCCCCGCACTTCTCCTACACAGGCCGCCGGGATCCGCTCCGCAGCGTGCGCCAGCTCAAGGCCCGGCCCGTGATTATGGGCACCAAGGGCAAATGGATCCGCGGCGACGTCTCCTGGAACACCCTGAGTTACCTGAATTTCCGGCGTGAGTGCAACGAGGCCCACGTGGAGTGGATGCAGTCGTTCCTCGCCGCCCACACCGTCGCCACCAACAGGCTGCACAGCTCGTCCGCACTCTGGCTGAGCCTGAACACCTTCGCCGGCAAGAACATGTGGAGCCTGCTGGTCGAGGCACAGAAGATCGGCGTCGCCCTTGTCCACAGCCGCGGGCAGGAGCCCGTCCGGCTCGCGGAGTCTCCCGCCTCCGTCGGGCTCAATCTGAGCCGTTTCGGCTCTGCTGTTAACGGTGCTGTCACCGCACATCAAACGTCCGACGGCGGCGGGCTGGAGCTTGCGCCCACCATCACCGTTGAGGGCGTGGTGGTTGACCCGGCATCCGTAGGGACGATCGGACGACCGGCGCACGGGATTTTCCTGACATCGGGCGGCGACGCACTGCCGGGTCTTGCTGCAGGTGTTGCCGCAGGTAGCGCTTCAGGTATTGCCGCTGGTGTTGCCGGGGACAAGGTGATCACGCTGGCTCCCCTCGAAAGCGGGCTCAGCGAGGAACTGCTGACCTTTGTCACGGCGGGCAGCACCCTGCACATCCCGGCGCGCGACGAAAGCCGCTTCCTTACCGGCTTCTATCCCAAACTCAAGCAGGCCGCCCGGGTCACGGCGTCCGATGAATCCGTGGAGCTGCCCACACTGGCCGTGCCAACGCTGTCGCTCCTGGCCAACTACGGTGCCGATCACCGGGTCCGGCTGCACTGGGAGTGGCACTACAAATCCGGGAACCTGGTCACGGCGCAGCCGCTTTGGCGCCATCCCGGCGATCACGGTTACCGCGATGATCCTGCCGAGGCCCGCATCCTCGAGGGCCTGGGCTATCCCTGGGAGGTGGTGGCCGCGCTGGGCGAATCCACCACCAGCGGCTGGGGTACTCCGAGGCTCGCCGCGTCCGCCGAATTGAGCGGCCTGGACACGCTGGCTTTTACCGAGGAGGTCCTTCCGCAGCTCCGGGACACGCCCGACGTTGTGGTGGACACCTCCGGCGACATTGCCGATTACCGGGAGGCCTCGGAAGCGCCGGTGGTGGCCATCTCCACCAAAGCCACGGACAGCCGCGACTGGTTCGACCTGGGCATTGTGATTACGCTGGAGGGCCAGCCCGTCTCCTTCGCCGCGCTGTTTTCCGCACTCGCGGCGGGCCAGACCCGCATGCTGCTGCCCAGCGGCGCCTACTTCTCGCTGGACCTGCCCGAGCTCCACCAGCTCCGCGCGCTGATCGACGAAGCCCGCTCACTCCAGGACAACAAGGACGCTCCCCTGCAGATCAGCCGCTTCCAGGCCGGGCTCTGGGACGAACTGGCCCAGCTGGGGATCGTTGATGAGCAGGCTGCTGCGTGGCGTGAAGCAGTGGGCGGGCTGCTCGAAGGCGGCGTCAAAGGGCTTCCGCTTCCTGCATCGCTGAACGCGGAGCTTCGCCCGTACCAGCTGGAAGGCTACAACTGGCTGAGCTTCCTGTATCGGCACGGCCTGGGCGGAGTCCTCGCGGACGACATGGGCCTGGGCAAGACCGTGCAGGCACTCGCGCTGATGTGCGCGGCGAAGGACCATGCCACTGACCGTGGAACGTCCGACGGCGATGCCCCCTTTTTGGTGGTGGCCCCCACCAGTGTGGTGGGTAACTGGCAGGCCGAGGCTGCCCGATTCGCTCCGGGCCTGACGGTGCGGACCGTGGGCGAGACATTCGCCAAGAACGGCCTGGATCCGGCCGAAGCCATGGCCGGTGCGGACATCATCATCACCTCATACGCACTGTTCAGGATCGACTACGACGCCTACGCCTCCAAGAAATGGGCCGGCCTGGTGCTGGATGAAGCCCAATTCGTGAAGAACCACCAGTCCAAGGCGTACCAGTGTGCCCGCAAGCTGCCGGCCGGCTTCAAACTGGCTATCACCGGCACACCGCTGGAGAACAACCTGATGGAATTCTGGGCGCTCACGTCCATTGTGGCGCCGGGGCTCTTTGCCAGCCCCAAACGGTTCGCCGAGTATTACCAAAAGCCGGTGGAGAAGAACGGTGACAAGGGGCAGTTGGCCAAGCTTCGCCGTCGGGTCCGTCCCCTGATGATGCGCCGCACCAAGGACCAGGTCATGGACGATCTGCCGCCCAAGCAGGAACAGATCCTGGAGGTGGTGCTCAATCCCCGGCACCAGAAGGTCTACCAGACTCATCTGCAGCGCGAACGCCAGAAGATCCTGGGCCTGATCGACGACGTCAACAAGAACCGCTTCACCATTTTCCAGTCGCTGACCCTGCTCCGGCAGCTGAGCCTGGATGCCTCCCTGGTGGATCCCTCGCTGTCCGGCGTGCGCTCCAGCAAGCTCGATGTACTGTTCGAGCAGCTGGAGGATCTGGTGGCGGAGGGCCACCGTGCGCTGATTTTCAGCCAGTTCACCGGCTTCCTGGGGAAGGTACGTGAGCGGCTCGTCGACGAGAAGATCGAGTTCTGTTACCTCGACGGAAGCACCCGGAACCGCACCGATGTGGTGAACGAGTTCAAGAACGGCACGGCGCCGGTGTTCCTGATCAGCCTCAAGGCCGGCGGTTTTGGCCTGAACCTGACGGAGGCGGACTACGTCTTCCTGCTGGATCCTTGGTGGAACCCCGCGTCTGAAGCGCAGGCCGTGGACCGGACGCACAGGATCGGCCAGGCCAGGAACGTGATGGTCTACCGGCTGGTGGCCAAGGACACCATCGAGGAAAAAGTCATGGCGCTGAAGGCCAGGAAGTCGCAGCTTTTTGCGGACGTGATGGAAGGCGATGCGCTGTCCGGCGGCTCCATCACGGCGGAAGACCTGGCCGGGCTCTTCAACGACTGACGGGCCGGGAAGTGAATTCGGTTTCATTGTGTGGGCGTTGCGACCCGAAGCCGCAGCCGGGCAACCAGCGTGCCGGCGACCAGCGCCGTCGTAATTTCCACAGCGATTATTGCCAGCGAGGCCGTGGCAGCGGACGTTGCCGTTCCGGCCACGGCCCCGGCGGACGTTGCGTGGCTGTGATCCGGCGGCCCCGCTGCGAGCAGCAGAAATGTGTGAAGGACGGTCATCGCCAATGCGGAGGCCATGACCTTGTGAAGCGCGCTGACTCGGCCGTGTCGCCATATGTGCAGGGAACAAGGAAGACACACGGCAGCCATGGCGAGCATCAAAACATTCAGCCAAAGCGCATGGTGATTCCCCAAGGCTAACCACAGGTACACAAGACAAGACGCGGCCGTCACGGCGGCGACCATCCGGGAGTGGAGCATGGGGCCGGTTACCCGGCCCCATGCCTGCGGAAGCAGGAACATCCAGCACGGGGCTGCGGTCAAAGAACCCCTCAGGACGCAGCTTGAACCCCACAGTGTCGACAGGCATGATGGGCCAGTCCTCAATCCGGGGGAAGTGGGTCAGCCCGAAGGTGTGCCAGACGACGATGTCCTGGCCGTCAATCTCGCGGTCCTGGGCGATGTGGGCCGGCAGGCCGGCTCCCCCGGAGTGCTGGTTTACGAAATCCCCCGTGGGGTACCGTTCCTCCTCAGCGAATCGTGTGACCCACAAATCTTTGGTGGCAAAGGCTGCGCGCCGTGCGATGGACGAGCCCGGGTCCGCGAGCAGCGTCGGCTGGCCCTGGGCGTGGAGCTTATAGCCCACGGGCTCGCCGAGGCGGTTCTTTGACTCGGGGTTGGAGATGACCCACGTCCGCCCGACACGTGCGTCAGCTTCGCGGGCACCCTCGGACTCGCGGGCCAGCACAGTGCTTTTCCGGGAAAACGCGTTGCCCCGCTCGTTGCCTTCGCCCATTGCCTGCCGGACAATGTCCTCTTCTTCAACGCGGTTGGCAAAGCCGTCGATCGCCATGTCCAGGCGCGCGCTGAACAGGTGCTGATGGAACGGCGCGCCCAAACCGGGTGCCAGCTGCGAGATATTCGCGGATCCCCCATCCGGGTACCTACTGGTGAAGACGACGCCCGTGGCCTTCGCCTCGAATTCGATGGTGCCGTCCAGGTAGAGGTACCAGTAGAAGCCGTAGTCGTAGTTGCCGACGGTGGTGAAGCAGGAAATCACTATACGGCGGTTCCGGCGGGTGTAGTTGATGCCCGACCAGAGATCGCTGTGCTTGGTCAGGATGCCCCAGTCTTCCTCGTGCATGCAGATGCCATTGCGGATTTCGCGGGGATTCCCCAAGGCATCGCTGATGACCGGGCTCAGGTATGTGATCTCGCCCAAGCAGTCGCATCCGAGTTCCAAGGAGTTGGCGTACTGACCCACCAGGTACTCGCCGGTGTCGAAGTAGTTCTGCCAGGAACGAATAGGCGACGGGTCTCCGTAGGGAACCACCATCTCCGCGATGGACGCCCTGTTGATGGTGGGCCGTTTCCGGCCACTGTCCCGGAACGCTATGTTGTTTAGGACCACCCCTTCGCGGACGTCGAAGCCGATGTCCAGGCTCCATTTTTCCCATTCGACGTGGTTGCCGCCGGTGACGGTGAAGCTCGGTCCTTCCGGCTGGGTGATGTTGATGGGCTTCTGCGTGGTGCGCAGCGGTCCCGTCAGCTCGGGGTCTGTGTAGTTGCCGTGTTCTTCCGGAACCGGGACGGCGCCTGTGTCCAGGACCTGGGTCACCGTTTTGCTGACGACGTCGACATAGGCAACGAGGCCGTCGACGGGGTGGGCCCACGCGCTGTCCTCGGGAAACTCCTGGACAAAGGCCAGGCCCCGGAGGATGCGCCGGCCATTTTCTTCCGGGTATTCGAACACGCCTGCTGACAGCGGAGCCACGCGGACTTTGCTGACGTCGAGCAGCGTCCAACGCACTGCATAGCTGTAGAGGCTTGCACCCGAGCGCTTCTACTTCGAGCAGGTTGGTCAGATCCGGATACGCGAGTGGCGGCGGAGCAGGATGGTTCCACTCGGCGATGCCGCCGCGGCTGTCTCGCTTCAAGCAGGCCAAGGCGCATCCTTGACGATCGCCGGGGCCTACCTGTCGGCCCATGAAAGGGACCGACAGCCAGACGATGCGGCCGCACTGAGGGCCTCGAATCTAGGTGGCCCGGTCCTCTAAATCGTGTGGGCGGGGCCGCCACCCTGACTTGGTCCAACGCGGCTGCGGCCGCCAAAGATTTTCCGGCAAGCTATGGCAACTTGTAGACGATCGTCATTTTTTCGATATATCCTTCAATGGTGGAGTGAATCCATTTCACTCACCGAAAGGGTCGCCATGAATGACGTCCAAGTACCGTCAAGGCCGCACGCAAGCATCGAACGCACTGTCGAATGGGTGGACACTGACGCTTCCGGCCACCAGCACAACTCTGCGATCATGCGCTGGGTGGAGTCCGCCGAGGCAGAACTATTTATTGGCCTGGACCTTCCGGACTATTTTCCGAGCGCGCCCCGGGTTCAGCAGGTGGTCAACTTCAAGGCCAAACTGTGGTTCGGCCAGCGGGTGACCGCAACCGTGGAGGTGCAGAATCTGGGCCGCACCTCCATGACCTTCGCTTTCGAGGTCCACGGCCAAGCCCACGCCAAATCCATGGGAGGGCTCGCCGCATACGGAACGTGGACCACTGTGCATGTCCCGGCCGGTGCCGCTGCCGCCCAACCTTGGCCGGCGCATATCCGCGAAGCCCTCAGTCCCGCCCCGCTGACACCTACTAATCACCTCGTCCGACTCGCCTAAGGAGACCTCCATGTCCGCCACCTCCGAAGAGTCCGCCACGGAAACAACGGAAGACCACCATGAGGCCCGGACGCCGGTCACGGTTGCTGAACTTGTCGGGCAGACGCTTGCCCAGCTCGGCGTCGGCCACGTTTTTGGAGTGGTGGGCAGCGGCAACTTCGTGGTCACCAACGCGCTCCGCCGGCACGGCGTCCCGTTCACCGCCGCCCGCCACGAAGGCGGAGCTGCCACGATGGCGGACGCCTACGGCCGAATGTCCGGAAAAGTTGGCATCGTCTCCACCCACCAGGGCTGCGGCCTGAGCAATGCCGTTACCGGCATCGGCGAAGCCGCAAAGAGCCGCACTCCCATGATCGTGCTCACCGCTGACACCGCGGCCTCGGCCATCCGCTCCAACTTCAACATCGACCAGGATGCGCTGGCCCGCAGCGTCGGCGCGGTCGCCGAACGCATCCACACCGCCGAGAGCGCCATGGCGGACACCATGCGCGCGTTCCGCACGGCCGTCAACGAACGCCGCACGGTGGTTCTCTCCTTGCCAACCGACATCCAGGCCGCTGCGGCATCCCTCAGCCGCGGCAGCGCCGTAGCTGTACCCACGCCCCGGCCGGTGAAACCGAACGACGAAGCCGTCCGCGCCCTGGCCGCCCTCATCCGCTCTGCCGAACGCCCCGTGTTCATCGCCGGTCGCGGAGGCCGCGCAGCCGGCCCCGAAATCGCTGCCCTCGCGGAGGCGAGCGGCGCACTCGTGGCAACCTCCGCCGTCGCGCACGGACTCTTCATGGGCAATCCGTACAACCTTGGCATTTCCGGCGGCTTCTCCTCCCCGTTCACGGCGTCCACGATTGCCGACGCCGATCTGATCGTCGGCTTCGGATGCGCCCTGAATATGTGGACAATGCGCCATGGATCGCTGATCGGAACCTCCGCGCGGGTGGCCCAAGTTGACATCGAGGACTCGGGACTGGGCGCCAACCGGCCCATTGATCTCGGCGTGCTCGGAGACTCGGCGCAGACGGCCGCCGCAGTGCTAGAGGCCCTACGCTCCTCCGGCCACCGCGCCACGGGACTTCGCACTCCGGAGATGGAGATGGCCATCTCCGAAAACGCGCGCTGGAATTCCGTCGATACGGGCGACATCTCAACGCCGGAAGGCATCGACCCCCGCGTGCTCAGCCGCGAGCTCGACAAACTCCTTCCCGCCGAGCGGATCGTCTCGATCGACTCCGGAAACTTCATGGGCTATCCCAGTACCTATCTGTCCGTCCCGGACGAGTTCGGTTTCTGCTTTACCCAGGCCTTCCAGTCCATCGGCATGGGCCTCTACTCGGCCATTGGTGCAGCCATCGCCCGTCCCGACCGGCTCCCCGTGCTCGGCGCGGGAGACGGCGGATTCCTGATGTCCATCGCCGAACTGGAGACGGTTGTCCGCGAGCGCATCCCGCTGGTGGCGATCGTCTACAACGATTCTGCCTATGGTGCCGAGGTGCACCATTTCACCGCCGATGAGGCCGATCTGGACGTGGTTACGTTCCCGCAGGTGGACATCGCCTCGATCGCCCGTGGCTATGGGGCAACCGGCCTCCTGGTCCGGTCCATCGCCGATCTGGAAGGCGTGACCGCGTGGGTGGATGGGCCGAGGGACACCCCCCTGGTCATTGATGCCCGCATCGCATCCGACGGCGGCGCCTGGTGGCTCGCTGAGGCGTTCAAGGGACACTGACGGCGGCGTCTTCGATCCAGCGAACGAAAGCCTTCGTTGCCTATGATGGAATCCGTCAGACCACCGCACTTCGGGGTGAAGGGCAACACTGGCTAGGCGACAGCAGAATCGAGACCTCCGAACCATGATGGCGATCCCCGCTCCACCGGTACGTCACCAGCAACTCATCGTCACGATTTACGGCCTATACAGCCGCAACGCGGGCGACGCACTGCCGGTTTCCGTGCTGATAGAGATGCTGGGAGACCTTGGCTACGATGCGCCGGGCGTGCGGTCTTCCGTCTCACGGCTGAAGGCGAAGGGAGTCCTCCAGAGCGTCCGCGCCAACAAGGTCGCCAAATATGAACTCTCCGAAAAGGTCATGGATGTCTTCCACGAAGGCGACCAGAGAATCTTCGCCCCGGAAGGATCCAGCCCGGAGGACGGGTGGGCACTGGCAATCTTTTCTGTTCCGGAATCCTTGCGGAACCGCCGGCACCAGCTGCGCACTGAGCTTTCCGGACTCGGGTTCGGATCCGTGGCATCGGGCGTGTGGATCGCGCCGGCCCCTGTTCTGGACCAGGCAAAGAATCGGCTTGAAGCGAAGGGACTCAGCCAGTTCGTCGACTTCTTCCGGGGCGACTACCTGATCGACGGCCCCATGCGGCCCAAGGTTGCCCAGTGGTGGGATCTCGCCGCCTTGGACGAGCAGTTCGGCGAATTCCTAGCCCTCTATGGTGACGCCGCTTGGCAGTGGACCGCGCTGCTGGGGGAGAATCCGGAAGATGCCCTCGCGGCATCCACCCCTGAGCTGCGGCGGGAAGCCTTCAGGTACTACATTCCCATGCTGACCTTGTGGCGCCGCTTCCCGTACCGCGACCCGAGCCTGCCGCTGGAATACCTGCCGGATGACTGGAAGGGGCCAGCCGCGCGGAGGACGTTTCTGTCCACGCACCGGCTCATCGCCCCGCTCGCCGCGGCCCACGCGCACGGTCTGATCCACGGTCCGGACGCTTAGCGGCCCTGGATCACCGCGACGCCCTGGATCTCGATCAGGGCCTCTTTCTGCCACAGCCGGGTGACGCCGATTCCTGCCATGGCCGGGTACTCCGACCCCGCCATTTCGCGCCAGAGCTTCCCGATCTCGCGTCCGTTTGCCATGTAGTCATCCACGTCCGTGAGATAGATGGTCACGCTGACGAGATCCTCGGGCTGCCCCCCGGCCTCCTTCAGCGTTGTCAGGACATTGGAAAATGCCTGCTTGAACTGTTCAACGATGCCGCCCGGCACGATCTTCATTTCCTTGTCCAGCGCCGTCTGCCCGCCCAGATACACGGTATTCCCGGCAAGCATGCCGTGTGCATAGCCGGACGGCTTGGGCAGCGACTCGGGATTGATGGTCTTGTTGCTCATGCTGTTCCTCCTCGTAAATGGCGACTTCAAAAACTTCGGAAAAAGACCTGTGCAGATCCCTTCCACCGTGCTACCTTGAGCATATGTGACGATCGTAAAAAAGTCGACATATAAAGTCGACATCAGAATCGAAGGGAATGAAGCGGATGAAACTGGCCACTTTGCGGACCGGCGGAAACAGTACGACGGCGGCCCTCGCCATGGGTGCCGGCACCTACCTTCCGCTGCCGGCCACCGACGTCGGTGCTCTGCTGTCTGACCCGGAATGGCGGAATGCTGTGGAAGCAATTGCTGCCGCGGCGTCGGACGCCGATATGGTCCATGCCTCAGCCGCCGAGTTGGCGCCCTTGCTGCCTCAGGCCGGGAAGGTCATCTGCTGTGGCCTGAACTACAGCGATCACATCCGGGAGATGGGCCGGGAGCTGCCCGAGTTCCCCACGCTCTTCGCGAAGTATGCGGATACCCTGACCGGTGCAGCCGACACGATCGAAGTACACGGCAGCTCGAAGGTTGATTGGGAGGCCGAGCTGGCCGTCGTCGTGGGCGCGACGCTGTTCCGAGCCGACGAGGATCAGGCACGGCACGCCATTGCCGGCTACACCGTCGCCAACGACGTCTCCATGCGCGACTGGCAGAACCGCACCCTGCAGTGGTTCCAGGGCAAAGCCTTTGATTCCACCACCCCGGTGGGACCCGTTATGGTAACCGCCGACGACGTCGACGGCGATTTCGACATCCGTGGTTACGTCAACGACGAGCTGGTGCAGTCGGGGAACACCAGCACTCTGGTGTTCAGCCCCGTGCGACTCCTTTCATATATCTCCCAGTTCACCGCGCTGCGCCCCGGGGACCTGGTCCTCACCGGCACTCCTGGCGGAGTGGGCATGGGGATGAAGCCGCCGCGCTTCCTTAACGACGGCGATGTCCTCACCACCGAGATCGACGGCATCGGACGACTGGAGAACAGCGTCCGGATCCACCATGCAGCCGAGTCCGCAGCGGCATAAGCCATCAGCGCAGCCACCCAAACCCACCTCTGAGGAGTGAGCATCATGACCGAAACCGTCACCGAGTACCGCACCGAGGGCGACAACTCCATCTACGCCGGAGCCGACGGCAAGGTTGTCCCCGTCGTGACCCGAGCTGGCGAGGAGGACACCAACACGGCACAGTCAGGCGACGCCATCCGTGTTTCCGGCGTCTCCATCCAGCACACCCCGGCCACCAAGATCTGGTTCGGCCAGGTCTCCAACGTCCCCGGCTACCGCTCCCTGCCGCACCACCACGGCGAGGCAGAAACCGGAGGATATGTGTTGCGCGGCCACGGCCGCATCTACTACGGCGAGAATTACTCCGAGTTCCAGGACATGAAGACCGGCGACTGGGTGTTCGTCCCGCCGTTCATGCCGCACGTCGAGGCCAATATGTCCGTCACCCAGGAGCTCGTCTGGCTGACCGCCCGCACCCCCGAGAACCTGGTGGTCAACCTCGAGGACGTTGCCGACGACACCCTCGCCGAGTTCCGCAGGGCCTAGCCGCGATGAATACGACAACACCGGCCACCGGAACGCTCACGTCGGAAACGTTCCTCAAGGCCATCGAGCTCACCCGCGTTCCGGCGCAGGTTAACGACGAGGCCTACGAAGCCACCACCCAGTACGTTCCGTGGCCCAAGTCCTACGGCGGCGACATGGTGGCCCAGGCCGCGGCCGCCATGATGCGCTCCGTCGACGCTGACCGGACCCTGCATTCCATGCACAGCTACTTCATGCGGCCCGTTGATATCGGCGCGACCGTGCGCTACGAGGTGGAACGTCTGCGGGACGGACGCGGTTACTCCACGCGCAGCGTCCGCGGCCACCAGAACGGCAAGACCGTCTACGCGGCGATAGCATCATTCCATGTGCCCGAGGACGGGCCGGACTTCCAGCCGAACGCGCCCGCCGCCGTCGAGCCGGAATCCCTGAGCAGTGCCGCCGAGGTGCTGGAAGGCGTCGAGGGCCCGGCCGCCGAATACTGGGCTACCGGGCGCAGCTTCGACATGCGCCACGTTCCCGGACCGGTGTACGTCGAGGTAGAGGGCGAGGCTTTGCCGCAGCAGGCCGTCTGGGTCAAGGCATTCGACCGGTTGCCCGACGCCGCCGACGAACGTGCCACCGCCGATCTGCACCGCGCCGCCCTGGCCTACGTCTGCGACTACACCATCCTTGAGTCGCTGCTGCGGGTCAACGGGCTGCACTGGTCCGCACCAGGACTCACGACAGCCAGCTTGGACCACTCGATGTGGTTCCACCGGGACGGCCGCGCCGATGAGTGGGTGCTCTACGCCCAGGAGGCGGTGTCCGGGCAGAGCAATCGGGGACTGGCCATGGGCCGGTTCTTCGACCGGCAAGGACGCCTCCTGGCCACTGTCGCTCAAGAGGGCATGATCCGCAGCGGCGCCTGAGCCGCACCAGCACCCACCCACCCGCACCACTGAAAGGAGTGGCCATGACATTGACGACATCGGCCCATGTGGACACGTTTACCCGCGACCATCTGCCGCCGGCCTCAACCTGGCCGACGCTCGAGTTCACCCTCCCGGAGCTGCAGTACCCCGAGCAGCTCAACGCGGCGGCCGTCCTCATCGACGCCGCCGTCGCAACACACGGCGCCGGGCGCCCCGCGCTGCACACGCCTGACGGCACCACGTGGACCTACGGGGAGCTGCTGCTCCGGTCCAATCAGGTGGCCCAGGTGCTCACCGAGGACTACGGTGTGGTCCCCGGCAACCGCGTGATGCTGCGCGGGCCCAACAACCCGTGGATCGTCGCAGCCTGGCTCGGCGTGCTCAAGGCCGGCGCCGTCGTAGTCACGACGATGCCGATGCTGCGCTCCAGCGAAGTCGCCATGCTGATCGGGCGCACCCGGCCGACGGTGGCGATCTCCGACCATCGTTTTTTGGATGAGCTGAACGCAGCAGCCGGCGACGACGTCGCGGTCCTCTCCTACGGCTCTGACGACCTCGCCGACCTCATCGCCCGCTGTGCCGCCAAGAGCGGCGAGTTCGCCACCGTGCAGACCGCCGCGGACGACGTCGCTCTTCTTGGGCCGACGTCGGGCACCACCGGTGTGCCTAAGGTGACCATGCATTTCCACCGGGACATCCTGGCCAACGCCGACACCTTCGCCCGCTACATCCTCCAACCCACGGCGGATGATGTCTTCGCGGGTTCCCCGCCGCTGGCGTTCACGTTCGGCCTCGGCGGACTGGTGGTCTTCCCGCTGCGCTTCGGTGCGTCATCGCTGCTGACCGAGCGGGCCGCGCCCGTGGAACTGGCCGAGAATGCGGCTGCCGCCGGGGCAACCATCCTCTTAACCGCGCCGACCGCCTACCGTGCCATCCTCAAGGAAGGCCGCGGCGATCTGCTCCGCAAGCTGCGCATTGCCGTTTCGGCCGGGGAACACCTGCCCAAGGAGACCTGGGAAGCAGTCCACGCAGCCACGGGTCTCCGCCTTGTCAACGGCATCGGCGCCACGGAGCTGCTGCACGTGTTCATATCCGCTGCGGGCGACGACATCCGGCCCGGAACCACGGGCCTCGCCGTGCCAGGGTACCGGGCCGCCATTCTCGACCATGATGGTGAGGAGCTCGGGCCCAACCAGATCGGCCGGCTGGCCGTGATCGGCCCCACCGGGTGCCGTTACCTCGACGATGAGCGGCAGGCGAACTACGTCTGCAACGGCTGGAACGTCACCGGGGATACGTTCACGAAGGATGAGGACGGGTACTTCACTTACGAGGCCCGCTCGGACAACATGATCGTGTCCTCCGGCTACAACATCGGCGCCCCCGAGGTGGAAGCGGCCATCGACCAGCACCCGGACGTAGTGGAAAACGCCGTCATCGGCCGCCAGGACGAAGAACGCGGCAGCGTCGTCTGCGCGTTCATCGTCCTGCGCGACGGCGTCGAAGGCGACGCCGCCAAGCGCAAGGACATCCAGGACTTCGTCAAACAGACGATCGCCCCCTACAAGTATCCGCGGGACATCCGGTTCGTCCACGAACTGCCCCGCAACCCCAGCGGCAAGCTGCAGCATTTCAAGCTGCGTGACCGTCTCGACAACGAACCAGACCAGCTTGCGACCGCAGGCCTGTGCCAGGCCTGAGAAGGAGCACCACCATGAAAATCGCAATCGTCGGAGGCGGCCCCGGAGGCCTGTACTTCGCAGCACTGATGAAGCAGCTGGACACGTCCCACAACATCACCCTGTGGGAACGCAACGCCGCCAGCGACACCTTCGGTTTCGGCGTCGTGTTCTCCGATGAGACGCTCGGTGGCATCGGAAACGCCGACGCCGTTGTGGCCGAGTACATGAGCCGGCGGTTCGCCCGCTGGTCGGACATCGACGTGCACTTCGGCGGCGAGACCGTGACCGTTGGGGGGCAAGGGTTCGCGGCGATGAGCCGCAAGGAGCTGCTGGAGATGCTCCAGCGCCGCTGCGCCGAACTCGGCGTTGACGTGCGATTCAGCACCATGGCCCCGCCGATCGCCGAACTTGAGGCCGGCTACGACCTGGTCCTCGCCTCCGACGGTGTGAACTCGCAGATCCGCGCAACGTACGCGCACTCGTTCGGCCCGGACCTGGATCCGCGGCCCAACAAGTTCATGTGGCTGGGCACCGACCAGGTGTTCGAGGCGTTCAAGTTCTTCGTTAAGGAGACCGAGCACGGGGTGATGCAGATCCACGGCTACCCGTACTCCGATGAGGGCTCCACCTTTATCGTCGAGATGTCCCCCGAGGTGTGGGCGGCCGCAGGCTTCGGCGAAACTGCCGATGCCGTCTTTGCCCCGGGCGTTTCGGACCAGCTGGCAATCGACAAGATCCGGTCAATCTTCGCCGAGGAGCTCGACGGCTACGAGGTATTGGCCAACAATTCCAAGTGGCTGAACTTCACCACGGTGCGCAACCGCAGCTGGCGGCACGGGAACATCGTGCTGCTCGGCGACGCCGCCCACACGGCCCACTTCTCCATCGGTTCCGGCACCAAGCTGGCCATGGAGGACTCGCTGGCCCTGGCCGCCTGCCTGCACGAGCACGCGGACGTGGAAGCTGCGCTGGCCGCCTACGAGGCCGAGCGGCGCCCCGTCGTCGAATCCACACAGCGAGCCGCCCAGGCCTCCCTTGAGTGGTTCGAACGGATCAGCCAGTACAAGGACCAGGACGCGACGCAGTTTGCGTTCAACCTGCTCACGCGCAGCCGCCGCATCACCCAGGAAAACCTGCGGCTGCGCGATCCGGAATTCGCCGAGTCCGTGGAGCGGAATTTCGCCGAGTCCCAGGGTCTCACCGAGACGGCTCCTGCGATGTTCCAGCCGTACCGGATCGGCGGGCTGGAACTGAAGAACCGGATCGTGGTCTCCCCCATGGACCTGTACTCCGCGGTCGACGGCGTTCCAGGCGACTTCCACAAGGTCCATCTCGGCTCCAAGGCACTCGGCGGGGCCGGGCTGGTCATGACGGAGATGGTGTGTGTGTCCGGGGCAGGGCGCATCACCCCCGGGTGCACCGGCCTGTACACCGACGGCCAGCGCGACAGCTGGAAGTCCATCGTGGACTTCGTCCATGGCAACTCGACGGCCAAGATCGGCGCACAGATCGGCCATGCCGGCCGCAAGGCGTCCACCCGGCTGATGTGGGAGGGCATCGATGAGCCGCTGGAGTCCGGGAACTGGGAAGCTGTAGGTCCTTCCGCCCTGGCCTATGGCCCAGGCAGCCAGACTCCGCGTGAACTCGACCGCAGCGGCATGGACGCGATCAAGGCCGGGTTCGTCGAGGCCACCCGCCGCGCGGAGCACGCCGGCTTTGACCTCCTGGAGGTCCACGCCGCCCATGGCTACCTGCTCTCCTCCTTCCTCTCGCCTGTCTCCAACCGCCGCACCGACGAGTACGGGGGCCCTCTGGAGAACCGCCTGCGCTTCCCCTTGGAGGTTTTCGACGCGGTCCGGGCAGCATGGCCGGCGGACAAGCCTGTCACCGTCCGCATCTCGGCGACTGACTGGATGGAAGGCGGCAACGATTCCGACGATTCAGTGGAAATCGCCCGGGCGTTCGTCGCGCACGGCGCCGCCGGCATCGACGTTTCCACCGGCCAGGTGGCCAGCGAAGAGAAGCCGGCCTACGGCCGCAGCTACCAGACACCGTTCGCCGACCGCATCCGCCAGGAAGTGGCCGGCCCGGCGGGAGTCGCCGTGATCGCCGTCGGAGCTATCTCCAGCTACGACGACGTCAATTCCGTTCTCCTGGCAGGGAGGGCGGACCTCGTGGCACTGGGCCGTACGCACCTGTTTGACCCGCAGTGGACCCTGCATGCTGCTGCCGAGCAGGATTACAGCGGACCCGGGGCCCAGTGGATTCCGCAGTTCCGGGTAGGCCGGCGCAAACCGCCGAGCGCCCGTACTGATGCGGTCCGCCCGCGGCTGTCGCTGCTGCTGAAGGAGCCCGAGTCCGACGCACTGAACGCACACCTGCGATGGACACCCGCCAAGGCTGGGGCCGAGGCGGTTCTTACCCGGTAGTACAGCACCACCCGCACCATCCGCACCACCTCTCGTACCTCCAAAGTGAACTGAGGGCATTATGGCTAGCGCACCCGTAAATGATTGGAACGTGCCGAACCGGACCACAGGAATAGTCCTGTTCTGTTGTTGGCTGGCGATTCTCGCCGAAGGCTACGACGTCGGAGTCCTGGGAGCGGTGCTCCCTGCGTTGGCGGAATACAAGGCATGGAGCCTGACCCCGCTGCAGCTCGGCGGGCTCGGCGCATACGCCTTGGTGGGCATGCTGATCGGAGCGCTGTTCATCGGCACGCTCAGCGACATCGTGGGCCGCAAGAAAATGATCCTGGCATCGATGGTGATCTTCACGCTCACCCAGGCCGGAGCGGCTCTGGCCACGACTCCCGAAATGTTCGGGCTCTTCCGGCTTGTGGGCGGTTTGGGAATGGGCGGTGTCATCCCGGTGGCGGCTGCGCTGACCATCGAGTACTCGGCACCGAAGAGGCGCTCCTTCAACTACGGACTGATGTACTCCGGGTACTCCCTGGGCATCGTCGCCGCGGCGCTGGTGGCACTCTTTATACTTCCGACGGCGGGATGGCGCTGGGTGATCGGCTTCGGCGCACTGCCCATCGTGTTGCTGCCCATCATCTGGAAGCTGCTTCCCGAGTCCCTGGAGTATCTCGAATCCAAGGGGCGCCGGAAAGAGGCCCAGGCGCTCGCGGTCAAGCTGAACATCAGCGAATACGCACCCGTGTCAGCCATGGCGGCAACTCCCAAGGGCGAGTCTGCACCCTGGTGGAAGACCATCACCATCATGTTCTCCCCGAAGTACCTGCGGTCCACCGTGTTTTTCTGGATCGCGCTGTTCTGCGGCATGGTCCTGGTCTACGGATTGAACACCTGGCTGCCATCGATCATGAAGCAGGCCGGCTACGACCTCGGCTCGTCGCTGACCTTCCTGCTGGTGTTTAGCCTCGCGTCCGCCGTCGGAGGCCTGGTCCTGGGCCGCGCCGCAGACAAGTACGGCCAGAAGCTGATTCTGGTGGTGTTCTACGTGCTCGGCGGTCTGGGCATCATGCTGCTGATGTTCCCCAACAACATGGTGGTGAACCTGGTGTTCGTCGCATTCGCCGGCATCGGATCCATTTCCACCTCGCTGGTCCTCACGGGCTACATCGCCGACTACTACCCGGCCAAGATCCGCGGCACAGCAACTGGCTGGGCACTGAGCTTCGCCCGCATCGGCGCGATCTCCGGACCGCTGATCGGCGGCTGGATCGGCAACGCGAAACTGCCGTTCGAATACAACTTCGCCATCTTCGCCGGAATCGCTGTTGTGGCGGCCGGCGCCGTGGCACTCATTCCAAAGCGCCGCGTCGAAGCCCCGGTTGCCACGCTCGAGCTCGACGGCGACGCGGAAGACGAGCGGGTCAAGGCGGCGGCCGTGTAGCCACAACGTCGCAATGAGAACCCCAGGGGCCCGACGGTTATCCGTCGGGCCTCTGGGGTGTTCCTGATAAGCCTCAGGCCAGCGGTTTCGGCCTGACCGCCTCCGCCGTCTGGTTGCTCGTATCAGTGTCTCTTGAAGGCGTCTTTGACTTTTTCGCCGGCCTGCTTCAGATCGGCTTTGACATGGTGTCCTTTGCCCTCGGCCTTCATCCGACGGTTGCCGGTGGCACCGCCGATTGCTTCTTTGCTCTTGCCGTGGAGTTTCTCGGCAGCGTTATGGATCTTGTCACCTAAACCCATGGTAGTTCTCCTTATTTGGCCGCCCCCGTCGACGTGAATGCCATGGGGGCCGACAGTTAATTGTAGGTACAGAGCCGTACGGAATGGGAGACGCGGCACTGTATTTCAAGCTGCAACTCATCGAGCAGTACCTGCCTCAGCAGCCGTGGTTCACCCGGGATGACTCCGTGCAGCCGGGGCTGCTCGGTGCGTACCGACTTGATGACCCGGATGGCGAAGTCGGCCTTGAGACCCATCTGGTCTGCCATGGCGGCAACATCTATCAGATACCGCTGAGCTACCGGGGTTCCGAGCTGCCCGGCGCCGAGGCTTCCCTGGTCGGCACCATGGAACACTCCGTCTTGGGCAAGAGGTGGGTTTACGACGCCTGCGCCGATCCGGTCTATGTGAACGCCGTTGTCGCTGCCATGCTCACAGGCCAAGAGGAAGCAGAGCAGTTCGTGGAGGTGGACGGCAAGCTGGAGCCGCGCCCCAGCACGGTCAGCGTCAAAGGCAGCGGAACGCCCGGCAGCGAAGTCCCAACGCTGCACCCGGCAGCCCCGGTCACCGAGGGCGACCTCACCAGCATCGACGCCGGTGAACTCAAGCTGCTGGTCAGGCGCGTTGTGGACCTGGAGGGCAGAACTCGGAAAATCCCGCTTTGACCGGCACTTGGACAGAGCAAAGCTGCCCCGTGCAGCTGGCCTCCCTATCGCGACCCTGAAGAACCTCGCCCGGGCCCCGGGACCTTCAAACCATCACGGCTTGGGAACGCTCCGGCTTTGGCTGCGTGTAGAAATCCTGGTACTTCACCGAAACGGCGACCGTCCCCACCAGCAGACTTCCTGCCCGGGGGACGGCCGCCGTCGTCGGTTTTCCACAAACCGTGGAAGGCGCTACTTGGCCCGTCCCTTCATTTTCTCCATGGCATCCCTGCCGAGCCAGACGCCCAACCCGATCATGGCGACGCCGAGGATCAGGTGCAGCCAGTTGTCGGCGGAATTGAATGGGATAATGTTGGCGCCCGCCTTCATGTCGATGACAAGGCCGTAGATCCAAAGGACCACGTACACGGCGCCGCCGCCAAGAAGGAACCAGCGGGCCATTTGGCCCGTCCGCGCCATGGCAACGCCGGCCACACCGAAGAGCAGGTGGACGATGTTGTGCAGCACGGACACTTGGAAGACTCCAAGAAGCATGGCGCCGGACTCATGTCCCGCAAAGGTCATGGCGCCGTAATTGGTGGTGATTCCCGGGATGAACCCCAGGACGCCAACCAGCAGAAATACCGCGCCAACGCCCATGGCGGTGTTGTGAAGCGTCAACCCCATCATGTGGTGTTGGGCGGGGTGCGAAGCGGTGGTCATAAGTCCTCCCATTCACGCTGGTTGCCGGTTCTTCTGATGGAGAACCGGCCTATCGGCAAGGAGTCGTCGGAATCCTTGCCGACGTCCACATCATACTCCTGAAAACCGCACGAGCGTAGGGAACACAGACCTCGGGAGGGCACGTCCGCACCTTCCGGACGTCAGCATCCAGGGCCGGCGGGGGCCATGCTTCCCTCTGAAGTGCCGGCGTCCCGGTTGAGAGACATCCGCAAGATGTGCGTCCTACTCGCCCGGGCTGCGCGGCCGCCATACCACCACGGCTTGGGACCGCGCCCTGGGCCGTTGCCCGCGTGCCAAGCTGACAACATCACCGGCGGTGCCGGCCGCAAAGATCCGCGAATCAAGCGGGGCACGACGGCGGCCCAGCTCCTCAGTCAGTTCGCCCACCCTCCGTTGCAGCGCAGCCACCTGGTTTTCCAGCTCAAGGATCCGCTTGATGCCTTCCAGCGAGACACCTTCGTGGGACAGACGCTGCACTTCGCGCAGCATGTTGATATCCCGCTGCGAGTAGCGGCGGGACTTCCCCGGCGCCCGACTCGGCGAAACAATGCCCAGCCGGTCATACTGCCGCAGCGTCTGCGGGTGCATATCGGCCAGCTCCGCAGCCACGGAGATCACAAAGATCGGCTGGTCGAAGTTGATGTCCATGGCTGGTTTTCAGTCCCTACAACCTGGCTTTGGCTGCCAGGCCTTCGCGCAGGTCCGCACCGGCAGTGGCAGCGGCGAAGGCCTTGACGGCTTCCTCCGCTTCCTTGCTCAGGTTCTGCGGAACCGCGACGTCGATTGTGACCAGCAGATCGCCGGTCACCTTGGCGGTTTTCACACCGCGGCCCTTGACCCGGAGAGTACGTCCGGAAGGTGTGCCGGCAGGGACACGGACCTTGACCTTCTCTCCGTCGATGGTGGGCACCTCAATATCGGCGCCCAAGGCAGCTTCCGGGAAGGACACCGGCACATGGATGCGGAGGTTGTCGCCGTCGCGCGTGTAGAAATCGTGTGACTTCACCGAAACGGCGACCATCAGGTCACCGTTTCCGGCCTGACCGGGCTGGCCTTTGCCGCGGACGCGGACCTTCTGGCCGTCCTTGATGCCGGCCGGGACCCGCACATCAATGACCTCGCCGTTGGGTTCACGCAGGCCGATCGTGGTGCCGCGGAGGGACCCGGCAAAAGAAATACTGGTGCTTGCCGTACGGTCCGCACCCTTCTG